>CAZWMK010000013.1:0-30612 GCA_964635065.1 uncultured Sphingomonadaceae bacterium | reverse complement strand
TTCTGCTGGATCGTCGATTTCCCGATGTTCGAATATGACGAAGACGCGAAGCAGATCATCTTCAGTCACAATCCCTTCTCGATGCCGCAGGGCGAGATGGATGCGCTGTTGCACAAGGACCCGCTCGAAATCCTTGCCTATCAGTATGATATCGTTTGCAACGGCGTTGAACTGTCATCGGGCGCGATCCGGAACCACAAGCCGGAAATCATGTACAAGGCCTTTGAAATCGCGGGCTACAGTCAGGAACAGGTCGACTGCGAATTTTCTGGCATGATCAATGCCTTCAAGTTTGGTGCGCCGCCGCACGGTGGCTCGGCGCCGGGTGTCGACCGCATTGTCATGCTCTTGGCCGATGAGCCGAATATCCGCGAAGTCATTGTTTTCCCGATGAACCAGAAGGCTGAAGACCTGATGATGGGTGCACCTTCGGCTGTGACCGCAAAGCAACTGCGGGAACTGTCGATCCGCATCGTCGAACCAGCACCCAAGGGCTGATTGCTGTGCAGAAACCCGCACTTGGTACCGGCGAGCCGCTTGAGCGGCTCGACAAGGCGGAGTTCGCAGCTGCACTGGCCCCTTTGCACAAGCGGCTGAAATGGATTCAGTCGGCCTGGTTCGAACAAAAACGCGCGGCCATCATCGTGCTGGAAGGCTGGGATGCAGCCGGAAAGGGCGGTATCATCAGCCACTTGATCGATGCGTGGGATCCCAAGCTATACAGCATCCACCCGATCAAGGCACCTACGGCTGATGAACTGGCGCGCCATTATCTCTGGCGCTTCTGGACCCGTCTGCCCGGCCGTCCCGAAATCGCGATCTTCGACCGCAGCTGGTATGGTCGTGTGCTGGTCGAACGGGTGGAGGGCTTTGCCACGCCCGCCGAATGGCAACGTGCCTATGATGAAATCAATGCCTTCGAGCAGATGCAGCTCGATGCCGGTGTCCGCATCGTCAAGCTGTTCGTGCATGTCGATCAGGCAACACAGGACAAACGCCTGCGTGAACGCCTGGAAGAACCGTGGAAGCATTGGAAGGTCAATGCTGACGATTTCCGTAATCGTGAGCGCCGCGCCGCCTATATCGATGCCATCGAAGACATGTTCGCGCATACGCACCGTGCGGCGGCCCCGTGGATCGTCATCCCCGGCAATGACGACGAAGCGGCCCGCATTGCCGCGATGACAGCGATTGCCGATGCACTGGAGCAGGGGCTGGACCTGACCCCGGTGCCGCTTGATCCCGAGCTGATCAAAATGGCCGAAACGGTTTTCGGTAAGCTGAACCTCGGCTGACAGCGGCTTTCACCCGACGTTCAAGCATGGCGGATTATCCATGGCCTTCCACAGGCGATCATGCCTTGGGAGGGATGCCATGAAGACGCTGACAACAACCCTTGCACTTGCGCTGCTGGCTTTGGGCGGCGCCAGTCCGGCGCTGGCGGACACGCGTCCGGACGCCAACTTGCGCCATAATGGTCCGGGCACACTGAAAAACGGAGATGGTCGCCATGACAACCGTGTTCATGGCCGACCTGCCCGTGCGGATGACAAGCGGGATCGTGACCATGACCGCCGTGCCGACTGGCGCAAACAAGAAGCAAATGACGACAAGCGGGGGCATGACGACTGGCGCGGTTCGCGCAGCCGGATCGACTGGGAACGTGACCGGTATCGCCGCGAGGCGCATCGCTGGGACCGTGACCTCTGGGACTATCGCCGCAATGTCGGACGCTATGCGTATAACGACTATTGGACGCCCTATGGCTTTGGCTATCATGACGAGCTTACCCATCGCTGGGCCTTTTATCACTTCGACGACAATCGCAACGGCAAGCTGAGCAAGGGCGAATGGAAGCGGGCGCAGAAGGAATTCTACCGCTTTGCCGACCGCAACCGCGATGGCTATATCGACCGTCGCGAATATGCCTGGGTGCAAAGCTACATACACGGCGATTACCGCCGGGGCTGGTGAGGCCCTGCGTGGTCAGCCGGGGTAGCGGATATCGGTGATTTCGATGTCCTGCGCCCCGGCAGGCAGGCGAACGATCCGCACATCGCCGACGGATGCGCCGTGCAATGCGCGGGCAATGGGGGATTTCCAGCTGATATGCCCCCGGTCGCTGTCGGTTTCATCCTCGCCGACAATGGTGACGGTGCGCTCCCGGTCCTGTTCATCGACATAGCTGACGGTCGCGCCGAAAAAAGCGCGGCTTTTGTCGGGCTGTTGTGCGGGGTCGACGACGACAGCGGCCTTCATGCGTTTCGACAGTCGGTTGAGTTCGCGGTCGATCTCGCGCAGGCGCTTGCGGCCATAGAGATAATCGCCATTTTCCGAGCGGTCGCCATTGCCGGCCGCCCATGAAACGATCTCGACGATTTTCGGGCGCTCAACCTCGAAAAGCGCGTGATGCGCAGTCCTGAGCGCCGCCATGCCCGCCGGTGTGATATAGTTTGGCTGATCCATGTCCTGACCTTAACCCGGACGCCGTTTGCCGAGATAGGCCGACAACCGGTTCTGCGACGGCATGGCTGGCTGGCCGGGGTGCAAAAGGTCATAGACCACGGCATTCTCCAATACGCGCTGCACATAATTGCGGGTTTCGTAGATCGGAATCGATTCGATCCATTCCAGTACGTCGACAGATGGATCGCGCGGGTCGCCATTGGCACGAATCCACCTGCGGACATTGCCCGCGCCGGCATTGTAACTCGCGACTGCCAGAACATGATTGCCGCCCCAGGCCGCAAGCATCCGTTGATAATAGGTTGAACCCAAAAGGATATTATAATCCGGATCTCTGGTCAGACGGTCGAAGTCATAGGACTGCCCAAGCTTGCCCGCCTGTTCGCGCGCGGTGCCGGGCATCAGCTGCATCAGGCCACGCGCGCCGGCATGGCTGATCGCCGTGCGGTCGAAACGGCTTTCCTGCCGGGTGATGGCATGAACCATCGTCCAGTTGTCCTGCGCCTTGTCAGACAGTGGCAGGCGCGGGAACGCGGTATCGAGCAAAGCAAATTCACCATTGTTGCGTGCGGCGATGCCAGCCAGAACGCCGAGTTCTGGGCGTCCGATACGGCTGGCGAGGTCGGCAATCAGTTTCTTTTGCGTGGGCGATTCGGCACGGGCGACAAGCGCACGGATGAACATGCCTTCGCGCGCGCTGTCGCCGAGCGCATCCAGCAATATCGTAGCCTGCACCAGATCGTCGGCATCGAATCGGGCACGCTCTGCAGCGCTCACGAGAGGGGGGCGAACGCTGGGCAGGGTGATCGGCTGGCCCAGGCGCTCAAGCGCCAGTTGTCCGTAGAACTGGTCGGGATGCGTTCCGGCGCGCATGAAATAGCGCCGAGCATCAGCCGTCATGCCGGCAGCCTCCGCTGCGCGTCCGGCCCAATAATCGCCCCGTGACAGGCTGACCGGCGTCAGTACCGCTGCTGAAAAATTCTGAAAATGACGCAAGGCGCGGGCAGGCTGATCGAGCGCGGTCAGAGCCGCCCAGCCGGCCAGCCACTCAGCATCGGAATATGCCTGTCGTTCGGCAAACGGGCGTTCGCTCAGCAGGCGCCCCATGGGCAGCGCGTTGTGGTTGGCAACGATGCGGTAGGCGATATCCGCCTGACCTTCACGCAGCGCGGCGCGCCCGATCTCGACCCGCAACTTGAGCCAGGCGACCGGATTCGACACTTCACCCGGTGCGATGCGGCTATCGGCAAGGAGCGTTCGTGCGCCAGAGATGTTGCTGTCACGCATGGCCTGAGCACGGTCGTAAATCAGGCCGGCATCCTGCCTGAGATCGGATGGCACGGCGGCAAGGCGCGCATCGGCATTTGTCGCTTTCTGGCGAAAGGCGATTCGCGCCTGCACCAGCGCCTGCTGGGGCGCTGGCAACAGCGGGATCAGGCGCAGGGTTGGCGAGATGGCGCCCTGCCACAACAGCATGTCGGCGCGCGCCACATGATCTGCGGGCGTGAACCATGCGGCGTGGCGGCTCATCAAGTCGGTTTCCAGCGTGGGCGTCAGTACGCTTGAACGCCATGCGCGCCGGATCAGCGCCTGTCCCTCGACCGTGCGGCCGGATGCAAGCAGGGCTTCGGCATGGCGGATCATCGCGCTGCCGGTCAGCGGTGGATACTGGCTGAAAAAGGCGAGGCGTTCAGCCATCGGCGTGGCCGGCGTCAATACGGCCTCGGCCCGGCGGCGGAGTGTGGTTTCTGCGGGCCAGCCTGGATATTGACGCAGAAAACCGGTGATTTCCTGGAAACTTGCCGGATATTCGTCACGACGCAACCGGTCCCATTGCACAACAGCTTCCGCCAGTCTGACCGCATCGCTGGCGGGCAGCAGTGGTGACAGCGTCGTCGTAGTGAAACGGCCACGGGCGTTATCGGCAAGGCGCGCGCTGTAGAGATCGCGCTGCGCCTGACTGAGGGCCGCCAGTGCCGGATCGGCAGCCGCCAGCAACGCAAATATGCTACCAATCGCACCAATGCGATGGAGAGTGCTGGACAGGGATGGCATGGACTTCATAAGACGCAAAACAAATCTCCCGTACGAGAATCCCATCCTAACCGGATCTGGGCTCGAGCGTGAAGGACGAAGACGATGTTTCAAGGCTCCATTCCTGCGTTGGTGACCCCGTTCCGCGATGGCAAGGTCGATGAGAAGACCTTTGCCGCCTTCATCGACTGGCAGATCACCAGTGGTTCAAGCGCGCTCGTGCCCTGCGGCACGACCGGTGAAACCGCGACCCTGTCGATCGAAGAGCATAACCGCGCCGTGCGCTTCACGATCGAAGTCGCGGGCGGGCGGGTACCGATCATCGCCGGTTGCGGCTCGAACGATACGGCAACCGCGCTCAACCATATGCAGAATGCCGAGAAGGCAGGGGCAGATGCCGCGCTTGTCGTCGTACCTTACTATAATAAGCCCAATCAGGAAGGTTTGTTTCAGCATTTCGCCTATCTGGCGGAACGCTCCAGCCTTCCGATCATCGTCTATAACGTGCCGGGCCGAACGGTGGCGGATATTTCGGTCGAAACACTGGCCCGCTTGCGGGCCTACAAGACGATTGTCGGCATCAAGGACGCGACTGGCAACCTGACCCGGGTTTCGGCGCAGCGCGCGGCCTGTGGGCCGGATTTCTGCCAGTTGTCGGGCAATGACGACACGGCGCTCGGTTTCATGGCCATGGGCGGGGCGGGCTGCATTTCGGTAACGGCCAATGTTGCGCCCGATCTTTGTGCCCAGTTCCAGTCGGCATGCCTTGAAGGTGATTATGCGAAGGCGCTGTCCTATCAGGACCGCCTGTTCCCGCTGCATAATGCGCTGTTCAGCGATTCCAGCCCCGGTCCGACGAAATATGCCCTGGCGCGCCTTGGCCGCATGGCGCCTGACGTGCGCCTGCCGATCACGGAACCATCGGCGGCATCGCGGGCAGCTGTCGATGCCGCCCTGGCGCATGCAGGGTTGATCTGATGGCGCGACCCCAGCGGGCGACCGCTGGCCTCAAGGTCAAGACGGTCGCCGAGAACCGCCGTGCGCGTTACGAATATGCCATACAGGAAACCTTCGAGGCCGGGATCGTGCTGACCGGCACCGAGGTGAAATCGCTGCGCTTTGGCGAAGGGTCGATTGCCGAGGCCTATGCCGAAGTCAAAGACGGCCAGATGTGGCTGGTCAATGCCAATGTCCCCGAATTCAGCCACGGGAATCGTTTCAATCATGAACCGAAGCGGCCGCGCAAGCTGTTGATGCATGGCCGTGAAATCAACCGTCTGCACGGTGCCATTACCCGGCAGGGCATGACACTCATCCCACTTTCGATATACTTCAACGAACGTGGACGGGCGAAGGTTGAGCTGGCTCTTGCCAAGGGCAAAAAGCTGCACGACAAGCGCGAGGCGGAAAAGGAAAAGGACTGGAAGCGCGAACAGGCCCGTCTGATGCGGGATCGTGGCTGACAGGCGTTTTGTTATCATTCCGGGGTAGGCGTCTGCGCAATGCGACTGATTCACTGGCTGAAAGCAAAGGTGCCAAAGCGCGAGGAGCTCCTCGCCAATAAATGGACGCACCGTTTTGCGCACAAGCTGGGCGATCCCAACATCTGGCATTTCAATCGCCGTGGCGTGGCACGCGGTGTCGTTCTTGGCATGTTCTGCGGTATTCTCGTGCCGATTGGCCAATCGATTGTGGCGGCGATGTTCGCCGTGTCCCTGCGCGCGAATCTGGCGGTGGCGGCATTATGCACCTTCATCACCAATCCCTTCACCACGCCCTTTGTCTATGCAAGCGCATACAAGATCGGCGAGTTCATGCTGGGCAATGTTTCGCGTCACACCGGTGATCTCGAACATCTGCCGGTCGACTGGACGACTCGCGCCTTTGATCTGATTGTCTATGTGCCCGCCGGGTTGCTGGTCATTTCCTCGATCGCGGCTTCGGTTGGTTATCTTGTTATCCATGTCGTCTGGCGCATGTGGGTGACGAAACGCTGGCAGGCGCGCCGTGCCGACCGTGTCAGGCGAGGTTTGCCGACATGAGCGGGCAGGGCGATGGGGTGCGTGAAAAACTTGTCGCCGCAAAACAGGCATGGGCGCGCGAGGGCCGTCTTTTGACCGGGCAGACCGCCGATCGAACCAGTCAGCGCCTGCCGCCGGGGCAGCGTCTGGTCGAGCACTGGCCCGTGCTTGATCTGGGTATTCAGCCGGTGCTCAACCGCGATGAATGGCGTCTTGCCGTTGATGGCGCCGTCGATAACCCCCTGCACTGGGACTGGCCGGCCTTCATGGCTCAGCCTCAGGTCGAGGACATGTCCGACATCCACTGCGTGACCCAGTGGTCGCGTTATGACAATCGCTGGCAGGGGGTGGCGACGGTCCACGTTGCAGAAGCGGCACAAGTGCAGTCCGGCGTGACACATGTCGTGCTCCATGGCTATGACGGCTATACCACCAATGTCCGGCTCGATCATTTCATCGCACCGGGCTGTCTTTTGGCGCACAGCCATGACGGTCAGCCGATCACGCGCGAACATGGTGGGCCTGTGCGCGTGATCATCCCGCAATATTATCTCTGGAAGTCAGCCAAGTGGCTGAAACGGATCGAATTTCTTACCAGTGATCGTCCCGGATTCTGGGAAGTCCGAGGCTATCACAATGAAGGCGATCCGTGGGAAGAACAGCGTTACGGCTGATCCGCTCATTCCGGGTTCAGCTATAGCCGGAAAAAAGGATGCCCATGACCAAGATTCTCCTCTCTGGCGTTGCCTTGCTTGCGCTGGCTGCCTGTGCAGAACGGACCCCTGTGCCGAAAGTGGCTGTCGGGTCCCCGGCGGCTTCAACCGCAACAAAAGCAGCGGCGCGCCCGGCGATCGGCGCATGGGGCTTTGACCTTGCAGGCATGGACCTGACGGTTGCGCCCGGCGACGACTTTGTGACTTATGCCGGAGGTGGTTATCTGAAAACGCTGGAAATACCAGCGGACCGCTCGAACTATGGCATGTTCACTCGCCTGCGCGATCTCAGTCAGGAACGCACGCGTGCGCTGATCGAGGCCGCTGCAACCAGTGGAGGTGCGCCGGGCAGCGAAGCGCAGAAGGTCGGCGATTTCTTCGCCAGCTTCATGGATGAAGCCGCGATCGAGGCAAGGGGGCTGTCACCGCTTCAGCCGCAACTCGACCGGATTGCCGGCCTTTCCGACAAATCGGCGTTCGCACGGCTGCTGGGTGACATGCAGCGCAGCTATGGGCCGTCTTTTGCACCCTTTTATGTAAATCAGGATGCCAAGGCGCCGGATCGTTACATTGCTTATCTCGTGCAGGACGGACTGGGTCTGCCGGACCGCGATTATTATCTGGTCGATAATCCCAAGTTCACGGCTGTTCGTACGCAGTATCTCGCGCATATCAGTCGCATGCTGGAACTGGTCGGCGTGCCGGCGGCACAGGCAGGCAGGCGCGCCAGAGCGATTATGGCGCTGGAACATGATATCGCGCGGGTCCACTGGAACCGTGTCGACAGCCGTGACGATGACAAGACCTACAACAAATGGACGCTGGGGGATTTTGCCCGCAAGGCGCCGGGCTTCGACTGGCAAGGCTATTTTGCTGCCGCCGGTCTTGATGGGCAGGAGGCGCTGATCGTTGCGCAGCCGAGCAGCATGATTGGCATGGCCCGTCTTGTCCGCGCCCGTCCGCTGGCCGTGTGGAAGGACTGGTTGCTTCTTCACACGCTGAAGGACAGCGCACCAGTCCTGCCCAAGGCCTTTGTCGACGAGGATTTCGCTTTTGATGGCACAGTGTTGACGGGGCAGCCGGAAAATCAGCCGCGCTGGAAACGTGGTGTCGATGCCGTCAATGGCGCTCTGGGCGAAGCGGTTGGAAAGCTCTATGTCGCCCGTCACTTCCCACCCGAAGCCAAGGCGGCGGCCGACAAGTTGGTCGCGAACCTCATTGCCGCCATGGATGCACGCCTTGCGAATCTGACCTGGATGACGCCTGAAACCAAGGCCAAGGCGCGCGCCAAGCTGGCAGCGTTTACACCCAAGATCGGCTATCCGGCGAAATGGCGCGATTATAGCGCCCTCAATGTCGTGCGCGGTGATGCTTTCGGAAACGCAGAACGCGCGGCGTGTTTTGAATATGAGCGTAACCTCGCCAAGCTGGGCCGGGCTGTTGATCGCGACGAATGGTTCATGACACCGATGACGGTCAACGCCTATGCCAATCCGACGATGAACGAAATCGTCTTTCCGGCCGCCATTCTGCAACCGCCCTTTTTCGATCCTGCTGCAGATCCGGCTGTGAACTATGGTGGCATCGGCATGGTGATTGGTCATGAAATCAGCCACCATTTCGACGATCAGGGCCGGAAATATGATGCAGAAGGACGCCTGAGCGACTGGTGGACAGCCGAGGACGTCGCGCGTTTCAAGCGCCATACCGATCAGGTCGTGGCGCAATATGGCACCTATGCCCCGCTGCCGGGTGTGCACATCAATGGTGCGCTGACACTGGGCGAGAACATCGCAGACCTTGCCGGGCTGACAGTGGCCTATGATGCCTATCGTCGTGCCCTGGACGGGCAGGATGCACCAATATTGGATGGCATGACGGGCGACCAGCGTTTCTTTCTCGGTTTCGCGCAAGTCTGGCGGCACAAATACCGCGATGCCGCGCTGCAACAGCAGCTGGCGACCGGTCCGCATACGCCGGGCCATTTCCGGCCCTATGTCGTCAGGAACCTGGATGCATGGTATGGCGCATTCAATGTGCAGCCGGGGCAGCGTTACTATCTGCCGCCTGATGCGCGTATCCGGGTCTGGTAAATGGAAAAAGGGCCGCGACGGGATGCCGTCGCGGCCCTTTTCCTGTCTTCGAAGGAAGACCCGCGGGCCTCAGCCTTCGAGTTCTTCGCCTTCGTCCGCTGCGACTTCGGCGGTGGCGCCGGGTTCCGCATTCGGATCATAGTCTTCGGTAAAGCCGGCGGCATCACGCTCGAACATGTCGGCGGTGACGTCGACGCCCTGCAACTGCAGTTCGGCTTCTTCCGGCGAACGGGCGACGTTCACTTTGACGTTTACCGACACTTCGGGGTGAAGCGCGACGCGGACCTGGTAGATGCCCAGCGACTTGATCGGCTTGTCGAGCACGATCTGGTGCTTGTTCACCTTTGCGCCATCGGCTTCGAGGATGTCCGAAAGGTCGCGGGCCGAAACCGAACCATAGAGATGGCCGGTGTTCGACGCCTGACGGATCAGCGTGACCGTCTTGCCGTCGAGCGACTTCGAATCCGCCACGGCGGTTTCACGACGCTTGGCGTTTTCAGCTTCGATGACGGCGCGGTTCGCTTCGAACTTCGCCTTGTTTGCCGCGTTGGCGCGGAGCGCCTTGCCACGCGGGAGGAGGAAATTGCGTGCGAAGCCCGGCTTGACCGAGACCACATCGCCGATGTTGCCGAGCTTTTCGACTCGCTCGAGCAAGATCACGTCCATGGCTGCCATGTGCGTGCCTCCCTTATTTCACGAGGAACGGAAGCAGGCCGATATGGCGGGCGCGCTTGATCGCCTTTGCCAGTTCGCGCTGCTTTTTCGCCGACACCGCAGTGATGCGGCTGGGCACGATCTTGCCACGTTCAGAGACGAAGCCCTGAAGCAGACGGACATCCTTGTAATCGATGGCCGGTGCATTGGCGCCCGAGAACGGGCAGCTCTTGCGGCGACGGAAAAACGGACGTGCCATGAGCCTTACTCCTCGCCACGCGGCGCACGGGGCGCACGCTCACCACGGGGGGCGCGATCACCGCGATCGCCACGCGGACCACGTTCACCACGCTCGGCGCGATCACCACGATCGCTCTTGCGCATCATCGCCGACGGATCGGCTTCGAGCGCATCGACGCGGATCGTCTGATAGCGGATGATATCTTCCGACAGGGCAACCTGGCGTTCCAGTTCCTGAACAGCAGCGGCGGGCGCTTCGATGTTCAGCAGGACATAGTGCGCCTTGCGGTTCTTCTTGATCCGGTAGGCAATGGTACGCAGACCCCAGTATTCGGTCTTGTGGACCTTGCCCTGGCCGTCTTCGATGATTTTGGTGAAGGCTTCAGCCAGGCCATCGACCTGTCCTGTCGCAAGATCCTGGCGTGCCAGGAAGACATGCTCGTAAAGCGGCATGCGTTGTTTCTCCTCAATGCCGATCGCTGGCGACGGATGATCCGGCGCCCCTCCGGCTGGCTTCGGGAACAGCAAAACGGCGGAAGGCTTGGACACCTCCCGCCGTGCTGGTGCGCGCTATGGCGCAGTTCTTGGATTAAATCAACCCTTGCGAGTCGAAGCGTAAAGCGACCAGAGCGCCGCCACGTCGCTGTAACCGGCGCCGGTGATCGACTTGAAGGTCGCACTGGCTGCTGCCTTCTGACCACCACGCAGTTGGGCGATACCCTGCAACAGCTTGGCGTTGTCGGTCGTTGTGCCGCCGGCCTTGACGGCCGCGCCATAGGCAGCTGCGGCCTTGGCGTAATCGCCGCTGCCAAGATAGACATTGCCTGCCTTGATCTGGCCATCCGCCGTCTTGGGCAGCTTTGCCACGGCTGCAAGGTCTGCCGCAGCACGCTTGTTGGCGGCCTCGATCATGCGCGCGGTCATCGCGTCATTGGCGGCGATGGCGTTTGCTGCCTTCGCTTCGTCAAGCGCATTCTTGGCGACACCGGCCTGACCGGCGACAATCGCGAGCTTGGCGAATTCCGCATAATCTTCCGGCTTGGTGACGTTGCCAGTTTCACGCATCAGGTGAAACAGGCCAAGCTTGGCTTCGCGCGGCATGGCAGCACCCTTGAGGTCTGTCAGCAGCGTACGCCAGCGCGCCGGGGTCGGATCGGTCTTGATCAGACGTTCGGTGGTGGCGAGATAGGCTTTTTTGTCGCCCATCTTGAACTGGGCGGCTGCAAGATTTTCCAGCCACTGCTGGCGGGGGCCACCCGTCTTGATCAGCTTGTCATAGACGTCGGCGGCTTCGGCAAATTTGCCGGTCTTGATGTAGGACTGGGCGATGATGGTCTGGCCATCGACATTACCCATCTTCTTGCCGAGCGCGATTGCTTTGTCATAGTTGCCGGCACGATAATAAAGCGGCGCAAGCTGCGCTGCGCCAGCGCCAACCGATTCCAGCTCCTGGGCTGCGGCGGCGAAGCGACCGGCCCGGGTGTGCACATAGGCAGCCATTTCAGCGACCTTCTTGCGCTCGGCCGGAGTTTTGGCAGCAGCGCGGGCAGCGGCGAGGCGCTGCGAGGCTGCGGCCAGATTGCCGCTGCCCGCAAGTTTCTGCGCTTCCTGGAGCGGCTTGCCGACGGCAGGCGACAGGGCCTGTGCGAAAGCGGGTGTGGCAATGGCTGTCATGGCAACAGGCGCAGCCATGGTGAACGCAGCGGCGACTGCAAGGCGTGACACAAACTTCATATCGATCCTTTTCCCTCTATTCCCCGCAAAAGACCGCCTGAAGAAGGCAGGCTTTTGCCTCGAGTTCGCATTTATAGCGCAACCGCATGGCTGGCAGATGAATGCCACACCGTCCGATACGCACCCGAATCCGGCGCGACCTTACTCAAACAGACGGGTTACGCAAAGTGGTAGCTTTGACATCGGCATAGTCAATTTCTTGCACGGCCCTGTCGCTGCGTTTAAGCGCAAATATGAAACAGTTCCTCTGATAAAAGGATGGGATCGCATGACCCGAGCATTCGTCTTTCCAGGCCAGGGCAGCCAGGCAGTGGGCATGGGGCAGGCGCTTGCCGCCGCCAGCGCCACGGCGCGCGCCGTCTTTCAAGAAGTCGATGAGGCGCTGGGCCAGTCCCTGTCGCGCATCATGTTCGAAGGCCCCGAAGACCAGCTGACGCTGACTGAAAACGCCCAGCCCGCGATCATGGCGAACGCCATTGCCGTGCTGCGCATTCTCGAAGCCGAAGGCGGTCACAAGCTGGCCGACGTGGCAGGCCATGTCGCGGGCCACAGCCTTGGCGAGTACACGGCACTGTGCGCGGCTGGTTCGTTGTCGCTGGCCGACACCGCGCGCCTGTTGAAGCTGCGTGGCCGCGCGATGCAGGCCGCCGTACCGGTGGGCGAAGGCGCGATGGCCGCGCTGCTGGGGCTTGATCTGGCTGATGCGCAGGCGGTGGCCGCCGAAGCCGCACAGGGTGAAGTCTGTCAGGCCGCCAACGACAATGCGCCGGGGCAGGTCGTTGTGTCGGGCCACAAGGCCGCCGTCGAACGCGCACTCGACATCGCCAAGGGCAAGGGCGCCAAACGTGCGATCCTACTCCCCGTTTCGGCTCCCTTCCACTGCGCGCTGATGCAGCCTGCCGCCGACGCGATGGCGGAAGCGCTGGGCAAGGCCGACATTCGCGCGCCGTTCGTGCCGCTTGTTGCGAACGTCACGGCAGGGCCGGTGACTGATCCCGCCGAGATTCGTCGCCTGCTCGTCGAACAGGTGACTGGCATGGTGCGTTGGCGCGAAAGCGTGTCGGCGATGGTCGGTCTTGGCGCCGACAGCTTCGTCGAACTGGGCGGCAAGGTGCTTGCCCCGATGATCAAGCGCATCGAAAAGGATGCCGCCACCGTAAGCCTCGTGTCGATGGACGACATCGAAGCCTTTGCAAAGACGCTTTGAGGAGAAGTTTGATGTTCGATCTCACGGGCATGAAGGCGCTGGTGACCGGCGCATCGGGCGGCATCGGTTCGGCGATTGCGGCGGCACTGGCCGAACATGGCGCGACGATCGCGCTGTCGGGCACGCGGCGCGAGGCACTGGAAGCGGTGGCGGCGGGCCTGCCGGGCGCGGGCCATGTCGTCCTGCCGTGTAACCTGTCGGATACGGGCGCAGTCGATGCACTCGTCGGTCAGGCGGTCGAGGCTTTGGGCGGCATCGACATTCTGGTCAATAATGCCGGCGTCACGCGCGATAACCTTGCGATGCGGATGAAGGACGAGGAATGGGATCAGGTGATCCGTATCAACCTCGAAGCGTCCTTCCGTCTCGCGCGGGCGGCCCTCAAGCCCATGATGAAGGCGCGTTTTGGCCGTATCATCTCGATCACCTCGGTGGTGGGCGTTACCGGCAATCCGGGACAGGCCAATTATGCCGCGTCGAAGGCGGGCCTGATCGGGATGTCGAAGGCGCTGGCGCAGGAGGTGGCGAGCCGGAATTTGACGGTGAACTGCGTCGCGCCCGGCTTCATTACCTCGGCCATGACCGACGTGCTGCCTGATGCGCAAAAGGATGCGCTCACGTCGCGCATACCAGCCGGTCGCCTTGGCGAAGGCCGAGACATTGCGGCGGCGGTGGTCTATCTTGCCAGCCGCGAGGCCGGTTATGTCACCGGCCAGACCTTGCATGTGAACGGCGGAATGGCGATGATCTGAACAAAGTCTGCCTTCCGGGTCTTGCAAGCGTCATTATCCAAGGCTATCGGCAGGCCGGACAGGTTTTAACTCCCAACTGAAGGGTCAAGAAATGAGCGACGTCGCAGAGCGGGTTAAGAAGATTGTGATCGAGCATCTCGGCGTTGAAGCCGAAAAGGTGACCGAAGACGCAAGCTTCATCGATGATCTGGGTGCGGACAGCCTCGACACCGTCGAACTGGTGATGGCGTTCGAAGAAGAATTCGGCGTTGAAATCCCCGACGATGCGGCTGAAAAGATCCTGACCGTTCGCGATGCGATCAGCTTCATCCAGGAAAACGGCGGCGCCGCCTGACAAGGCGATCGCGGCTGTCGGCCTGACGATAGTGCGAACGGCTCTCCGGCATGCTGGGGAGCCGTTTGCGTTCAAAACCGCCAAGACCGTTTTTCTTGCAAGCCATATGGGGAGAGGCGAATGCGCCGTGTTGTTGTAACCGGACTGGGCCTTGTGACGCCACTGGGCGCCGACGTTGAAACTGCGTGGGCGAATATCATCGCGGGCAAATCGGGGGCTGGGCCGATTACGCGCTTCGATGCGAGCGACCATGCCTGCCGCATTGCCTGCGAAGTCAAATATGGCACAGGCCCGGGCGAATTCGATCCGAACCGCCGCGTGGATCACAAGGTGCAGCGCCAGGTGGATCCGTTCATCCAATATGGCATCGATGCGGCTGGGCAGGCGCTTGAAGATGCTGGCCTCGAAAATCTGACCGAAGAGCAGAAGCTGCGTGCCGGTTGTTCGATCGGTTCGGGCATCGGCGGTCTGCCGGGTATCGAGAAAGAATCGATCGTCTGTCACGAAAAAGGCCCGCGTCGCGTGTCGCCGCACTTCGTGCATGGCCGTCTGATCAACCTGATTTCGGGTCAGGTCTCGATCAAATATGGCCTGAAGGGGCCGAACCATGCCGTTGTCACGGCCTGCTCCACCGGTGCGCATGCCATTGGTGATGCCGCCCGCATGATCGCGCTCGATGACGCCGACATCATGCTGGCCGGCGGCGCTGAAGGCGCGATCTGTCCGCTCGGCATCGCTGGCTTCGCCCAGGCGCGCGCGCTCAGCACCGCGTTCAACGATGATCCAGCGCGCGCCAGCCGCCCTTATGACAAGGACCGCGACGGGTTTGTCATGGGCGAAGGTGCGGGTGTGGTCTGCCTTGAAGAATATGAACATGCCAAGGCGCGTGGTGCGAAGATCTATGGCGAAGTCGTCGGCTATGGTCTGACGGGCGATGCCTATCATGTCACCGCACCGCATGAATCGGGCGACGGCGGTTTCCGGGCGATGCAAAATGCGCTCAAGCGTGCGGGGATGACCCCAGCCGACATCGATTACATCAACGCGCATGGCACATCGACGCCTTTGGGCGATGAAATCGAACTGGGCGCTGTGCGTCGTCTGTTCGGCGATGCGATGGCCAATGTGTCGATGTCGTCGACCAAGTCGGCCATCGGCCACCTGCTGGGTGGCGCGGGCGCGGTTGAGGCGATTTTCTGCCTGCTTGCGATCCGCGACCAGGTTGCGCCGCCGACGATCAATCTTGAAAATCCGTCCGATGGTTGCATCGGCGTCGACCTCGTGCCGAATGTTGCCAAGAAGCGCGTGATTCGTGCCGCGCTGAACAACAGCTTCGGCTTTGGCGGCACCAATGCCAGCCTGGTGCTGAAGGCTCTATGATCCGTCGACTGGCCATGGTCGCCGCCTTGTTGGCGATCGTGGCCATCGGCAGCCTGCAATATCTGTGGCGTGCCAACGGACCGTCCAGTGAAACGGTCATGGTCCAGATACCGCGCGGCGCTTCGCTTGCCAGTGCGGCAAAACAGCTTGAAGCGGCAGGTGTGATCGAATCATCTGTCCGTTTCAGGCTGCTGGTGCGCTTGTTCGGAACGCCCGATCCAATCAAGGCTGGCGAGTTTTCCCTGCCTGCCGCACTCAGCGCGCGCGATCTGTTGAATACGCTCCAGCATGCCGCGCCTGTCCAGCATCTTTTGACTGTGCCCGAAGGCATGCCGTCCATTCTCGTTCATGAACGTTTGATGACGGAAGTGCTGCTGACCGGTGATGTGGCGGTGCCTGCCGAAGGCTCTGTCCTGCCTGATTCCTATGCCTTTCAGCGGGGTGAAAGCCGCGCTGCCGTGCTGAAGCGAATGCAGGATGCCATGGCCGACACGCTTGGGGAACTCTGGCAAGCCCGCAAGGCGCACAGCGTCGTCAAGACGCCCGAGGAAGCGATCATTCTGGCGTCGATTGTCGAGAAAGAAACCGGAAAACCCGCCGAACGGCGGACGGTTGCAGGCGTTTATTCCAACCGTCTGCGTATCGGCATGAAACTCGATGCCGACCCGACCGTCATCTACCCAATCACAAAGGGTAAACCGCTGGGGCGCCGTATCCGCCAGTCGGAACTGCGCGCCGACAATGGCTACAACACCTATGTCCGGCCCGGCTTGCCCGACGGTCCCATTGCAAATCCGGGGCGGGATTCCATTGCCGCGGTGCTGGATCCCGGCAAGACCAAGGCGCTGTTTTTCGTGGCGGATGGTACGGGAGGGCATGTCTTTGCCGAGACGCTGGCCGAGCATAATGCCAATGTCGTGAAATGGCGGGCGATCCGTCGGGCGCGGGGCGAACTATAGCCGCTTGATCGCCAGAACCGGGCTGTCATGTTCGGGTCGCAGCCGGTCGATCACATGAGCCAGCGGTTCTATCACGGTGTTCATCCAATAAGCATTGGCGTGCAAAAGCGCGCTGTCGCTGGCCATGATGCCAACATGGCCCGGGAAGAAGACTATGTCCCCCCGGCGCGGCGTATCGACGGCCGTGCCAAGTTCTGCGCGCTGCTGGTCGCTGTCGCGCGGGCAGGACAGGCCGCAGGCCGTCAGCGCCGTCTGGATCAGGCCCGAACAGTCGATGCCGGCGCGTGTGCGTCCGCCCCAGCGATAGGGTGTGCCGAGAAATTCATGGGCGACGGCCAGCGGATCGGAGGCAAAGCTGCGGGCGAGCGGCGCGGCGTGCCGGGTATGGAGCCAGCCACCTGCGGCTGCAACAAACTGCCCCTGCACGGCAGTTGCCGCGACCCGCGCGCCCAGCGGCAATTCTCCCAACACGGGCGACTTGATGCTGGTATCCTTGAAGACCAGCGCGGTTGCCGCGATGATCCTGTGCGTTGGCGCCAGAAGAGCCGGACCAAGGGCCGCCGATTCGACATAACCGACATAGCCATCATGCAGGCCATAGCCCCAGGCCCAGCCATGGTGGTGATCAAGCACTGCAAAGGCTTCACCGGCAAGAAGTTCGCTGACAGCCGTGGCTGCTGCATCGGGCCGGTCGCGCAGGGCAATATGGGGTGGCAGAACCGTTTGCTGCCAAGGGGTCACATAACGCGCTGCCGCAACCTTACCGGCCAGGCGTGCATCAGCCAGATCGTCGCGGTAGGCGTGTGTGCGCGGATCTGGCCGGGTGAGGGCCAGATTATTCCCGGCTCCGTTGCTGCGCATCCTGGGTGCGGGTATGTCTGGCATGCGGCTCGCCCTCGATTGTCGCGATCAGGGCGTCGAAATCCTCGATGAACGCCAACCCTTCAGGGGTCTGTTCGACGAGGACACTGCGCAGGTCGCTGCTGTCCTTCTTTCGACGGACATAACCGAGCGCACCCAGAGTGTTCAAGGCGCGGGTGACAACCGGTTTCGAAACATTGAGCTGTGCCGCAAGGCCGCGCACCGTATGCGGACCGGGCACGAGATAGACATGGAGCAAGATCGCCATTTGCCGATTGGTCAGATCGGGACGGTCCGAGCGGACATAGGCAGTCAATGTTTCCATCCATGCCATAAGGATGGGTGAGGCGGCTTGATCGTTTAACATGCTCATGCCCCTTCAACGCATTTTCAGCGTTTAGGATGCATTAAAACAGGTTCGCAAATCGTTATGACGTGACGAAACTGCGATCAACGGATATCGGGCGCGGGCGTCAGGCGAAGCGTTGATGAAGAATGCGGAACAGGGCCCGCAATGTCATCGCGGCTCCCCCTTTTGGACGCCCCGGACGCGCCACTGGCTGCCATGCAAAGAGATCGAGATGGACCCAGGGCGTTGTCGGCGTAACGAAACGTTGCAGGAACAGGCCTGCTGTAATCGCGCCTGCGAAGGGGCTGTCGCCACTGTTCGACAGGTCTGCGACCGATGACTTCAGCATGTCGTCATACGCCGCCCAGAGGGGGAGCCGCCATAGTGGATCGGCGGTTTCCTCCGCCGCTGCCGCGATCCCGGCGGCAAGGCTGTCGTCATTGCAGAACAGGGCAGGCAGCTCGGGGCCAAGTGCCACTCTCGCCGCGCCGGTCAGCGTGGCAAAGTCGATCAGCAGCGCCGGTTCTTCCTCGCAGGCCAGCGTCAGGGCATCGGCCAGCACAAGACGACCTTCGGCATCGGTGTTGCCGATTTCGACGAACAGCCCCTTGCGAGACGATAAAATGTCGCCCGGACGCATGGCATCGCCCGAAATGGAATTTTCCACCGCCGGAATCAGGACACGCAGACGGACCGGCAGGCCCGCACGCATGATCCGTCCCGCCAGCGCCAGTGCATGGGCTGCACCGCCCATGTCTTTTTTCATCAGTGCCATTGCGCTCGATGGTTTGATATCAAGGCCGCCCGTGTCGAAGCAGACGCCTTTGCCGACCAGGGTCAGTTTGGGGTAGGTCGGATCGCCCCAGCACAGATCGATGAGCCTTGGCGCGCGGCTGTCGGGTGCGGCACGGCCAACTGCATGGATCATAGGCAGATTTTGTTCCAGCAGCGCATCGCCCGTGATGATCCTCACATGGGCGCGGCAGGCGCCGCCAAGTTCTGATGCCGCTGTTGCCAGTTCGGCGGGGCCCATGTCGGCGGCAGGTGTATCGACCAGATCCCGGACCAGCGCTTCGGCCTCGGCATCAGCAATCGCATCGGCAATCGCTTCCCTGTCAGGCGGCACGACAAGGGTGCGCTGCAAAGCGGGCTGGGTGCGGCTGCGATAGCGATCGAAGCGATGCTGCGCCATGAGCCAGCCATGTACGGCCGGACCGGGGGCGAGGCCGTCTGCCAGACGATAACGCCCGGCGGGCAGGGCGTTGGCCGCAGGCGCCAGGTCCCAAAGGCCGGGTTTGGCGACCTGCCTGATACCAATTGCGCCGCGCCAGCTTCCCGGCTCGGCACCGGGCAGAATGACGATCTGTCCTTCCTTGCCTTCAAATTGCGCCGCCGCAACCGCCGCCTGCTCACGCGGAGGCAGGCTTTGGTTCCAGGCTTCGAAGCCCGCCGTGTCAATGCAGGCGAGGGCGGTGGCGCTTTGGCCATTGTCGGCGGCGATAAGGGCGGAAAAATCGGTCATGCCCTATTCGTATCGCACGGATGGCAATCTGCAAGTGTGCTTGCCTGTATCGCTCGCGCTCCCTAAACCAGACGACAAGGCTGGCGCCGCTGGCCGTGGTTGCAACATGACGGAAAGATTGAACCGAAAATGGCTACTTCGCCGAACGCCGACGCCCGCCTGCCGCTTTACTACAACAGCCTTGTGCCGCTTTCGTCGCAGGTCCACGGCAAATTCGGTCTGACCCCGCGCGAAGGTCATGCTTTTGCCAGTGCGGTGCATGCCATTCCCCTGACTGTCGATGAATTCGCACTGGCGCATCGCCATTATCCGATTGTGTTCGGCGTTGGCGAAGATCCGGCGCCGCTTGCGCTGGTCGGCCTTGCCGACGGTCAGAATCTTTTCCTGAATGAAAAGGGCGAATGGCAGGCCAATACCTATATTCCCGCCTATGTCCGCCGTTATCCCTTCATGCTTGCCAAACTGACCCCGGATGCGCAGCAGTTGTCGCTGGTGTTTGACGACACCAGCGGTCAGATTGCCGAAGGCAGCGGCGACCCGTTGTTCGATGGTGATCAGCCGAGCGAGCTGACCAAGAATATCCTGAGCTTTTGCGAGCAGTTCGAAATGTCGATCGCGCGCACCCGCCAGTTCATGGACGAACTGAAAAAGCTCAACCTGCTGATGGATGCCGAAGTCACTGTGCAGAATCCGGCGATGGACAAGCCCGCAGTTTTTCGGGGTTTCCGCATGGTGAACGAAGAAAAGCTGCGTGAACTGCGTGGCGATCAATCGCGCAAGCTGGTGCAAAGCGGGATGATGGGCCTGGTGTATGCCCATATGCTGTCGCTTTCGCTGATCGGTGAGCTTTTCGGTCGCGCATCGCTGGAACAGGCAGAAGCCGCGGCGGCCTGATCTTGGTTTGACTGGGCCGTTTACGAACCTGGACTGTGCTTTTTTTTACACAGTCCAGGTTTTTTTATTGAATGACAGGCCCTGTCGACCTATCTTGATGAGGCGGCGGCGTTTGTCCCCCTTTCGACGCCGCGTAGGGCGCGTTCTTGTGACGCGTTTTCCTCCCTGAACCCTGGCCGCTCCGCTGGCATGTCCCGGAGCGGCTTTTTTTGCCTGCGTTCAGTGCCCGACGGTTACCTTGTGATTATTCCGCCGCCAGTGGCGTTTTCGCGCCGAGGCCCAGATCGCCCAGCCGCGCGGCCATGACCTGCAGTGCGACGGCCAGCCGCTGCGCTGTTTCGTCAAAGCCATTGTGGGGCGTCAGGCGTTGCTGATCCATGTAAAGGGCACGGTCGATTTCGACTTGCAGCACGTGAATGCCATCCAGTGGCGCGGCATGATGGGTGGTCGTGAAGCCTCCGGCATAGGGGTGATTGCGGACCAGCGACAGGCCTTGCGCCGTGATGCTATCGGCTATGCAGGCGGATAGTGCCGGATGGGCGCTGCGCCCATGCTGGTCGCCCAGCACGATGTTCGCGCCCGGCCCGTCATCGCGTGGCGGCAGCGATGGCATGGAATGACAGTCGATCAGCACTGCAAAGCCAAACTGCTGGCGCATGGCAGCGAGTCTTGATGTCAGCTCTTGATGATAGGGGCGGTGGATATTGGCGATGCGGGCATTGGCATCGTCAAGGTCGACGCGGCGGGCATAGATATTCTGGCCCGGCCCCGCGACACGGGGCAGGATGCCTAACCCGGCAGCGATGCGGTCGCGGGCGATGGCGGGCGGGGGAGGGACAAGGCCTGCGGCGAACATGTCGGGATCAAGTTCGTCGGGCGCGCGGTTGAGATCGATCAGGGAGCGGCCATAGGTCGCTGCCACCATCGTCGCGCCCGTGGCGGCGAGCGCCGGTTTCAGCAAAACATCGATCCATGCGTCTTCAAGTCGCCGCAAATGCTCGATGCCAAGGCGGACACGGGCAAGAAACTCGGCCGGATAGCAGCGTCCGCTGTGCGGGCTGCTGAGCAGCAACGGCAGATGCTCGTCCTTTGCCTCGGCGCTTCTGGCAATGCGGAAGGGGGGCAGGCCATCATGCGTCACGGCTGTTGTCCTGACGGTTGTTGCATCTGCCTTACGCTAGCGATTCGAGCCCGCGCTCGCTAGAGTGCCTTTTCCACCTGATCATCACGCTCCCGCTCATGGGAGGATTTTGTTAAGGTTAACGTTGTAGATCCTGCCTGAGTAGATTGAAGTGAGCCGATGACATATCAACCTGATCAGGATCCGCCGCGCGCCCCCCGCATCCTCCTTGCGGAAGATGACGATTCGATGCGCGGCTTTCTTGAGCGCGCCATCGAGAAGGCCGGCTATGACGTGGTGGCGGTCGACCGTGGCACCGCAGCGCTGCCGCATATCGCGAGCGGTGGTTTCGATCTGCTCCTGACCGACATTGTCATGCCGGAAATGGATGGCATCGAGCTGGCGCAGCGCGCTGCAGCCCTGGCACCGCGCATGCGCGTGATGTTCATCACCGGCTTTGCGGCAGTGGCGCTCAATCGTGGTGCGGGCGCTCCCGCGGATGCCAAAGTGCTGTCCAAGCCATTTCACCTGCGTGACCTTGTGGCCGAGATCGAACGCATTTTTTCGGAAATATAATTTCCTGCAACTTCGGGCTTGCGCTCTCCGCCCGATCCCATTAGAGACCCCTCCCGTGGGCGCGTAGCTCAGTGGTAGAGCACTGTGTTGACATCGCAGGGGTCGCAAGTTCAATCCTTGCCGCGCCCACCATCTTTTCCTTGGCCTCAATGATATACTCTCGGCCTGTACCTGCGTGTCATGCGTCGGGCCGATGTATGATCCTTGCCATCATGGCGCGGGCTGGGCCTCAGAACTTGTCATGAACTGCGGTATAGGGGATTTGCACATAGCGCAGTGCGCTGTGCGCGGCCCGTTTGACGGTCGAACGGGGTTCGGGGAAAAGAAGACGTCGCAGATTGAGGCCGACGCCAAAAAACACATGGCGTTTCGGCCTTTCTCCGCGCGCCAGTTCCTCGGACGTGAAGCCCGTTGCATAATAGCCAAGGTGCAGTTCCGCGAAACGCAGCGGGGTCTGTTCGAAGGCCTTGAAGCCACCCAGTTGCAGGGCGAGCAAATAGCGCATCTGCCGGTAATGCCGTTTTCCTGTCGGCGTGTAGATATCCGAGTTCGGAATCAGCAAAAGCCTGTAATCAAGCGTATCGCGCAGGCCCGGGATCGTATTGCGCAGCACTGAAAAACCCGCGCCAACCGTGTTCATGGCCAGGTCGTGCCATGAAAACCCGACATCGGGATTAATCGCGTCAAACATTTCAGCATAGAGCATGAAGCCCGATGCCATGACAGCAGCGCTAACGGCGTCTCCTGCCGTAGCACCCGTTTTTTGATGCAGGCGCGCATGCAGAAACTCGCTCATGATATAGGTGTTGTAGGTGTGGGTGAGCTTGTCGAGGCCCAGCCTGTAGGTGTTTTTTCCGAACCAGCCTTCGTTGGTGAAATGAAAACCGATCGGATTGGACAGCAATTCCGAACTGTAGCGCGCCGTATAAAAGGCGGCGAGTGCGGCGACCTCCCATTTGATAGCACCCAGCTTCGCGCCGAAGGCGCGGTAGCGTGTGTTGTCATGGTGGACTGTCCATCTGTCCGTCAGGGTTGGCCCTGACGCGGCGGATGACAGGGCTGCAGAGGACAGCGACAATGCATGGTGTGCTTCCGACCCGGCGGCACCCAGTCCGATGGGCGCGTCATCACTGCGAACGGCCAGAAGATTTGCGATTTTCGCATGAGCGGCATGTCGAATGTCATAAGACAGAGGCAAGTCGCTTAACGCAGGTTCCTCCGTTCCTGGCACTGAAAGCGGGCGCGGGGGTTCATCCATGCCTGATGAGGGGGGCGTCAGACCGCTTTCCTGCGCAGACAAAGATGTGACTGCGGCAGCCATGTTCAACTGTGCAGTATCATTCTGATCCATGCCGGGCATCGCGGAGACTGATGCCGGCATCAATGCGACGATGGCGAGACATGATGAGGAAATGCGAAAAAACATAAATACTTCTTTGCGATATGCAACGCGACTTGTGCCAGGTTTTAGGGATCATATTATTTAAATGAAAATTTCAACTGTCGTCAAAACATGTTTTCATTTTTCAGATGGCATTTATAAAAGAAAATTCCATCTTCTAGCAGAGATGTTCGTTTCTCCAGGCGTCGGTGAAGCGACAGGGCGTTTACAGCCATGATGCGCCTTATAGGCCGTCCGACTGTGCGGTTCAGGCCTTCATGCCCTGCTGAACCGGCTGCATGATGAAAGAGAGGCTTTTATGTTGGATGATCACCGGCCTGTTCTCGTCGCAACGGACTTGAGTGCGCGTTCTGATCGCGCCGTTGATCGCGCCGTGTGTCTGTCGTCCTCTTGGGGCAAGCGTCTGATCCTGCTGCACGCGGTCGAACGAGGATCGCGCCTTGAAGCGCAGCCAGACCTTGCGGAAAAGGCCATGCGGTCGGTGTTGCCTGATCCGGCTGCCGATGTCGATGTCATGGCTGTTGCTGGCGCTGCGCCTGTGACCATCGCCCAGATTGCAAGCCGAAATGATTGTGCCCTCATCGTCACGGGTGTTGCGCGTTATAATCATGTTGGCGACTTTCTTACCGGCACAGCAGTGGATCATATCGTCAGACACGCCTCGACCCCGGTTCTCGTGGTCAAGCAAAGGTGCCATGGCGCCTACAGCACGATCGTAGTGGCGACGGATTTCTCCAGCTGCTCGCGCAAGGCCTTGCTTTTGGCCGCCCGATCTTTCCCGGATGCCATGCTGTATCTCACCCATGCTTTCCACGTTCCCTATGAAGGCTTGCTGAAGTCGGAGGAAACGCGCGCTGAAATCACGGCCCAGGCGCAGGAAGAGATGACGGCCTTCCTCAATGCCCCGGATGTCCCCGACGATGTGCGTGCCCGCGTGGTGCCAAGGCTGGCCTATGGGGAAACGACGTCCGCCATCATGCAAATGGTGCGCGAAGTGCAGGCGGACCTGCTGGTGCTTGGTACGCATGGCCGTTCAGGTTTTTTCCAGGCCATGATTGGCAGCATGGCCCAATCCCTGCTGCGTAACGTGCCGGCTGACACCCTGATGGTGCGTGGCATCTAATTCGTTTCAGCGCCGTTCAGATGGCAGATCAGGTGCTGGCCGATCCCGAGAAGTGAATCGGGCGTGAGTTCGATGCGGCCAGCGCCGAGATCATCAAGAAGAAGCGACAGGGCGCAGAGCAGGTTTTCGCCCCGGCTTTCGCGGATGGCCCTGAGAGCGTCTGGGTTGGTGAGCAGATGATGCATGGGGTTGGCAGCATCAAGATAGCGACGCCCGTTTGCACGCATCAGCGCTTTTTCCTCGCCGTCACTGGCTTCGATATGATCGAGAACTGCCAGAAAGAAATCCTGTTTGATCCTGTGCATCCGGTGCAGTGCCCCGAAGAGCGCGTCAAGCGGGGGTGCCGGGGGGTGTTGCGCTGCGGCGTCGAGCCATTCCTGCCAGAAAACCAGGCTTTGAATACCGGTGTTGGCAAGGCTGTGGAGCATGGCCGGCGGAAAACTGGTGTCGGCCATGGCTTTTGATACGGCGGTGATCAAGTTGATGAACTGACGCGCGGCGGGGCTTGCCGTTTCGCCCTTGCGGCTTTCCCTGATCCAGAAGTCGAGCAGAAGCTGCTGGGCGCGCCCGATCATCCATGTCCAATGCCGGATGGTTTCCAGCTTTTCATAATCCGGTGCAGGAATCTCGACGGTCACTGCGGCTTCCTACTCGCCAAAAGCCTATTGTCCTGCTTATAAGGCCCGGCCCGAATGATGTACGGGTGAACCCATGAAGGTCAACGAGGATGTCTGAGGAATTCTACCGTATTCGCCGTCTGCCACCTTATGTCATCGCGGAAGTGAATGCGATGCGGGCCGCGGCGCGAGCGCGCGGGGAAGACATCATTGATCTCGGCATGGGGAATCCGGATCTGCCGCCCCCGCCGCATGTCATTGAAAAACTGTGTGAAGTGGCACGCAATCCCGATGCGCACGGTTATTCGGCGTCGAAGGGCATTCCGGGTCTGCGCAAGGCTCAGGCCAATTATTATGGCCGCCGTTTCGGCGTCGATCTCGATCCTGAAACCGAAGTGGTTGTGACGCTTGGTTCGAAGGAAGGTCTGGCCAATCTGGCGCAGGCGATCACGGCACCGGGCGATGTGGTGCTGGCACCGAATCCAAGCTATCCGATTCACACCTTCGGTTTCATCATTGCGGGTGCGACGATCCGTTCGGTGCCGACGACGCCGGGGCCGCAATTCTTCGAATCGCTCGAACGCGCGATGAAATTCACTGTGCCGAAACCTTCGGTGCTGGTTGTGGGCTATCCATCGAATCCGACGGCAGAGGTGGTTGACCTCGCTTTTTATGAAAAGGTCGTGGCGTTCGCGAAGGAACATGGCCTGTGGGTTCTCTCGGACCTTGCCTATTCCGAACTTTATTATGACGACGACGCGCCAACACCGTCGATCCTTCAGGTGCCGGGCGCCAAGGATGTCGCGGTCGAATTCACTTCCATGTCCAAGACCTATTCGATGGCCGGCTGGCGCATCGGTTTCGCGGTCGGCAACAAGACGCTGATCGCCGCGCTCACGCGCGTAAAGTCCTATCTCGATTATGGCGCGTTCACGCCCATCCAGGCGGCGGCAGTCGCGGCACTCAACGGGCCGCAGGATATCGTCGAGGCCAACCGCAAGCTCTACCGCTCACGTCGCGATGTGCTGATCGAAAGCTTTGGCCGTGCGGGCTGGGACATTCCGGTGCCGCGCGCATCGATGTTCGCATGGGCGCCATTGCCGCCGGCGCTTGCGCACATGGGGTCGCTGGAATTTTCGAAACAGCTCCTGATCCATGCCAAGGTAGCGGTAGCCGCAGGCGTTGGCTACGGCGAAGAAGGCGAGGGTTTTGTTCGCATCGCCTTTGTTGAAAACGAACATCGCATCCGGCAAGCGGCGCGCAACATCAAACGTTACCTGTCCAGCATGGGCGTCAACACGCCCAACATGAAGAAAGTCATCGACGAATGACGAAACCGCTGCGTGTGGGACTCGCCGGCCTTGGAACGGTTGGCGCAGGGGTGATCAAGCTGCTTGACGCCAACCGTGAATTGCTGTCGCGGCGGGCAGATCGTGCGATCGAGGTCGTGGCGGTTTCCGCACGGGACCGTAATCGTGATCGTGGCGTCGATCTTGGCCGTTTTGCCTGGGTGGATGATGCCGTCGAACTGGCGGCGCGCGAGGATGTCGATGTCGTCGTCGAACTGGTTGGCGGGGCAGATGGCCCGGCGCTGACGCTGGCGCGCGCGACGCTCGATCACGGCAAGGCATTTGTGACCGCCAACAAGGCGATGATCGCCCACCACGGTCTTGAACTGGCGCAGCGCGCGGAAAAGACCAATGCGCCGCTCAAGTTTGAAGCCGCCGTTGCTGGCGGCATCCCGGTGATCAAGGGGCTGCGCGAAGGCGCGGCTGCCAATGAACTCAGTCAGGTTTATGGGATTCTGAACGGCACCTGCAATTATATCCTGACCGAGATGGAGCAGGCGGGCGCATCTTTTGCCGATGTGCTGGCAGACGCCCAGCGCCTCGGCTATGCCGAAGCGGATCCGACTTTCGACATTGACGGTATCGATGCGGCGCACAAGTTGTCGATCCTGGCCAGCCTTGCATTTGGCGGCGTGGTCGATTTCGCCAATGTTGCGACCGAAGGCGTCCGCAATGTCGACAGTGTTGACATCAAGCATGCAGCCGCCCTTGGTTATCGCATCAAGCTGGTCGGGCTGGCGCGGCTCGACAATGGCGCGCTTTTCCAGCGCGTGCATCCATGCCTTGTCCCGCTCAGCCACCCGCTGGCCCATGCCAATGGCTCGCTGAACGCAGTCGTGGCCGAGGGTAATTTTGTCGGCCGCCTGTTCTTCGAAGGACGTGGCGCGGGCGAGGGGCCGACGGCGAGCGCCGTTGTCGCCGACCTCATCGATGTTGCGCGCGGCGAATGCGGTCATGCGTTCTCGATGCCGGCGGCCAGTCTTTCGGGCATGCACCCGGCAGATCAGGCATCGCATGTCGGTCGCTATTATCTGCGCCTGTCGGTCGCGGACCGTCCGGGCGTGCTGGCCGATCTCACCGCCATCCTGCGTGATGCCGATGTTTCCATCGAAAGCCTGATCCAGCAGGGCCAGATGACAGATGGCGGTGTTTCGGTGGTGATGGTCACGCACATGGCGCCGGAATCGGCCATGCGCGCCGCCATTGCGCGGATGCGTGCGCTTGATAGCGTCGTCGGTGCGCCGATGATGATGCACATTCTCGATTTCTGATCAAAGAGGGACATTATGGTTGCTGTCAGCAAGGTTCTTGACCGCGTTCTCGTTCTCGAAATGGTCCGCGTTACCGAATATGCCGCAATTGCCGCCAGCCGCCTTGTCGGCCGTGGCGATGAAAAGGCGGCCGACGCCGCTGCCGTCGAAGCCATGCGCGCTGCACTCAACGAACTGGCGTTCGATGGCACCGTGGTGATCGGCGAAGGCGAACGCGACGAAGCGCCGATGCTTTACATCGGTGAAAAGGTCGGTCGCGCACAGGGCACCGGCCCCAAGATCGACATTGCGCTCGACCCGCTCGAAGGCACGACGATCACGGCCAAGGCTGGTCCGAACTCGCTCGCCGTTCTCGCCATTGCCGAAGAAGGCTGTTTGCTGAACGCGCCTGACGTTTACATGGACAAGATCGCCATCGGACCGGGTTATCCCGAAGGCACGATCGATCTCAACCGCTCGGTCACGGACAACATCAAGTCGCTTGCTGCAGCCAAGGGCGTGCAGCCGAGCGAAATCATCACCTGTGTGCTCGACCGTCCGCGTCATGAAGCGCTGATCAAGGAACTGCGCGCGCTGGGGTGCGGCATCCAGCTGATCCCGGATGGTGATGTGGCGGGCGTGATCGCTGTGACCGATCCCGATACCACGGTCGATATCTACCTTGGTTCGGGTGGCGCACCGGAAGGCGTCCTGGCGGCGGCGGCACTGCGTTGTGTCGGCGGCCAGTTCCAGGGACGCCTCCTGTTCCGCAACGACGACGAGCGCGCCCGTGCCTATCGCTGGGGCATCACGGATCTCGACCGCGTCTATTCGATGGAGGAACTCGCCAAGGGCGACGTGATCTTCGCGGCAACGGGCGTCACCGACGGTTCGCTGCTTGAAGGCGTGAAGCGCCGCCGTGATGGCACCATCACGACGGAATCCGTCGTGATGCGCGCCTCCACCGGCACGGTGCGTTATGTCCGCGGCCAGCGCCGTGGCGAGCCGCCGCTGATCGCACAATAATGATCCGCCCGGTTTTCGGCGTTACGCGGTCGATCACCGGGCAGGCCTGGCACTGGCGCGGCGGGCGACCGCTTGACGCCGGTGCCGGTATGGCCCTGGGTCTCGAAGACCTTGTCGCGGGCCTTTTTCTGGCGCGTGGCGCAGATTTGCAGGATATTGACCGCCTGCGCACCCCCACGATCCGGGACTGGTTGCCCGATCCCGGCATTTTTCGTGACATGGAATTGGCAGCCCGCCGTCTGGCCGATGCAGTTGCCGCGCGCGAATCCATTGTCATCTTCGGCGACTATGATGTCGACGGCGCGACATCTGCGGCTGTCCTTGTCCGTTTTCTGCGCGCCTGCGGTGCCATTGTCAGCACCTATATCCCCGACCGCCTGCTGGAGGGCTATGGCCCGTCCGCCGGGGCAATGACGGCGCTGGCGGATGCCGGTGCGCAGTTGGTCGTGACTGTTGACTGCGGCACGCAGGGATTCGAGGCGCTGGATGCAGCCCGCGCGGCAGGACTGGATGTCGTTGTGGTCGATCATCACAAGGCGTCGACAATGCTGCCGTCGGCCATTGCCATCGTCAATCCCAACCGGCTCGACGAACTGGCACCGGCTGCGGCCTATGGACATGTGGCCGCAGTTGGCATGGCGTTTATGCTGGCGGTCGCCACCAATCGCTTGTTGCGTGGTCGTCATCACTTTTCGGATGCCTTGCCCGAACCGCGCCTGCTCGATCTTCTCGATATCGTGGCGCTCGGCACGGTGGCCGATGTTGTGCCGCTGACGGGTCTGAACCGCGCCTTTGTTGCACAAGGACTGAAGGTGATGGCGCAGCGGCGCAATACCGGTCTTGCCGCATTGTGCGATGTCGCCCGGCTGGAGCGGGCGCCGCGCGCCAGTGATCTCGGCTTTTTGCTGGGACCGCGCATCAATGCCGGCGGGCGTGTCGGCAAGTCCGACCTTGGCGTGCGTCTGCTGACGACCGAAGACGAGGACGAGGCGCGCATATTGGCGGCGGAACTGGATCGCCTGAATACCGAGCGCCGCGCGATCGAAACCCATGTCAGCGAGGAAGCCGCCGCACGAATCGGTCAGTGTGCCAATATGGCCGTGGCGGTCGTGGCGGGGCAGGGCTGGCACCCCGGCGTGATCGGCATCGTCGCCGGTCGGCTTAAAGAACGGCACCACCGGCCCGCCATCGTCATTGCCATTGATGAGCAGGGCGTCGGCAAAGGCTCAGGACGTTCGATTGCAGGCGTCGATCTTGGTGCGGCCATATTGGCAGCCAAAGAACATGGGCTTCTGGTGGCAGGGGGCGGGCATGCCATGGCGGCGGGCCTGACGATTGCCGCTGACAAGGTCGATGCCCTGACGATTTTCCTGAACGAACGGCTGGCCGCCGATGTGGCGCGGGCGCAGGACGCGCATGCCTTGCTGCTTGATTGCGCGCTGGCGCCGCGCGGCGTGAATGTCGACCTCTGCGAGGCGCTGGAGGGTGCTGGTCCCTATGGTGCGGGTTGGCCTGCACCGCGGGTGGCAGCCGGACCGTTCAGCGTGGTGAAGGCAGATATTGTTGGCCAGCACCATGTCCGCCTGATTCTGTCGGGTAGCGACGGCGCGCGCCTTAAGGCCATGGCCTTTCGTCAGGCCGATACCGAATTGGGTGCGGCCATGTCTAACGCACGGGGAAGAAAGGTTTTTGTTGCAGGCCGCGTTCAGCGCGACGACTGGTCTGCCCGGCCCAGTGCAGAGATTCACATCGAAGATGCGGCATGGGCGGATTGATGCTTGACCTCTCCGATTCACATCGTTAGACAGCCCCTCACACCGCGAGCGGCCCCATCGTCTAGCGGTCTAGGACGTCGCCCTTTCACGGCGAAAACACGGGTTCGAGTCCCGTTGGGGTCACCATCTTTGCAAGCAAAGGTGCAGGCAGCGTTTCAGCC
>CAZWMK010000012.1:17163-31058 GCA_964635065.1 uncultured Sphingomonadaceae bacterium | reverse complement strand
AAAGGATGGGCGCATCAAGCCAGGCGATCTTTTGCTGCTGGAAGCTATGGGCGGGGGCTTCACCTGGGGGGCGGTCGCCGTCCGCTGGTAGTTTCAGTGTTGGAATCGAATCGCCTCTTGCGCTATCAATAGTTTAGCAGCGCAGGGAGGATCGATTCCATGTCCAGCCAGAACACATTGACGCGTGCCGAATTGGGCGATGCCGTGCATCGTGAACTGGGCTTGTCCCGAACCGAATCCGCCCAGCTTGTCGAACAGGTGCTTGATACGGTGGCCATGGCCTTGCTTGGCGGTCAGAATGTCAAGATTTCGTCCTTCGGCAGCTTTGTCCTGCGCGACAAGGGGCGGCGCATCGGTCGCAATCCCAAGACCGGCGTCGAAGTGCCGATTGAACCGCGCCGGGTTCTGACTTTCCGACCCAGCCAGATCATGCGCGACCGGATCAACGGCGACAGCCAAGGCTGATGACGGGCGGGTCCAAGCGTCCGGAGGCATTCCGTACCATCAGCGAGGCGGCCGAAGAACTGGGGGTTGCCCAGCACGTCCTGCGCTTCTGGGAAAGCAAATTTCCTGAAGTCAGTCCCATGAAGCGTGGCGGCAATCGTCGCTATTATCGTGCTGAAGACATGGCGCTGCTCGCGGCGATCAACAAGCTCTTGTACACCGACGGCTATACGATCAAGGGCGTTCAGAAGCTGCTTGCCGAACATGGCGTGCGCGGCCTCGTGGAAGGCACGGGCGCCGAGGCGCCGGCCAGCGTGCCGGTCACTGCCCCCGCGCTTCCATTGTCTCTCGACACCTTGCCCGCCGGTGATCTGTCTGCCCTGTCACGCGTCGGACAGGATCCGGTCCGGCTCAAACAGCTTGCAGCCGAATTGCGGAGCATCCGCGACCGGCTGGCTGCAGCACTGGACGACTGATCGGCCTCAGGCGTCGGGCAGTGCCGCCCAAGCCGCCATCAGGCTATGGGCAATCGCCATGGCCGGCGGTACGTTGAAATCGCCTTGGCCTGCAAGCGCGGCGCGCGCCTCGGCCTTGTCGATCCAGCGCAAGGCCTCCATTTCCTCATAATCGGGGTTGAGTTCAAAGCCCTCGCTTTCGGCAAAGGCGCCGATCATCAGGCTGGATGGATAGGGCCAGGGCTGGCTGGAGACATAGCGCACGCGACCGGTGCGAATCCCCGCTTCTTCCCAGAGTTCACGGCGCACGGCTTCCTCGATGGTCTCTCCCGGTTCGACGAAACCGGCCAGCGCCGACATCATGCCCGGCGGAAAGCCCGCCTGTCGCCCGATCAGCGCATGACCATCGCGGATCGCCAGCATGATGACGACAGGATCGGTGCGCGGAAAATGGTTTGCGCCGCAGTTGGCGCAGTGGCGACCGTAACCGGCCTTGTCGAGGCGGGTCGGTGCACCGCAAACCGCGCAGAAGCCGTGACGGCTGTGCCAGTCGATCAAGGCGCGCGCCTGTGCCACAACGGCGGTGTCGGTGGACCATGTCTGCATCGCAAGCGAGCGGGCATCGAGCGGAGTGCCCGGAAGGTCGGTGCAATCGCAAGCGGCGGCAAAGCGGGGCGCGTCGTTGTCAAATCCGAGAAAAATCTCGTGCATGGCATCGTCGGGTATGAGGCTGCGCGGCAGCCAGGCCAGCGCCGGCTGGGCATCGGGGCCGTTTGTGGTCAAAGGCCGTAGTTTGTCAAACACAAGCCAGCGGGCGGCGGGGTGAGCGCGCGCGGCGGCGAGTTCGTCTGGGCGGCGGCGCAATTGATCGGCCCGGTCGAGGGCGTTTCCCTGATAAGCGCAGGGTGGAACATTGAGTGGCGCGGTGAAAGGGTCGCATGTCATGACGCCAGATGTGCAGGCAGTTTCCTCCTGCTGCAAGCATATGCTTGCGCTGTACGGCATTTCTCCCCATATGGAGGGCGGGAGCCGGGCGGGCAGGCCGCTCGCCAACCCGGTCAGGTCCGGAAGGAAGCAGCCGTAACGATTCCGGTCTGGGTCGTTCCGGCTCCCACCCCTCTCAAAAAGCCGCTAGTTGCTTGGCACACAGGCGCGCAGTCCCTAGGTTGCGCCCATGACAAGCGAATCGCCGCAGCCTTATCGCGTGCTTGCACGCAAATATCGTCCAGCCAGTTTCGATGCGTTGATCGGACAGGACGCGATGGTGCGGACGCTGGGCAATGCCATTGCCCGCGGGAAGATTGCCCACGCCTTTCTGCTGACTGGTGTGCGCGGGGTCGGCAAGACCTCGACGGCGCGAATCATCGCCAAGGCGCTGAACTGCATCGGGCCGGATGGCACGGGCGGGCCGACGATCAATCCGTGCGGCATCTGCGAACCCTGTCGCGCGATTGCCGAATCCCGTCACATCGACGTGATGGAAATGGACGCGGCTTCGCGCACGGGCGTCGACGACGTGCGCGAGATCATCGACGCGGTGCAATATTCGGCCGTATCGGCGCGCTATAAAGTTTATATCATCGACGAAGTTCACATGCTGACCAAGAACGCGTTCAACGCGCTTCTGAAGACTCTTGAGGAGCCGCCGCCGCATGTGAAATTCATTTTCGCGACGACGGAAATCCACAAGGTCCCGGTGACGGTGCTGTCGCGCTGCCAGCGTTTCGACCTGCGGCGGATCACGGCCGACATGCTGTCGGCGCATTTTAGCCGTATCGCAGAGGCCGAAAACGTCGACGTCGAGCCGGAAGCCCTGGCACTGATCGCCCGTGCGGCCGAAGGTTCGGTACGCGATGGCCTGTCACTTCTTGATCAGGCGATTGCCCATGGTGGCGGGCGGATCGAAGCGCAGGCGGTGCGCGACATGCTGGGCCTGTCGGACCGTGGCCGCGTGCGTGCGCTCTTGGCCAGTCTGCTGGCCGGAGATGGCGCTGCAGCACTGGCCAATCTGCGTGAACAATATGATCTGGGCACATCGCCCGACATGGTGATCGAGGCACTGCTTGATCTTGTCCATGGCATTACGCGGGCCAAGGTGGCCGGGGCGGTCGATCCCGGCATGAGCGCCGAGGAACGCGAGGCGAGCGAAATCTGGGCCGCCCAGCTGGGTATGGGGGCGCTGCACCGTATCTGGCAGCTGCTCTTGAAGGGGCTGGCCGATGTGCATGCAGCGCCTGTGCCGATTCAGGCTGCCGAAATGGCGTTACTCCGGATCGTTTATGCGTCCAGCCTGCCTGATCCGGGTAATCTGATCCGCCGCTTGCAGGCGGCAGAAGACGGGCCGTTCACGGGAGAGGGGGCGCCGGGCGCTGGTGTCGCGGGCAATGGCAGCGTTGGTGCAGAGGCCGTGGCAGGGGATCCGGCGTTGTTGCCCGTCGTCGCGCTCAATCCGCCGACACCGCTGCGCGCCGAGACACCGCGCGTGCCGATTGTGGCCCCGGCCGATTTTTCCGCGCTGGTGCGCCTGTTCGAGGCAGAGCGTGAGCCGCTTTTGGCCAAGCATCTTCACGATGATGTCCGGCTCGTGCGCTATGCGCCGCCGCATGTCGAGTTCCGGCCATTGCCGGGGGCGGGGCCAGACCTTGCGGGTCGCGTGTCCCGCTGTCTGTCGCTGTGGACCGGCGAGCGCTGGGTGGTGTCGCTGTCGGAAGAAGAGGGGGCTCCGACGCTGCGCGATGTCGAAATCGCTGCCGCAGAAGCTGCCCGCGCGGAGGTGCTGGCCCATCCGACGGTCCACGCTGTGCTTGAGGCCTTTCCCAATGCCGAGCTTCTCGATTATGGCATCGACGACGCGGACGCGGCAGAAGAGACCGTGGCCGACGAGATCAGGAGACAATCGTGAAGAATCTCGAAGAGATCATGCGCGCCGCGCAGAATGTTCAGGAAGAAATGAACAAGGCGCAGGCCAAGCTCGATACTATCGAAGTGGTTGGCGAAAGTGGCGGTGGCATGGTGGCTGTCCGCGCGACGGCCAAGGGCAAGATGCTCGGCGTGACCATTGATCCGTCGCTGCTTGCGCCGAGCGAAAAGGAGATGCTGGAAGACCTGATCGTGGCCGCGATCAACGATGCCCGCATCAAGGCCGATGCCGTATCATCGCAGGAAATGCAGAAGATGACGGCAAGCCTTCCCCTGCCGCCGGGCTTCAAACTGCCATTCTGATCAGGATGCCGCGTCCGGGCCGTCAGGCGGCCGGATAGGCGAACTGGCGGCCTGCAAGATCGTCGAAGGCCGCCTGTTCCTGCCGTGCCTGCCGGGCGCGGCGCGCGGCTTCATAATCGGCGGCGGCTTGTTCCAGCGGCTTCAGATCGCGAAAGGCGGCAAGGACTCCTGCCTCGATTTCGTCTAGTTTGCGGCGTGCTTCAAGGATTTGGTGCTCAAGGCGCATGCGTTCTGTACGCATGCGCGTGGCATAGGCCGCATAGCCTTCAAATGGCCCGGAAAGCGCAGCCTCTTTTGCAAGGCTGGCGTCATGAGCGGTCAGTGCCGCTTCATGCGCGCGCAGTTCCGCGCCAAGGCGTGCGGCTTCGATCCGCAGACGGTCGGCTTCATAGCGACGCATGCGAAGTGCAGTATCATAAGGTGTTTTCATCCTGCTTTCTCCTAAGCGGCCAGAATCCGCGCCAGTTCGCCAAAGGCGAGCGCGGGCGTGCCATTTTCGTTTTTCTGCTGGCTGATGAGCGCTTCGATCTGCGGTGCGCGCACGATGGCACGGTCGACATCCGGACTGCCGCCCTTGTAGGCGCCAAGCCTGATCATTTCGGCCATGTCGGCATAGGTTGATAATTCGCTGCGCGCGGCCAGCATCAGGGCGTTTTCCTCGGCACTATGTGCGGCGGGCAGTGTGCGGCTGACCGATTTCAGGATGTCGATGGCAGGGTAACGGCCACGTTCGGCAATGCTGCGCGACAAGACGACATGGCCGTCCAGAATGCCGCGCACGGCATCGGCAACCGGTTCATTGTGATCGTCGCCATCAACGAGGACCGTGAACAGGCCACTGATTGCACCGGCGCCGCGCAGGCCCGGTCCCGCGCGTTCGAGCAGGCGCGGCAGTTCAGCAAATACGGTCGGCGTATAGCCCTTGGTTGTCGGCGGTTCTCCTGATGCCAGGCCGATCTCGCGCTGCGCCATGGCAAAGCGCGTGACTGAATCCATTAGGCAGAGCACATGCTGGCCTTGATCGCGGAAATGTTCGGCGACCGCCAAAGTCGTCCATGCCGCCTGCCGCCGCATGAGCGCGGGGGCGTCGGACGTCGCGACGATGACGATGCTGCGGGCCAGTCCTTCGGGGCCGAGTTCGTCCTCGATGAACTCCTGAACCTCACGGCCACGTTCGCCGATCAGGCCGATAACCGCGATATCGGCATCGGTCTGGCGCGCCAGCATCGACAAAAGCACGGATTTCCCGACGCCCGAACCGGCAAAAAGACCAAGCCGCTGACCGCGGCACAAGGGAGTGAACAGATCCAGAGCGCGGACCCCGGTGGCAATCTTGTCGCCGACGCGACCGCGTTCGGCGGCGGCGGGTGGCGCGGCACGGATACGAGTCGCCACAGCACCCTGCGGCAATGGCCCCTTGCCATCAACCGGCCGGCCCAGCCCATCAATGACGCGGCCGCACCACTGCGCTGTCGGCGCGATACTGGCCTGCTGGCCGGCGAGAAGCGCCGGTGCGCCGATGTGCAGACCTTCGACCGGATCATAGGCCAGACAGCGGGCCATGCCGCCTGTCATGCCGGTAATTTCAGCCGTGACCGCCCGCCCATGATCCGCAACGATCCGCAGATGCGCGCCAAGGCGGGCCGCGCCGCCCAGACCCGCGACATCGACGGCAAGACCGTGCATGGCTTCGACCCGGCCATATACGGTGGCTGGAGGGATGGCCCGGATGGTTTGCACGATGGTTTCGAACGTCATGGTGCATATTCATCACCAGACAAGGTTAACAGCGCGTCACCAGCGAGGCCCGACCTTCCTGTTGCCTTGCGGGCACAGTTGCCGACTTTTCGAATTATTTTAACCTTTTACGGATTGTTAACCTTTATTGGTAATATTCATCCCATTAGCGTGACACGCAGCCGGCCTGTCTGGGCTGGCATTGGGGACGAGGACGAGGGGACGAAACCATGCGCGTATTGTTGATCGAAGACGATGCTTCCACCGCAAAAAGTATCGAGTTGATGCTGGCGACCGAGGGGTTCAACATCTACGCGACCGACCTTGGTGAGGAGGGGGTCGATCTCGGCAAGCTCTATGATTACGATATCATCCTGCTCGATCTGAACCTGCCCGACATGCACGGCCTCGACGTGCTGAAAAAGCTCCGGGCGGCCAAGGTGACAACGCCGATCCTGATCCTGACCGGATCGAACGAGATGGAATCGAAGGTGCGCGGTTTCGGCTGTGGCGCCGATGATTATGTGACCAAGCCATTCCACCGCGAAGAACTGGTGGCGCGCATCCATGCGGTTGTGCGCCGCTCGAAGGGGCATTCGCAGTCCGTGATCCGCACGGGCAAGCTGGCTGTGAACCTTGATTCCAAGACCGTCGAGGTTGATGGCGCCCGTGTTCACCTGACGGGCAAGGAATATGCGATGCTTGAACTGCTGTCGCTACGCAAGGGCACGACACTGACCAAGGAAATGTTCCTGAACCACCTGTATGGCGGCATGGACGAGCCCGAACTCAAGATCATCGATGTGTTCATCTGCAAGCTGCGCAAGAAATTGAGCCTGGCGTGTGGTGGCGAAAATCATATCGAAACCGTTTGGGGTCGCGGCTATGTGCTGCGCGATCCCGAAGAGGCAACGCTGTCCGAAGCCGCGGTTGCCTGACACGCTTCTCCCTGTAAAACCAGTTGCGGCCCGTGTCCTCGGATGCGGGCCGCCCTGTTTTCGGATGGACTGGGTTTTCATTGCCATGGCAATGGATTATGCGACAGGCCAGTGGCGTTTTTCAGGCTGGAGGCGAAAGCATGATCAATGATCCCATGTCGGCTTCCACGGCCTTTCGTCTGGCGATGCGGCGCATGGCGGCAAGCGTCAACATCATTACCATCACCGCCGACGGCGTGCCGCAAGGCATGGCGGCGACCGCCGTTTCTTCGCTGGCGATGGAGCCGGCAAGCCTTCTGGTCTGCATCAATACGCGTGCCTCCATGCATGATGCGATCGCGGAGACCGAGCTGTTCTGCGTCAACCTGTTGCATCATGCGCAGATGTCCGTCGCCCAGGCTTTTTCCGACAATCGCCCGCGCGAGCAGCGCTTTCATGCCGGAGATTGGTGCTTCGACCCGGTCAAGCCGCCCCGTCTGACCGGTGCCCAGGCTGCCATCACCTGCCGGCGGGTCGCACAGCATGGTTTCGGCACCCACAGCATTTTCATCGGCGTGGTCGCGGATGTCGCCGTGCGCGAGGATGTTGATCCAATGGTTTATCTTGATGGCCGTTTTGGCCATGTTGCGGATTGATCCGCAACCAGTACCTGCTTGCAACATGGCGTAATTTCAGTCAGCTTTCGCCCCAAGGCCGTGACAGGTCGCATAATGACGGGGGTGGATGATGCAAATGGAACTGACCATGCTGGGCTGGGTGGCAGCCCTTGGACTGATTTATATCCTTGCGGCAGCCACCGCGCGCGCGAAGGAAAATGGCCTGTCCTGGGCGGTCAGTGCGCGTGACGAAACGCCAGCGCCGGGCCATCTGGCAGGCCGGCTTCTCCGGGCGCAGCGTAATTTTTTCGAGACTTTCCCCATTTTTGCCGCGCTTGTGCTGGCGGCGGTCCATGGCGATCGCACGTCGGATCTGACGGCGCTGGCAACGCAACTCTATTTCTGGGCGCGGCTGGTTTATCTGCCGCTTTACGCCCTGGGCATTCCCTATGTGCGCTCGCTCGCTTTCATGGCGTCCTTTGCCGGGCTGGTGGCGCTGCTTTATGCGGTCGTTTGCGGCTGATTGATTTCTGTCAAGGCGTGGCGCTAAGGCTTGGGCCAGTTTGACAGACAAGTTCCGAACCGGAGTATCGTACCTTGACCTCATCTGCAGCTGCTGAAAAGCCCGCGCCAAAGACACCCTTCGACCGCATTGGCGGTAAAGAGGTGGTCCGAACTTTGGTCAACCGTTTTTACGACCTCATGGAAGGCGATCCGGCCTATGCCCAGTTGCGCGCGCTTCATGCGCCCGACCTCGTGCCGATGCGCGAATCCCTGACCGGCTTTCTGACGGCATGGATGGGCGGCCCGCGCGACTGGTTCACCGAGCGGCCAGGGGCCTGCGTGATGTCGGCGCACAAGCCCTTTGCCATCGATGCCACCTTGCGTGATCAGTGGCTGGATGCCATGCGCCGCGCAGCCAATGATGTGTTGGCGGATGATGGCGAATTTGTCGCAGCGATGATGGATGCCTTTACTGGCATGGCCGAAGGCATGCGCAACCGTTGAAAAAGAGTATGGCGGACGTCGCAGGTCGTCTGCCATGACGGTCGACGAGGTCGAGCAGTTGATGCAGGGCGCGGCGCGGCAGGGTGTCGCGCTGACCTATGCGCAGGCCCTGATGGCGCTTGGTTTTCCTTTTTCCCGTCCCCGCATGCGGGCCTTGTGCCGCGTTCTTGACGAGGTTGATGCCCGCGCGCGCGGACGCGGCGCGCCGGAACTGGCCGTTCTGGTCGTGCGTCAGTCCGATGGCCTGCCCGGGCAGGGCTGGTGGGCAGGGCGAAATGACGGCTATGGCGGGCCGTGGGAAGGCCCCGATGCTGCGGCCCATGTCATTCGTCTTCAGCGCGCTGCCTTTGCCTACTGGCGCGATCGCACGTCCTGAACCGGGGGCAGACGGGCAATTGCGTTTTATTCGCAAAACATATTGCAAAGAATTTTCATTTGCGTTAGCACCGCGATCGTGAATTGAACATGTGTTTAAAGAGGGCGGTCATGCGATCCGTACGAAGCATTCTGGCAACATCGGCGCTGGCCTTTCTGGTTGCCGGTGCGGCTCAGGCCAGTGAGGCGGAGGGCGCTGGCAGTCCTGAGACCATTGTTGTCGTCGGACGCAGCATCGATGCGGCGCGGGTGCCCGGCTCTGCGACCGTGATCGACGCCAGATCGCTTGCCACGTTCGATCATGGCGACATCAACCGCATCCTGCGCCAGGCGCCCGGCGTCAATATACAGGAAGAGGACGGCAACGGTCTGTTTCCGAACATCGGTCTGCGCGGGACGACGGTTGAGCGTTCGGAAAATGTCACGCTTCTCGAAGACGGCATCCTGATCGCGCCTGCACCTTATGCGGCACCTGCTGCTTATTATTTCCCGACGGCGGGGCGCATGGCGGCCGTTGAAGTCGTCAAGGGCGCGATTGCGGTGCGGCACGGTCCGCGCACGGTGGGCGGTGCGATCAATCTGCGTTCCACGCCCATTCCCGAAGCGCCGCTCGCCGGGCTGTTGTCAGGGCGCTATGGCGAACACGACAGCTATGAGGGTCATGCCTGGGTCGGTGGCAGCAGCGGGGCGTTCGGCGCGCTGATCGAAACATTCCACGCGGGCAGTGATGGTTTCAAGCAGCTCGATAGCGGTGGTAACACCGGCTATCGTACGTCGGACTATGTCGTGAAACTGCGGGCCGCGACGCCTGAAGACAGCGCGGTGCCGCAATCGCTCGAACTCAAGCTCGGCTATACGGACACCCATGCCGATGAAACCTATCTTGGCCTGACGGACGCCGATTTCGCCGTGACGCCCTACCGCCGCTATGCGGCCAGCGCCGAAGACCGCTTCGACAGCACGCACAAGCAGGCCATGCTGACCCACAAGGCCGAATTCGGGGGCGCGACCTTGTCGACGGTTGCCTATCTCAACCGTTTCAAGCGTAACTGGCGCAAGCTCAACGACCTGAATCTCGGCGACGGGCGCGGTTTTCTGTCGCCGCACACGCTGTTCGATAATCCGGCCATAGCGGCCAATGCGCTGGGCATCGACATTCTTGGCGGCGATGTCGACAGCGCCGCCGGTGCGCTGCGTGTGCGCAACAATAATCGCCGCTATGAAAGCTGGGGCATCCAGACCGGTCTGTCGTTGCCATTCGAAACGGGCAATGTTGCCCATGTTCTCGACGTGTCGATGCGCTGGCACGAGGACAAGGAAGACCGCTTGCAGCACGATGAACTGTTCCAGATGCTGGACGGCGACATGGTGCTGACTTCGGTGCGCCCCACCGGCTCCAACGCCAATCGTGTTGCCAAGGGACGCGGCTTTGCCGTGTTCATCAAGGATACGATCGAAATCGGTGCGCTTACACTTGTTCCCGGTCTGCGTTATGAGAGCATCGAACTCGTCAGGCTCGATTACAGTACAAGCGACCCGACCCGCGCGCTGGGTGTCACGCGACGGCTGGAAAATGACCTGTCCGTCGTCGTGCCCGCATTAGGCGCGACCTATGACCTGACGCCGGAAGTCCGCTTGCTGGCGGGCATCAGCCGCGGCTTTGCTCCACCCGCGCCAGGATCGGAAGCGCGCGAGGAAAAGAGCTGGAACTATGAAGCGGGCGTGCGATACGCGCGTGGCGCCACACAGGCGGAAGTCATCGCCTTTTTCAATAACTACTCCAATATCCTCGGCAGTTGCACCAATGCGGTTGGGTGCACCACCGGGGACATTGGTGATCAGTTCAATGGCGGCAAGGTTGATGTGAAGGGGGTGGAAGCTTCCGCGTCGACGACTGTTGCCCTGGGTGGGGGGCTCAGCCTGCCACTCAGCGTCAATTACACGCTGACTGATGCCAGTTTCCGGCAGCAATTCGTTTCGGACTTTTTCGGCACCGTCAACATTGGCGACAGGCTGCCGTATATTCCGCGGCATCAACTGAATGCCAGTCTCGGCCTTGCCGCTGCCAAATGGTCTGTGACCCTGTCGGCCAACCATGTCAGCGCGGTGCGTACCGAGGCCGGGCGTGGGACGATCCCGCAGTCCGAAAAGGTCGGCGCCCGCACCGTTTTCGATCTTGCGGCAAGCTATTGGCTGACGGACGGGCTGAAGCTGTTCGGCCGGGTCGATAATCTGTTCGACAATGAATATGAGGTGGCCCGCCGTCCGCTGGGTCTGCGGCCCGGCAAGCCGCAGACGATCATCGGCGGCCTGTCCTACCAGTTCTGATCAGGCCGGGTCTTCCAGAAGCAGGGGGCGTTGTTCGCGCAGCATCGCCCCCAGCCAGTCGATGAGCGCCTCGACCCGCGCGAGGTGTCGCACGTCGCGGTGGACGACCAGCCAGAAGCTGCGGGTCAGGCGGACGTCCTTGGGCAGAATGCGCACCAGCTTGTCATCTTGCCGCCCGATAAACAGCGGCAAAAGGCCGATGCCGGCGCCGGTTGCAATCAGATGGTGCTGCGCGTTGATGCTGGAACTGCGCACGCTGGCGCGGATTGTCGGCCCCAGTTCGCGCAGATAATCGAGCTGCGGCGCATAGATGAGTTCGTCGATATAGCCGACGAGCGGATGCGATTCGAGCGCGGCCACACTGTCCGGCTGGCCCCGGTTTTCGACATAGTCACGCGCGGCATACAGGCCGAGCGCGTAATCGGTCAGTTTCCGGCTGACCAGCGGACCGCGCGGCGGACGGGCCAGCATGATCGCTACATCCGCTTCGCGCTTCGAAGGGTTGAGAAAGCCGCTGGAGACGGCAAGCTCGATCTCGATAGCCGGGTGCTGGCGATGGAAACTGGCCAGCTGGCTGGCGACCAACCATGTGCCGAAACCTTCCGACAGGCTGATGCGGATGACGCCCGCCAACCGTGCGCGTTCACCTGTAACATCGGCGGCGCCCGCCGCCAGTGCGCTTTCCATCGCCTCGGCGGCGACAAGCAGATGCTGGCCTTCGGCGGTCAGAGCCCGGCCTTCGCGGTTGGTTTCGAACAGGCGTGTGTCCAGCGCCTGTTCGAGTCGGGCCACGCGACGGCTGACCGTGGTAGCATCCAGTTCCAGAAGCTGTGCGGCAAGGGCCAGCTTACGCGCGCGCGCGACGGCCAGAAAAATGCGCAGGTCGTCCCAGTCAGGCATGAGAATCTGCAATCCTGCAATTTTGCAGTAATAATATGCACCAATGCGTTATTGCTGGCATTTTTGCAATAACGTAAGAAAAGAATCGGCAGGCTTCCATGACGGGGGCCTTATTGTCATATCTGCATTGTGCAATCTGCCCGCTGCCGCGGTTGTTATCCGGTTGTTGTTCCGGACACGGCAGGCGCAGCCATTCCCGTCACGGTCCAGGAAGGAGCGGACGGTTCATTGAGGAGCGAACGTCATGGCGCAACCCGAAGTCAATCCCGCCGATCGCAGCCCGGAAGCGGCTGAAATCGCCGCTCTCATCGCCCGCTCGCGTGCGGCGCAGGCGCAGATCGCCAACTATACGCAAGAACAGGTCGACGAACTGATCCGCGCGATGGTCTGGGCCGTCGCCAAGGAAGACGTGGCCGAAATGATCGCGCAGCACACGGTCGATGAAACCCAGCTCGGCAACTATGACGGCAAGTATCTCAAGATCTTCCGCAAGACCCGCGCCACGCTGCAGGACATCATCAACGACAAGTCGGTCGGAATCCTCGAGGAAGATCCCGTCCGCAACATCATCAAGATCGCAAAGCCGGTGGGTGTGATCGGCGCGCTGTCGCCGTCGACCAACCCGGAAGCGACTCCGGTGATCAAGGCGATTTCGGCCGTGAAGGGCCGCAACTCGATCATCGTTGCACCGCACCCGCGCGCCAAGCTGACCAACAAGCTGATCTGCGACCTGATGCGCGCTGCCATCGTCAAGATGGGCGCGCCCGCCGATCTCGTTCTCAGCATCGACGTGCCGTCGGTCGAAAAGACCAACGAACTGATGCGCCAGTGCGACCGCGTACTCGCCACCGGCGGCAGCCCGATGGTGAAGGCCGCCTATTCGTCGGGCACCCCGGCGCTGGGCGTCGGCGTCGGCAATGCCGTCATCACTGTTGATGACACGGCCGATCTCGACGATGCCGCCGAAAAGATCCGCATCTCGAAGACGCTCGATCTCGCCGCATCCTGCTCGTCGGACAACTCGGTCATCCTGCTTGATTCCATCTATGATGAAATGCTGGCGAAGCTCGAGCATCAGGGCGGCTATGTCCTGAACGAAGAGGAAAAGGCTCTGCTGCAGGCGGTGATCTGGGTTGATGGTCACATCAACGCCAATGTCGTCGCCCAGCCGGCCGAAAAGATTGCGGGCATGGCCGGCTTTGGCCTGCCGGAAGGCAAGAGCTTCTTCATCGTGCCGGAAACCGGCTATGGCCCGGACTATCCGTTCTCCGGTGAAAAGATGACCGTGACCATGGCGCTTTATCGCGCCAAGGATATCGATGAAGCGATTGCGCTCACCAACAACATCCAGTCCTATCAGGGCCAGGGCCATAGCTGCGGCATCTACTCGCGTTCGGACGAGAACATCCTGAAGCTGGCCATGGGAACCAAGACCTCGCGCGTCATGGTCAACCAGCCGCAGGCACCGTCGAACTCGGGCAACCTGTGGAACGGCATGCGCCAGACCTTCTCGCTGGGCTGCGGTTCGTGGGGCGGCAACGGCACCAACAACAACATCACCTGGCGTGACCTGATCAACGAAACCTGGGTTTCGAAGCCGCTGGCAACGCCGAAGACGCTGCCGAGCGACCAGGAGCTGTTCGGCGACGTCATCCAGAAGCTGGCGTCCTAAGCCCTTCGCCTGACACGACCACCCGCCCGTTCCCGGACCGGCGGGTGGTCTTCATTTCCGGCACTGGCGCGCGATGTCCGGCGCGCCGATTTCCCGAAAGATCATCGCATGACAACCATTGCATTCATCGGCCTCGGCAACATGGGCGGCGGCATGGCCGCGAACCTCGTCAAGGCTGGCTACAAGGTCCACGCCTTCGACCTCGCCGAAGCCGCGCTGA
>CAZWMK010000012.1:0-17063 GCA_964635065.1 uncultured Sphingomonadaceae bacterium | reverse complement strand
CTCGTCAAGGCTGGCTACAAGGTCCACGCCTTCGACCTCGCCGAAGCCGCGCTGAACCGCGCCAAGGACGCGGGCTGCGTGCCCTTCACCACCATCAAGGAAGCCGTGCAGGGCGTTGACGCCGTCGTCACCATGCTGCCGAACGGCAAGATCGTGCGCGCCGTGTACGAAAATGACGTCATCGGCCATGCTCCGACGGCGGCGCTGCTGCTCGATTGCTCGACGATCGACGTCGCTTCGGCCCGCGCGGTTGCGGCACAGGCTGCCGACAAGGGCTATGTCATGGTCGATGCGCCCGTCTCGGGTGGGATTGCTGCTGCCAATGGCGGCACGCTGACCTTCATGGTGGGCGGCGCGGACGATGCCTTCAAGCGCGCCGAACCGATCCTGTCGGCGATGGGCAAGAAGGTCATCCACGCTGGTTCGGCCGGTGCCGGTCAGGCCGCCAAGATCTGCAACAACATGCTCTTGGGTGCCTCGATGATCGCAACCTGCGAAACCTTCGCGCTGGCGCAGAAGCTTGGCCTCGACCTCCAGACCTTCTATGATATCAGCAGCGTCTCGTCGGGTCAGAACTGGTCGATGACCAGCTATTGCCCGGTGCCGGGCCCGGTGCCTGCCGCGCCGTCGAACCGCGATTATGAAGGTGGTTTCGCCTCGGCGCTGATGCTGAAGGATCTGAAGCTCGCGCTTGAAGCAGCCCAAGGCGTTGGCGCCAGCGTGCCAATGGGTGCGCAGGCGGAATCGCTCTACCAGATGTTCGCGGGCTTGGGCGGCGAGGGCAAGGACTTCTCGGCGATCATCAAGCTGCTGGATGGCAGCTGGAACGGCTGATCATCTGCTGATCGATGAACAGACGGCGCGGCTCCCACAGGAACCGCGCCGTTTTGCTATTCAGGCCGCGAACAGATCCATGTCGGGCAATGCCGCCGCACCCGTCAGGATCGGGCCGGTGAAGGACACGATCTGCGGCAAAAGCTGGTCGTGATAGAAGCGGGCGCTGGCAATCTTGCGCTTCAGGAATCGCGGATCGCCATGGCTTTGGGCCAGCCGTTTCTCGGCTTCGACCGCCTGCCGCGCCAACAGCCATGCGCCGACCGTGACCGCGAACTGGCGCAGATATAGCGCCGCCACCGCACCCTTGTCGCGCGGATCGGCGGTTGCCAGATGTTCGCTCGACTGGCTGAGCGCCGTCGTGGCCGCCGTCAGCCCGCCCCATGCCGGATGCGCTGCGGCGAAGGTGGCGATGGCGGCGATCAGCGCGCGCCAGTGGCGGCCATCGTCGGCGGCAAGCTTGCGACCGACGAGGTCCATCGCCTGAATGCCATTCGTGCCTTCGTAGATCGCGGCAATGCGGACATCGCGGTAATGCTGGGCGACGCCGGTCTCCTCCATATAGCCCATACCGCCATGCACCTGGATCGCAAGACTGGTGACTTCGCTGCCGATATCGGTCGAATAGGCCTTGGTCATGGGGGTCAGCAAGTCGGCCAGTCCCTGTCCCGCTGCCCGGTCGGCATCGCTGACACCATTATGCCCGCGATCGACAGCGGCGGCATTGTAATAGGCCAGTGCGCGCGCGGCTTCGGTTGTCGCCTGCGCGGTCATCAGCATGCGCTGAACATCGGGGTGGTTGATGATTGGTCCCATCTGCACGCGCTCGCGAGCATAGGCAAAGGCCGCCTGCGTCGCGCGCTCGGCGACAGCGATGCCCTGCAGGCCAACCGTGATGCGGGCATGATTCATCATCGTGAACATGCCGCGAATGCCGCCGTTCACTTCGCCGACAAGCCAGCCGATGCAGGCATCATTGTCGCCATAATGCATTTCGCAGGTAGGAGAGGCGTGCAGGCCCATTTTCTCTTCCAGCCGGGCGCAGCGCACGTCGTTTTGCGCGCCAAGGCTGCCGTCCGCGTTGACCAGAACCTTCGGCACGATGAACAGCGACAGGCCGCGCGTGCCCGCAGGAGCACCGGGGGTGCGGGCGAGGACAAGGTGAACGATGTTGGGCGCAAGGTCATGCTCGCCCCAGGTGATGTAGATTTTCTGGCCCTTGATCCGCCATGTGCCATCGCCTGCGGGCGTCGCCATGGTACGCGCCGCGCCGACGTCCGAGCCTGCCTGCGGCTCGGTCAGGTTCATCGTGCCGGTCCATTCGCCGCTGATCATGCGCGGCAGGTAAAGCGCCTTGAGTTCGGGGCTGGCGTGGGCGGTAATCGCCTGTATCGCGCCTGCCGTCAGCGTCATGTTGAGCGAGAAGGCCATGTTGGCGCTGGTGAATTGTTCGTGCACCGCCAGATCGAGCGCGAAAGGCATGCCTTGCCCGCCATGAGCGGGAGAGGCGGCAAGCCCGGTCCAGCCGCCGGCGGCATATTGGCGATAGGCATCGGCAAAACCGTCGGGCAAGCGCACCTTGCTGTCGGCACCAAGACGCGCGCCTTCGGTATCTCCGCTGCGGTTGAGCGGGGCGAATATCTCCGCCGACAGCTTGGTGGCCTCGTTCAGGATCGTCTCGACCATGTCGCCGGTTGCGGCTTCATAGCCGGGCAGGGTCGCCAGTCCTGGCAGGTCGGCAATGGTGTCGAGCACGAAAAGCTGTTCGGCGACGGGCGGCGTGTAGACGGTCAAGAGCAGTTCCCCCAAGGCGGTTCCAGAGACTTAATGACCAGTCTAGGGCAGCCCGGCGCCGGGGTGAAGCTGTTCAATCAGCCGATAGCGGTTTGGCCCCATGCGACAAAGGCACCGTTGCGAAAGCCCTGTGCGCGCTTGCCATAGACAAATGGCGCGCCTTCGGGCGTCAGCACCTGCCCGCCCGCTGCCAGAAGCACGGCGTGGCCTGCGGCAACGTCCCATTCCATCGTCGGACCAAAGCGGGGATAGACATCGGCCTCGCCCGCCGCGATCACGCAGAATTTAAGCGAGGAGCCTGCAGCCCGGCAATCGGTGATGCCATGCGCTTCGATGAACGCGTGCGTATCGGGATCGGCATGCGACCGGCTCGCAAGTGCGGTCAGGCCTGCCGTCGGATAGGGACGGGTCGCAATCCGCTGGAACGCCGTGGGATCGACAGCCGCGCCCGGCGCGACATCGGCAACCCACGCCCGGTCGCCGCCGATGAACATGCGGCCAAGTGCAGGCGCGTATACGCAGCCGGCAACAGGCCGCCCCTGTTCGATCAGGGCGATGTTGACGGTAAACTCGCCATTTTTCGCAATGAATTCACGCGTGCCATCAAGTGGGTCGATCAGGATGAAACGGCTGAGGTCGTCTGCGATCGACTGGCCTGCCGCCATGGCTTCCTCGGCAATGACCGGCACATTGGGCAGCAGCCGGGCGATACCTGTCAGAATCAGCGCCTCGGCGATTTCGTCGGCATCGGAAACGGGAGAGGAATCGGCCTTGCTGCGAATGTCGAAGGGCCGGGCGTAAATATCCATGATGGCCTGCCCGGCTTCGCTGGCAAGGGAGGCGAACGCGCGGGACAGTTGTTCGCGTTCGGCAGGCGTGCTCAATGTCGGTTCCATTCTCCGCGCATAGGCGAGAAGGAGAGGGGCGACAAGTCGCGCGTCAGGCCAGCCACCAGGTCAGCAGACCGGCAAGGAGGGCAAGCCCCATTTGCAGCGACACAAGCCGGGCAACATCGCGTCGCGCCATGGCGATGGCAATCGCCGACTTGCTGATGCTGTTGACCGCACTGGCGACAAGGATGCCGGCGGCCGCGGCCAGCGGTGCGCCCCCGGCTGCGGCAAAGCGGCCATTGGCGATGATCACGGAATCGGCATCGACCAGCCCGGTAATGGCCGAAACCCCGATCAGGCCGCCGGTGCCATGATAATCGGCTGCCCAGCGCGTCGCCAGAGTTGCCAGAGCAAGAATGCCGGCAAATATCAGGGCCGGGCGGATTTCGAACGGGTTGCTGCCGGCCTCATGCGGGCTTTCAATGCCTTTTTCGCCGCGTGTCCAGTAAAATGCCGTGACGGCAAGGCCGACCGTCAAGGCGATGGCCACCGGCTTTACCAGATAATCAAACGTCGGCCATGCCACCGCCGCTGAAAGCAGCAGGACACGCACCAGCATGACCTGCGAGGCCATGGCGATGGCGGCCGCCGTGGCATGGGCGCTGAGCGGCTGGCTTTTCGACAGACGCGACAGCGAGACCGTCACCGCAGTTGACGAGGCAAGCCCGCCGAAGGCCGCAGTCATCATCAGCCCCTGCTTTTCACCACGCCAGCGCACGGCCCAGTAACCCGCGAAGGACAGGCCAGACAAAAGGACGACCATGAAGCCGATGTCGCGCGGATTGAGCGCGCCATAAGGGCCAATATCCTGGTTCGGCAATAGCGGCAGGATGATCGCCGCAAGGATAAGGAAACGAAGCGCGGCAAAGACTTCCTCAGTGCTGAGCGATGCTACGCCCTCGTGCAGTGGCTCGCGGGCAGCGAGCAGGGTCACAGCGGTGATCGCAAGCATGGCGGCAATAAGGGAATGGCCGAGCGCCGCCATCGCCGCCAGCATGATGGCGGCAATGGCGGCGGCTTCGGTTGTGGCGCTGACATCGCCATGGTGCTGGGCCTTGCGCAGATAGCCCGCGACCATCAGCAAGGCCGCTGTTGCGGCCATCGCAAGTCCCAGGATGCCGAGGTCGAATCGCGTGAGCCAGCCGGCCGCCGCGCCGACAATGCCAAGGATGCTGAATGTGCGCAGGCCCGCCACACGGCGCCCGTCATGGATGAAGCGCGCGGACCAGCCACGCTCGACCCCGAACAGCATGCCGATGCCCACGCCCACGGCGAGATCACGATAGAGCGGCCATTCGGGAAAATAGTTCACGCACACCTTCCTCTTTCGCTTGGCAGCCATGCGCCGGGCGGCCATCATGCGCTGTCACGAAGTCGCCACAGTGATGGATCATGGCGCAAAAAACAATCTGGCGTCCTGCCGTGTGGTTGCGACGCATAATGTGCGGGATCGGGTAGAACCTTGTCATCAGCTGACGATCGCTCGGACAATAACGCTCACGATAACGGTCACGCCAGTGGTCTGGACGCTGACCGGAACATTGTTCAGACAGGAGTGGCCGATGGAGCGCCCCAGACGACGGCTGCACCGCGCAAGCGGCTGTGGCTGCGCGTGGTGGCGGTGCTTGTTCTGCTGTTCGTCGTCCTCGTGGCATGGCTTGCGCTGACCGCGCCGCTGTCACGCGCGCTGGAGCCGCTGGAAAGCCCGGCGCTGGTGCTTGAAGCCGCCGATGGCACGGCGATTGCGCGGCGGGGGTCATACAAGGAACAGCCGGTCGATGTCACGAAACTGCCGCCCCATGTCGGACAGGCCTTCATCGCTATCGAAGACCGGCGCTTTTACGATCATTGGGGCATCGATCTGCGCGGTATCACGCGCGCGATGATGGCCAATGCCAGGGCGGGCCGCGTGGTCGAGGGCGGCAGCACGATCACGCAGCAGCTCGCGAAAACCAGCTTTCTTTCGCTGGAGCGCAGCCTGACGCGCAAGGCGCGCGAGGCGATCATCGCACTTTGGCTCGAGGCCTGGCTCAGCAAGGATGAAATCCTGTCGCGCTATCTTTCCAGTGTCTATTTCGGCGACGGTGCCTACGGCATCAGTGCGGCGGCCAAGCAATATTTCAACAAACGGCCCGAACAGCTGAACGTGCCCGAAGCCGCGATGCTGGCCGGTCTGGTGAAGGCGCCCTCGCGCCTTGCGCCGACGAATGATTATGATGCCGCCCGTGCGCGCGGCAAGGTCGTGATCCAGCGCATGATCGACAATGGGTTTCTGGCGCAGTCCGAAGCGCGCAAGCTGCGTCCGCCGCGCCTCAATCCGGGACGCACCGGCCTGCCCGGCGGTTCCTATTTCGTCGACTGGGTCTGGTCCGAAGCCGCAAAGCGGCAGGAAGGCCGCTATGGCGAAGTGCGGGTGCGCACGACGCTTGATGCGCCGCTGCAGGCGGCCGCCGAACGCATCGTGCGCCAGCAGCTCGACAGCAAGCCGTGGCTTGGCGCGAAGCAGGCGGCGCTTGTCGCCATGCGCCGCGACGGGACTGTTGTCGCGCTGGTGGGCGGGCGCGATTACAAGGACAGTCGTTTCAACCGGGCGACGCAGGCCGCGCGCCAACCGGGATCGGCATTCAAGCTGTTTGTCTATCTTGCGGCGCTGCGGTCGGGCATGGCGATAACCGATACGGTCGAGGACAGGCCGCTGACCATCGGAGACTGGTCGCCCGCCAATCATGAAGGCAAATATCGCGGCACCATCTCGCTGCGCTCGGCCTTCGCGGCATCAAGCAATGTCGCGGCAGCCTGGCTTGCGAACGAGGTGGGTACGCGCGCGATCATCAAGGCGGCGCAGGATCTGGGCGTGACATCCGATATGTCGCGCGACCTTACGGTGGCGCTTGGCACGTCGACCATGTCGCTGATGGAATTGACCGCAACCTATGCCGCAATTGCCGCCGGGGAATATCCGATCAAGCCGCATGGCCTGGTACCCGAAGCCGACAAGGGGCTGGCGGGCCGGGTTTCGGATGCCATCCGCGTGACGCGGGGCTTCCCGGAACGCGAAGGCATGGAACAGATGCTGCTGAGCGCGGTGCGCAATGGCACGGGGCTGGAAGCGCGGCTGCCGATTCCGGCTTATGGCAAAACCGGGACGACGCAGGATTATCGTGACGCCCTGTTCGTCGGCTATGCCGGTGATCTGGTGGTTGGCGTCTGGGTTGGCAATGACGACAACAGCCCGATGAACGGTGTCACCGGCGCGGGTCTGCCCGCCCAGATCTGGCGCTCCTTCATGATGGACGCCCTGCCTGAACTGCGGCAGCGCACAAGGCAGGCGGCAGAAGCGCGGGCACTTGCGGATTCGGTCATGAGCGGCGACGACATCACCGCCGCCGTCGATGCGGCCATCGCCGATATCGATACCGGAGATCCGGTGGGCGATCTGATTTCTGCCAACCCCGTCGAAACCGCGCCTGCTGCTCAGGAAGATGCGGCGCCCGCCGCAGCCGGTTCGGTTACGCCACCCGCCAACTAGTTGTGGCGCGGGGCGTGGCAGTCAAGGCGCGCTGTTCCAGCGCGCGGCGGCGGCGCTGTCGGCAGTCCGGGCTTCGACCCAGTGGCTTTGTCCATCCGCCTTTTCTTCGCGCTTCCAGAAGGGCGCTTTGACTTTGAGCCAGTCGATCAAAAAGGCAACGGCTTCAAGGGCAGCGGCGCGGTGGCGACTGGCGACCAGCACGAGGACGATCTGATCGCCGGGGATGAGACGCCCGACCCGGTGGATCAGCGTGACGGCGGCGAGCGGCCAGCGGTGACGGGCGTCCTCGGCAATCGCTGTCAGCATTGCCTGCGTCATGCCGGGATAATGTTCCAGCGTCATCGCCGTTATGTCGTTGTCGGCGCGGACGAGACCGATGAAGCTGGCAACTGCCCCGATATCGCCACTGGCTTCAGTCAGCGCGCGGCTTTCTGCGCCGGCATCGAAGTCGGCATGCTGGACGCAAACGGTAATCATCCGCCGGTCACGGGCGGGAAAATGGCAATTTCATCACCGTCCTGAACCCTGGTGTCTGCCGATGCGAAGAGCTGATTGACCGCAAATCGCAGCCGGTCGCGGTCGAGCAGGGCGCCTAGATGCGCTTCCGACAGGCCGGAGAGGTGGTCGAGCAGGTCGGCGACCGTGATGACGCCTTCGGGCAGCGCCATGCGCTCGCTCTCCAGCCCGATGCGCTCGCGTACCCATGCGAAATAGAGGACGTCGATCATCCTGCGCTCAGTTCATGTGGCGCAGGCCGACGCGCAGATAATCATATCCTGTCACCAGCGTCAGCAGTGCCGCGATCCAAAGGGAGATGATGCCGACTTCCAGTGCCGGAATCCAATCGGCCTTGTGAACGGTGAAACCCGCAAGGAGGAGTGCACCCAACGCCACCATCTGGAAGGTCGTTTTCCATTTTGCCAGCCGGCTGACCGGCACTGAAACCTGCAAACCAGCAAGATATTCCCGCAATCCCGACACGGTGATTTCGCGCAGCAGGATAACGATGGCGGCAATCACATGCCAGCCGCTGACCAGCTTGGTCGCCACCAGCATCATGATGGTGGCTGCGACCATGATCTTGTCGGCTATGGGGTCGAGAAACTGGCCGAGTTTCGAGACCGTGCCATAGGAGCGGGCAAGATAGCCGTCGAAATAATCGGTAATGCCCGCGACCGTGAACAGGATGAAGGCGAGCAGATAACCGAGCCAGTTCGCCTCCCACATCAGGAGCACAAGGAGCGGCACCGCGAGGATGCGGCTGAGTGTCAGCAGATTGGGCAGGCTTTTCAGCATGAAGCCATCCTAAAGCGAGAATGCCGCAGGTGAAAGCCTTTTACGGTTTCGACTTTGTGACGGGCTGACCCGCTGCCGGGCGCCACATCAGCCATTGGGATGAAAGTGACTGAAAATCATGTCGGCCATCTTGTCCGATATGCCGGGTGCGAGCGCGATTTCGTCGCGCGTCGCCAGACGCACGGCGCGGGCACTGCCGAAATGCATGAGCAGCGCCTTCTTGCGTGCCGGCCCTATGCCGGGGATGTCATCGAGCGGATTGACGGCTACGGTGCGTGCGCGTTTGGCGCGGTGCGCGCCGATCGCGAAGCGGTGCGCCTCGTCGCGCAGGCGTTGCAGATAGAACAGCACCGGATGATTTTCAGGCAGTGTCAGTTCGCCGCCTGTGGCAAGGTGAAACACCTCCCGCCCTGCGTTGCGGTCCGGCCCTTTGGCAACGCCGACGACGCACATGTCCTGAATGCCCATCTCTGCCAGCACCTCGAGCACGCTGTTCAGTTGGCCACGCCCGCCGTCGATCAGAAGCAGGTCTGGCCAGTCGCTGCCCTGTCGGTCGGGGTCTTCGCGCTCCAGCCGGGCGAAACGGCGTTCCAGCATGTGGCGCATCATGGCAAAGTCATCGCCCGGTGCGATCGTGGCGTCGCGGATGTTGAACTTGCGATAGCTGTTGCGACGAAACCCTTCCGGCCCTGCGACGATCATCGCTCCCAGCGCATTGCTGCCCTGGATGTGGCTGTTGTCGTATACCTCGATTCGCTGCGGCGGACTGTCCAGCGCAAAAAGGTCGGCAAGGTCGCGCAGCAGCCTTGCCTGCGTCGTCGTCTCCGCAAGGCGCCGTTCGACGGCTTCTGCGGCATTGCGACTGGCCTGATCGACCAGCTTGCGGTTTGCGCCGCGCTGCGGCTGGCGAATGACGACACGGCGCCCGGCGCGGTCGGACAGGGCGTCGGCAATCAGCGCCTCTTCCTTGCCCAGCGCGCGATCGAGCAGCAGCAAGGACGGGGGCGGCATGTCCTCGTATAGCTGCAACAGCACGTTCGTCAGCACCTCTTCGGGCGCGACATCGGTTGTATGGGCCGGGAAAAAAGCGCGGTGTCCCCAATTCTGCCCGTTGCGGACAAAAAAAGCCTGAACGCAGACCAGCCCTGCTTTTTCCGCCAGCGCAAAGACATCGGCATCATCGGCGCCGCCGCCGTCCATCGCCTGATTCTGGATGATGGTCAGCGCGCGCAAACGGTCGCGCAGGATCGCGGCCTGCTCGAAGTCGAGCGCCTCGCTGGCGTCTGTCATCGCCTTGCCGAGCTTGCGCTGCACCTCCTGACTGCGTCCTGACAGAAAGGCTTTGGCGTCAGCAACCAGATCGGCATAGCCGGCCTTGTCGATGCGTTCAGTGCAGGGCGCGGCGCAGCGTTTGATCTGGTGCAACAGGCAGGGGCGCGAGCGGTTGGCCATGAAGCTGTCCGAACAGCTGCGCAGGAGGAACACCTTCTGCAGCGCATTCAGAGTCTGGTTGACGGCGCCCGCATTGGCGAAGGGGCCATAAAACACCCCCTTGCCGCGCCGCGCGCCGCGATGCTTCGAAATGCGCGGGAATGCGTGATCCTCGCGCAGGAAGATGAAAGGAAAGCTTTTGTCGTCACGCAAAAGCACATTGAAAGCAGGGCGAAAGCGCTTGATCAGCTGTGCTTCAAGCAGAAGTGCGGCAGCCTCGCTTTCGGTTGTGATGATCGTCATGTCGCGGGTAAGGGCGACCATGCGCTGCAAGCGTTTGGGCAGGCGCGCGGTCTGCGTGTAGCTTGTGACCCGGTTGCGCAGGGCGCGCGCTTTTCCGACATAAAGCACTTCCCCCGCAGCATCGAGCATGCGGTACACTCCAGCCTTCAGGGGCAGCGTCTGGACCACGCGCCGGATGACGGCAGCGCCCGCTTCCAGGTCGGGCGCATCGCGGCCCCGCACGGCGGTGGCAGAGGCTTTTTCGGAAAAGCGATCCGGGGCAGGGGGTTCTGACATGATGTTATGACAGTTAGGCAGCATTGCCCTCACGCTCAAGCGTCTGTGCATTTATCCCCGGTGTCTGTGGATAACCATGTACATAGCTGCGGGAGAAGGGCTGAAACCCCGCGCAGGGCCGGCAAAGATGAAAAATGCCTTAATTTTGGGCAGACGCTTGCAGCTTTGTGGCTGACGGTCTAGGGGGCGCACAACTTATGGTATCGCGATCCGTGCCGGATTCCGGCGGCGGTCAGGCAGGATTGAAAAACGGGCATGAGCGGTTTGCTGCAACTGGAAGTGCATGATGTCGAAGTCGATGTCCTGACGGGTGTCTATTCCGAGGAAACGCACCTGCCACAGCCCCTGTGCATCTCGGTGACGGTCGATCTCGATTGCGACCCCTTTTACCGGCCGGAGACGCCGCTCAGCGCCTCGAAAAACTATCTCGATATCAAGGCTGCGATCCGTGACAATTTTCCCGAATGCGTGCACTTCACGCTGATCGAGGCGGTGGCCGATCACATCATCGGCCAGCTGTTTGCCGCTGACGCGCGCGTACGCCGGGTCAAGGTCAAGATTGTGAAGTCGGCGATCAGTCTCGATGGGGAATCGATCGGCATCACGCTGACCCGCCAGCGCGGAGATGCACAGGCGTGACCTTCGCGCTGGTAACCGGCGGCACGCGCCGCATCGGTGCCCATATCGCGGCGCGGCTGGCGCGGGCCGGCTATGGTCTTGCGCTGCATTATCATCACCGCCCGACGATGGATCCGCTGCTCGAACGAGCCTTGGCGGAAACCGGTGTCGCTTGCCGTCTTTATCAGGCCGATCTTGCGGATGGCGACGCTGTTGCCCGGATGACAGCGGCTGTCGCGACCGATTTCGGCAGTACGCCATCGCTGCTTGTCAACAACGCCTCCTTGTTCGGGGCGGATGATCTGACGACGGCGACAATGACGTCGCTACTGACCCATTATGCCATCAATTGCGCAGCGCCGACGCTATTGGCGCAATGGCTGGCTGCAGACGCCGGACCCGGTCGCGAGGCCGTGATCGTCAATATCCTTGACCAGAAACTGGCGCAGCCGCATGGCGATAACCTGTCCTATACGCTTGGCAAATATGCGCTGATGGGGCTGACGCGCCTGCTGGCGCACAGTCTTGCTCCGCATGTGCGGGTGCATGGCGTGGCACCGGGGCTGACCTTGCCGACGCCCGATTATGCGCCGGAACAGATGGCGGCGCTGGCCGATGACATGCCGCTTGGCATATTGCCCGATCCGGCCGAGATCGCCGATGCCGTCTTCTATCTGGCGCGCGCGCGATCCGCGACCGGTCAGATTCTCTACATCGACGGTGGTGCGCATCTGCAAAGCTATGCTCGTGATTTCGTGCACATGGACGTGTCCGAAGGCAGCGCGCAATGAATGCGCTCGCGCCGTCACCGCCTCTGGCGCTGCACGGATTGCTGCCTGAGACGCTGACACCACGCCTGCATATGGCGCAACTGCAGTTCACACTGGTCATGTCCGACGGGACGGGTTGGGCTGTCACCGTGGAGCTGCGCGCCAAGGATGCCTCACTGCCATCACCTGCCATGCTGGATGCGCTGAAATGCCGGATGCTGGATGCCGCAAGCTGCATTGACGCAGGCAGCGCCGACATGCCGGCACTGGCCATGCGTCTGTACGCGCAGGCGGCGGCACGGGCTGATGTCTCTCAGGTCAGTCTCGTGCTGGAACGTCAGCAGTTGGACGGCAGCCGCATCGCTTATCGGTTCGCGACGGACGCCCCCGCCGGTCGGTGAGACGGCCGGCGGGGGCCGCTTTTGGTCAGCGGCATGGCCCCAAGCTTTGTCTGACATAGGCATAGTCGTCAGTGACAGCACGAAAAGCGGCGCTGTCGAGACCTTCTGTGGCTTTGGCCGGCAAATAGTCGGGCAGGGTGCACGCCAGATGATACCAGAGCAGGCTGCCTGCCACGATCGGCTTGGCGGCTTCGTCGATGATGTCGCCTGCGGCGACCGTGATGCGCTTGGCCTGCCCCGGAGAGGACAGGACAACCAGAGAGATCGGGTTGTTGTTCTGCGTTTTCAGAAAGATCTGGCTTTCGCCTTCGCCCGGCAGATTCCCTGGCACATTGAAGGCGTTGCCGATTCCAACGAGCCGCAGATCGCGCATTTCCGGTGCTTGCCGTTCGGTCAGCAGACGACGGAGCGTTGCATCGTCTTCGGCGGTCCATGCCAGTTGTGCGTCGTGCCGGAGCAGGCGGTAAAAGTCATCGCGCGCAGTGTTCGGCGCGAGAAACAGCAGTACGTCGGCTTTTCGCAGTTTCGGAAGGCGCTTGCGCGAATCGGGCTGCACATCAAGCAGATATTTGATTTCGGCGGGGATGCTCCGGGGGGCAACCAGTACGCTGCTGACCCCCGCAGTCACCAATAGCCTGACATGGCCGGGGGCAAGGCCGGGCGAATCCTTGGCGGAGATGCGTTGGGTTTTCACAATTGTCGCGCGCAGCACGATCGGTGCCTCGATCGCCAGAGGCGCGAGTGCGGACAGGGGCGTTGCGGCCTGTGCAGCATTCGGCAGACAAAGCAGCGCAATGAAAACAAGCGCCATATTCCAAAGCTTGCCTGACATGGCCGACCTTTCTTCTGTTCCATCTCGTAATGAGTGACATTTAGGTCATCATCCGTATCGCGCCAACCTTGGGCCGTCATCCGGACTTGTACAAATGAGCAGTGCGCCGCTTTCTTGCCACAAAGCGGTTGCGAGGGGAAAGTCTGCGGGTTAATGGAAGGTTGAGGGGTGACTCTGCGCCTGCGTGGGGTCAACCTTAATCGTGCGATTGGTCCGGCTTCGGTCGGTCCATCATGGGGAGCCTCAATTAGGCCCATGGCAACATGGGTCTGCTTGAGGATTAGGCAAGGGGAGTAACGCGCGGCGCATGGCTTACGCGGATCAACCAGCAATGAGTTCGAAGCGGATGCTGTCACTCGGGATCGTTGTGATCCTGCACGTGGTGCTCGGCTACGCATTCACTTCGGGCCTCGCGCTCAAAGCGGTCAAGGTGATCACCGGACCGATGGAAACGTTCGAGGTTGAGGAACCCACCACCAAGGAAGAGGAGCCACCGCCTCCGCCGCCGGAACTCGAGGAAATTCCTCCTTATGTTCCGCCGCCTGAGGTGGTTGTCGAATCGATGGCGCCGCCAGCGCCGACAATCACGGTCCAGACCGAGGCTCCGCGCCCGGCGCCCGTGATTGCCGCGCCGCCGCCGCCGCCGCCGGCCCCTGCCGGTCCAACGCAACGTGCGACGCCCAAGGGCCGTCTGGGTGATACCATCACCACCGACGACTACCCCGAAGCTTCGATCCGTGCAGAAGAGCAGGGCCTCAGTGTCATCACATACCAGATCGGTCCTGACGGGCGAGTCATCAAGGGCTCGTGCCAGGTTTCGCAGTCGAGCGGTTACGATCGCCTCGACAAGCGGGCCTGTGATCTGGCTGAGCGTCGCTTCCGGTTCAATCCGGCACTGCGCGATGGTGCTCCGACCACGGATACGCGCACGCAGCGCATCCGCTGGCAGCTTCCGAGATAAGGTGGATGGCAGCCATCGCGCTGCCACCCGCATCCCAACCGAAAACCGATCAATCTAATTCGAAGGAATAATCTGATGGATATCGTTTCGACCGAAAATCCATATGGTCTGATGGCAGCCCTGGAACAGGGCGGTATTATTGCTCAGGCGACGTTCGGCATCATGATGATCATGTCGCTGGTGTCGTGGTACATCATCTTCACCAAGCTCTATGATCAGCGCAAGCTGCTCCAGGAAGCCCGCGAACTCGACAAGAAGTTCTGGACGGCGGCCTCGCTGCGCGATGGCGCGAACAAGCTGCCGAAGGATTCGGCTTTCCGTCAGCTGGCCGAAGACGGCCTGCGCGCCGCCGATCACCATGAAGGGCGCATGACCGACAAGATCGATCAGCATGAATGGGTGTCGATGTCGCTGGCACGTTCGAACGCTGCCATCTCGGGCAAGCTCCAGTCGGGTCTGGCCTTCCTCGCTTCGGTGGGTTCGACTGCGCCGTTCGTCGGTCTGTTCGGTACCGTCGTCGGTATTTACCGCGCCCTTATCAGCATCGGCGTTGCCGGTCAGGCCTCGATCGACAAGGTCGCCGGTCCGGTCGGTGAAGCGCTGATCATGACCGCGCTTGGTCTGGCAGTCGCCGTTCCGGCCGTGCTTGGCTACAACTGGCTGAACCGCCGCAACAAGTCGGTTCAGGACTATCTGAACAACTTTGCTGCCGACGTTCACGGCTACCTGCTGTCGGGTGCCCGCGTTGAAAAGCCGGCCGCGCCTGCTGCTGCTGCAAAGCCGAAGGCTTGAACCGCTCTGCAACACTGACTAGGGAAGGGAGCCTCATCTCATGGCTATGAGTGTTGGCCCAGCCGAGGGAAGCGACGACTCGCCGCCGCCGATGTCGGACATCAATACGACGCCGCTCGTCGACGTCATGCTGGTGCTCCTCATCATCTTCCTCATCACCGTTCCGGTCGTGATCCAGACGGTTCCGCTCAAGCTGCCGAACGTGGCCAGCATTCCGACGGCGACCAAGCCGGAGAACGTGCTGATCTCGGTTGACGCGAACGGCGATATCTTCTGGGGTGTCCAGAAGATGGAAAGCAAGAAGGCCCTGCTTGACAAGGCTGCTGCTTATCTGATCGCCGAAATCGACCGTCAGAAGGCTGCGGGTGTACCGATCGAACTGCCGGAAGTGCACATTCGTGGAGACGCCAATGCGGAATACCGCAACATTGGCGGCGTGATCTTCACGATGCAGCGTGCCGGTTTCGTCAAGGTTGGCTTCATTTCGGAGCCGCCGGCTGGCATGGTGACTTCACGATAGGACGCCGAGGATGAAATGGGGCGGTCTTGCGCCGCTCCATTTCCCCGGCGAGGGAGTATCGCAAAATGGCAATGGCAGTCGGAGACGGCGGCGGCGGCGGCGAAATGGTGGATATCAATACCACCCCGCTGATCGACGTGATGCTTGTTCTCCTCATCATGTTCATCATTACCATTCCGATCCAGACGCACGCGGTGAAACTCGACCTGCCGTCGAGCCAGACACCGCCGAATGTTCAGCAGCAGATCGATCCGGTGATCAACCGCATCGGCATCGACTTTCTGAACTCGATCTATTGGAATGAGCAGGAAGTGGATCTTGCGACGTTGCGTACATATTTGGATGCAGCAGCCCGCATGGATCCGCAGCCGGAAATCCATCTGAAGCCGGAAGCTCTGGCCCGCTACGAAATTGTGAACCGCGTCATGGCGCAGGCGCAGCTTTCGGGCGTGACCAAGATCGGTTTCGTCGGCAACGAAGCATACGCCCAGTAAGGCGTGCAGCGTTTGCGATGCAAAGGGCGGTCCCGCGAGGGGCCGCCTTTTTCATGGCCGGCTGAAAGGGTGCGGCGCGAAGTGCCGCATTGCAGTTGTTGAGTTGAGCCATGCCGCTACGCCTGCTATCGCCCTAGCCATGAAAGACAGCAGTTTCCCGACCGCGCCGCGCCGCCTCAACAGCCTGTCACTGATCTGGCAGCTTGCACGGGCCTATCCTTTGCATCTGTCGGCAGCCCTGATCGCGCTGTGTGTGGCCGCAGCGGCGACGCTGGCCATTCCGCGCGGCGTGAAATTGGTGATCGACCATGGCTTTGGCGCGCAGCGCGCCGATACCATCGCGCCCTATTTCTGGGGGCTGCTTGCCGTGGTTCTTGTCCTTGGACTGGCCACGGCGACACGTTTTTACTTCGTGTCGTGGCTGGGAGAACGCGTCGTCGCCGATCTGCGCCAACGGGTGCAGGCGCATCTGCTGACGCTTGATCCGCAGTTTTTCGAAGAAAATCGTCCGTCCGAAATCGCATCGCGTCTGACCAGCGACACGGCGATCATCGAGCAGGTTGTCGGCACGTCGGTTTCGATGGCTCTGCGCAATACGGTCATGGGGCTTGGCGGGCTTGTCTATCTCTTTGTGCTCAGCCCCAAATTGACGGCCCTGATGCTCCTGGTGATTCCGCTGGTGCTGGTGCCGATCATTGTCATGGGGCGCCGCCTGCGCAAGCTCTCGCGCAGCAGTCAGGACCGTATCGCCGATGTCGGCGCGATGGTTGCCGAAGTGCTGGGCGCCTTGCGCATCGTGCAAGCCTTTACGCAGGAAGACCGCGAGGCACGCCGCTTTGCCAAGGCGGTCGAGGATGCTTTCACCACTGCGCGCCATCGTATCCGCATGCGCGCGATCATGACGGCTATCGTCATCCTGTTGATTTTTGGTTCGATCACCCTGGTTTTGTGGGAGGGCGCGGTCGATGTGATCAACGGCGCGATGACGGGCGGCACGATCACCGCCTTTGTCTTTACCGCAGCCCTTGTGGCCGGCGCTTTCGGGGCGTTGACCGAAGTATATGGCGATATCATGCGCGGGGCTGGAGCGGCCGGGCGCATGCGCGAACTGCTGGAACAAATGCCTGCGATCAAGGCGCCGGCGCAGGCGCGCGCCCTGCCGCACCCCGCACTCGGTCATGTCATGTTCGACCAGGTCACCTTCTACTATCCCAGCAAGCCGGACAGTCCCGCAATTGAGGGATTCAGCCTCGATATCGCGCCGGGCGAGACGGTGGCGGTGGTGGGGCCCTCGGGCGCTGGCAAATCGACGCTGTTCCAGT
>CAZWMK010000011.1:0-32126 GCA_964635065.1 uncultured Sphingomonadaceae bacterium | reverse complement strand
GTCGATGCGTTCAAGGGCGCGCCGTGGCACAGCCCGCGCCGCCGCCTTGACGAAACGCTGGCGGCGCGCAAGCCTGTGCTCAACTGGAAGGACTGAGGGGCTGACGCCATGACGACTGCGATTGCCACGCTGGCCGGGGGCTGTTTCTGGTGTCTGGAGGCGGTCTATGACCAGATGCGGGGCGTCGCAGCCGTCGAAAGCGGCTATATTGGCGGCCATGTCGCGAACCCGACCTACAGGGCTGTGTGCAGCGGCACGACCGGCCATGCCGAAGCGGTGCGGATACACTTCGATCCGGCTATCGTGAGCTATGATGATCTGCTCGACGTGTTTTTTAACATCCATGATCCGACGACGCTCAATCGGCAGGGCAATGACGTAGGGCCGCAATATCGCTCGGCGATCTTTCCGCACGGACCGGATCAGCTCGCGGCGGCACAGGCGGCGATTGCCCGCGCGCAGGCCGACTGGCCCGCGCCCATCGTCACCACCATCGAAAATGGCGATGCGATCTGGTATGTCGCCGAGGACGAACATCAGGAATATTTCGTCCGCACTGGCGACCGCAATCCCTATTGCAGCTATGTCGTGGCGCCGAAGGTTATGAAATTCCGTCAGAAATACGCCAGCCGCCTGAAAGGCTGAACCGTCGTCAACCGCGTGGCGCGGCTGCGCGGGCGAGGCGGTCGTTCAGCGCGCGGCCCAGACCGTGGCCGGGGATGGGCGCGACCGCGATGGCTGGCGCGCCACTATCTTGCGCCATGTGCAAAACGTCGAACAGCCGGGCAGCGGCTTCGACAAGATCGCCGCTTGCCGAAAGAGAGACATGGCCCGCCACCGGACCGAAACCGATATGATATTCTTCGGGTGCGGGCGTCACCACATCAAGACGGATAGGCTGGGCGGGGGCATAGTGACTGGCCATCATGCCGGGCGCCTGAATGGCGGCTTCCGCGCTATCTCCCATGTCGACCTCGACGCCGAGATCCTCGATGGCCAAGGCGCCGGGACGCAAGAGCCGGACATGGTTGCCAACAACCGCCACAATCGTCGATTCGACGCCTGCCGGGCAGGTGCCGCCATCGACGATCAGCGGAATGCGGCCGTGCAGACCGGTCAGCACGTGGCGCGCTGTCGTGGGTGACAGGCGGCCCGATGGATTTGCGGACGGTGCTGCAATGCCTCTGCCCAGATGGCTCAGCACCAGTTGCGGCACCGGGTGGGCGGGCACGCGCACGGCCAGCGTCGGCAAGCCCGCAGTGACAAGGCTTGAAATATCGGCATGCGGATGGCGCGACAGCACCAGTGTCAGCGGTCCCGGCCAGAAGCGTTCGGCGAGCTGACGGGCGGTTGCCGAAAAATGGACCAGCGGTTCGGCCATGTCGATCCCGGCGACATGAACGATCAGCGGGTTGAAGCTGGGCCTGCCCTTGGCGGCATAGATGCGCGCGACCGCTTCGCCGTTCCGGGCATCGGCGGCAAGGCCATAGACCGTTTCGGTCGGCAGGGCGACGACCTGCCCCTGACGCAAAAGGTGAACGGCGCGGGCGATGCCGTCATCGTCGGCGGGCACGACCTCGGTCGCCAGTTCGTGGGTATTTCGGATCACGGCACTGCTATACGTTATGCCGGGCCACGGCGCCATGGGGCAAGGTCATCATACCCGTTCCGCCCATGGCAGGTCGAGTGCTTCGGCCACGGCGCGATGATGGATTGCACCCGCGCGCACGTTCAGGCCCGCATGGAGATGGGGGTCGGCGGCCAGCGCGACGTCCACGCCCTGATTGGCGAGCTGAAGGACAAAGGGCATGGTGGCGTTGTTGAGCGCGAAGGTCGATGTGCGCGCAACCGCGCCGGGCATGTTGGTGACGCAATAATGGATGACGCCTTCATCGACGAAGACGGGGGCCTCATGCGTTGTCGGGCGCGAACTTTCGATGCAGCCGCCCTGATCGATCGCGATATCGACGATCACGGCACCGCGCTTCATCGTTTTCAGCATGTTACGCCTGACGATCCTGGGTGCGGTCGCACCCGGTACCAGCACAGCGCCGATGACGAGATGGGCGCGAGCGACGGCGGCGGCAACGGCCGCGCGACTGGCGTAGGCGGTCCGCAGGCGCGTGCCGAACATCATGTCGAGTTCCGACAGGCGCTGGTTATTGATGTCGTAGACGGTGACATCGGCGCGCATGCCGACCGCAATTTCCGCCGCGTTCATGCCCGCGACACCACCACCCAAAATGGCAACCCGCGCCGGTGCCACGCCGGGCACCCCGCCCAGAAGAATGCCGCGGCCACCCTGTTCCTTTTCAAGATAATGGGCGCCGACCTGCACCGCCATTCGCCCGGCGACTTCGGACATGGGTTTCAGCAGTGGCAGGCCGCCGCGCCCGTCCGTGACGGTTTCATAGGCGATGCAGGTAGCACCCGATGCCATGAGGCCGAGGGTCTGCCTACGGTCGGCGGCAAGGTGAAGATAGGTGAAGAGCGTGTGCCTTGCTTCGAGAAGGGAAATTTCGGCAGGCTGCGGCTCCTTTACCTTCACGACAAGATCGGCTTGTGCGAACACATCGGCTGGCGTTCCAACAATGCTGGCCCCGGCGGCGCGATAATCGTCGTCGGTGAAATCGATGCCTGCTCCTGCCTGCGTTTCAACGATTACCGCATGTCCTGCCGAAGTCATTTCCGCTACAGCCGGCGGCGTCAGTCCGACACGATATTCGTTATTCTTGATTTCACGAGGCACGCCGATACGCATTCTTGCAGCTTTCCGATTGAGTCGTTTCTTAAAATATACAGGCTGTTGAACAGCTTGTATGCGGTCTATTGTCGTGCCGTTGCGGCGATGGATCAGACGTGCTAACCGCCGTGGCCTGTATCAACCCTGGGGGACTTTCAGGGACAGAGAATGCCGCCTTCTGGGCTGCTGACGAAGACCCTGTGGCACGAATATGGTCGCTACCGTCACGACATCCGCGGACATGAAGAACCAGGGCAGCAACCATGGTCAGGGCCATGGACATGCGCCCGAGGGCAGTATGGCCAAGCTGGCGATGGGTGCGATCGGCGTTGTCTTCGGCGATATCGGCACCAGTCCGCTATACGCCTTTCGCGAAACCTTTGCCGGCCATCATCCGCTGGCACTTGACGAGTTGCACATCTTTGGTGTGCTGAGCCTGATCTTCTGGTCGATGATGCTGGTCGTGACCCTGAAATATGTCATGATCATCATGCGCGCCGATAACAAGGGCGAGGGCGGCAGTCTGGCGTTGCTGGCGCTGATCAACCGGAATGTCAGCGGCCGGAAATGGAGTGCGGGCATCGTGCTTCTGGGCGTATTCGCCACGGCGCTTTTCTATGGCGACAGCATGATTACGCCCGCGATCTCGGTATTGTCGGCGGTCGAGGGTCTGACAGTGGTCGAAGCCGGGCTTCAGCCGCTGGTCATCCCCATCGCCATCACGATTCTGGTCGGGCTTTTCATGATCCAGGCGCGTGGCACGGCCAAGGTCGGTGCCTTGTTCGGCCCGGTGATGATAACCTATTTTACGGTGCTTGCCGTTTTGGGCATCATCAACATCGTGGCTCAGCCTGATGTGGTGCGCGCGCTGAACCCCTGGTATGCGGTGCAATTCTTCATCACCGACAAGTGGCTTGCCTTTCTTGCCCTTGGTTCCGTGGTGCTGGCGGTGACGGGGGCCGAGGCCCTTTATGCCGACATGGGTCATTTCGGCCGCCGACCGATCCGCGCGTCGTGGATTTATTTCGTCCTGCCCGCATTGATGCTGAACTATCTGGGCCAGGGCGCCATGATCCTCTCGCTTGATCCCGAGGCGCAGCAGCTGGCGATCCGCAATCCCTTCTTCATGCTGGCCCCCGAACAATTCCGCCTGCCGCTCGTGCTTCTGGCGACGATGGCAACTGTGATTGCAAGCCAGGCGGTGATTTCAGGCGCCTTTTCCGTAACCCAACAGGCGATCCAGCTTGGCTTCATGCCGCGTCTGCGCATCCAGCACACCAGCGCGAGCGCAGCGGGCCAGATCTATATCCCCAGCATCAACTGGGCGCTGATGGTCATGGTGATCCTGCTTGTGCTCACCTTCAAGACGTCGAGCAATCTTGCCGCCGCCTATGGCATTGCCGTGACGGGTGCGATGTTCATCGATACCTGCCTGCTGCTCGTGGTGCTGTTCAGTATGTGGCGCTGGAACAGGTGGTTTGCCGGCGTTCTGATCTTCACCTTCTTCATTGTCGACATCGCCTATTTCGGCGCAAATCTGACGAAGGTGCCCGATGGCGGCTGGTTCCCGCTGTTCATCGGCCTTGTTGCGTTCACCTTGCTGACGACTTGGTCGAAAGGCCGCAAGCTGATGCAGGTCCGCATGCGTGAAAGCGCAATGCCGATCGAGATTTTCATCCGTTCGGCGGCCAATTCGGCAACGCGCGTGCCCGGAACAGCCGTGTTCATGACGAGCACCCCGGAAGGCGTGCCCCATGCGCTTTTGCACAACATGAAACATAACAAGGTGCTGCACGAGCGCGTTGTCATTCTGACTGTGGTGATCGATGACGTCCCCTATGTCGGCGAGGCGGCGCGGACGGACATTGCCGAACTGGGCGATGGTTTCTACCGCATGGTCATCCGCTATGGCTTCATGCAGGAAACCGATATTCCGGCGGTCCTGAAGTCCAATGAAGAATGCGGCGCCCTGTTCAAAATGATGGACACCAGCTTCTTCCTGTCGCGCCAGACGCTGCTTGCATCATCGAATCCGGGCATGGCGCTGTGGCGCGAAAAGCTGTTTGCGTGGATGCTGCGCAACGCGGAAACGGCGATGGAGTTTTTCAAGCTGCCGACCAATCGCGTCGTTGAACTGGGCAGCCAGGTCGAAATCTGACCTTCAGCGATACCGGGCCTTTTACAAGGGGGCTAGTGTCCTGCTTCAGCGATAACGGCCGGTATGAAAGGCGATGCTGTGCGCCTTGCCCTGTGCATCGACAAAGCGCAGGATAGCCTTGTTATCAGCCGCCAGCCTGACGCCGCCAAGATCGAAACGATAGCTGATGGTGGCAACATGACGTTCCCTGTCTGCGGGCAGAAGCGGATAGGTTGATTCAGACACAACCGACTGTTCCACGCCCGCTGCCGGAATGATGCGTCCGCCGATTTCCAGTGTCGCCTTGCCAAAGCGGGCTGGGAAGTTCTGATCCTCGCGGTCATTGCCATGAGCGAAAACGATGAAACTGACCCAGTTGTCGGGGAGGCCCGCTTCGGCGCGGGCGGCGTCCGGGGTCAGGGGCTCGCGCGTGTAGACACCCAGAAACGCGGCATGCCGCGTGCGTTCATAAGGTGTGGCAAAGACAATGGCATCGACACTGCCATCGGCCGGATCGATGGTGCGGGCGTCGCGCACTTCGTAGATGACATAATCCTTGAGGCGATAGCCTTCGCCCGCCTTGAACAGTCCGACGCCTTCGCGCGCAGCCGCCGCGATATCGGCGGGTGCGGGCGCGAGGATGACGGCATGGGCAGTGCTGGCGCTGCCAGCCAGGAGGCATGGCAGCAGCATGCGGGCAAGTGCACGCATCGGTTTATTTCTTTCCCGGCAGCGCGAAAACGAACACGGTGGCTGCACCCCGCGTTTTCCACGTCGAGCGCGAACTGTTGCCCGATGTGACCGCGACATATTGCTTGCCGTTCACAAGGTAGGTCGAAGCAGCGCCCGCGACAGCACCGCCGGTGTTGAAATCATAGAGCTTGTTGCCGGTCTTTGCATCGAGCACCAGAAACGCACCGTCGAGATCACCGGTAAACACGACGCCGCCCGCCGTTGGGGTGATAGCGGCCAGCATCGGCGTTTTTGATTCGCGCGACCACAGGATTTTCCCGGTCGCGGCGTCAAGCGCGCGTGTCCAGCCCTTTGCCGTTTCGACCGGGTCCCACGTATGATCCCCACCGAAATAGGACGAGCCTTCGACATAGCGGCTTTCGGTCAGGCGGGTGGTGCCGCACCAGTGGACCGAATTGACGAACAGCGTCTTTTGCGGCGGCGCATAGGCCGTGCCGTTCCACTGCACGCCGCCGACGATACCGGGGCAGTGGTGTTTGCCCTTGGTCGTCATCGGCGTATCGATATTTTCGTGGGGGCTGACGGCAGTCTGTGCGACCAGCTTTTTGGTGTCGCGGTCGTAGATATAGATCCAGCCGCCCTTGTTGCCGACCGACATGAAGCGACGGCCATCCTGTTCATAAAGCGCGGGGGCTGCGGCGGTATCCCAGTCGTGGATATCGTGCGGCACCTGCTGGGCATGCCAGTTCAGCTTGCCGGTCTTGATATCGAGCGCGACGACCGAATTGGTGTAAAGATTGTCACCCGGCCGCATTGCGCCGTCATAATCGGGGGCGGGGTTGCCGACGGCAGCATAGAGCAGGCCGTCCTTGGGGTCGATCGCAAAGGTCGACCACATCGAACCGCCGCCGCGTTCGGCGCCTTTTTCCCAGGTTTCCGCGCCCGGTTCGTTGCCGGTCGGGATGACATTGAACGTCCAGATCCGTTTGCCCGTCTCGACGTCGAAGGCATAGATATAGCCGTTCGCACCCCAATCGGCGCCGGCGGTACCGATGAAGACCTTGCCATCATAGGCAACGGGGGCAGCGCTCAACCAATAGCCTTTCGACTTGTCGGCCATCCACACGTCCCACAATTCCTTGCCGGTTTTCGCATCGATGGCAAGGAAATGGCCATTTGGTGTCACGCGGAACAGCTTGCCCTGATAAATCGCCACGCCGCGGCTGAGGATCACAGGCGTCGACGGGTCGGAGGGATAGCTGTGTTCCCAGATTTTGGTGCACGTCGCCGGATCAATCGCAAAGGTCGTGTAGGGCGTGGTGATATACATCATGCCGTCGTAAACGACAGGGCTGGCCTGGAAGGCCGCGATTTCACCCGCCTGAAACGCGCAGACTGGCGCAAGTGATTTTGCGTTTTTCGCGTTGATCTGTTTCAGTTTCGAATAACGCTGACCATCAAGACTCTTATTGTACATCAGCCAGACACTGTCGTCGGCGGCAAGGATTTCGGCGTCTCCGGGCAATGCGCTTGTCGCTTTTTCGACCTTTTCAGGCGTAGTCGGGACGACGACATCTTTCCTGACCTCGGCCAGCGGTGCGCCGGGGGCGACAAGGCGGACATTCATCGTCGAGGCATCCATGCGGACCGGACCCGCGCGATAACCGTTGCGCGACAGCAGAAAGGCCGTGAGATCGATATACTGCTCGTCGGTCAGGCTGCCGGGCGCTTGTAGCGGCATCATCGACTTCATGATGTAGCGCAGATCGTCGACCGTCTTGCGGCCTGCCGCCCAGAGTTCCATGAAATGCTGCCCGGCCAGCGCGGGACCGGCGCCACCTTCGAGCCCGCCACCATGACAACTGCGGCATTCGGCATGATAGACTTTTTCGCCCGCTTTGACCTGAGCTGCGGTAAAGGCCGGGGTGGCGGAGAAGGGGGGCTGTGCGGCAACCGGTGCTTCGGCTTGCGCCGCGTTCAGCGCATCGCCGATCAGCAGGCCACCAAGGGCCAGACCAGCAAAAGCGGTCGTTGCCATGAATAGAGTATTGCGCATGTTCGTCATGATCCGGCCTTCCCCATTATGTAACAGGTGATGCCCTGCATAGGGGACGGACGCAAGCTGAATGCGTGTGTAAATCAGGCAGGGCCAGTGCTGCCCCGCACGACAAGCGGCGCATCCAGCATGATGGCAGGCGCTATGGGGGAATCCTGCATGGCGGCGATGATCTGGACGCCTGCCAGCCGTCCCATATCGGCAATCGGTGCGCGGATGGTGGTAAGTGGCGGCGCCATCAGGCTTGCGACATCGATATCGTCAAAGCCGGTGATCGAAATGTCTTCGGGTACGCCTATGTCATGCGCGTGCGCTTCGGCCAGCGCGCCTGCCGCCATCAGATCGGTGGTGCAGACCAGCGCCGTTGGTCGCGGCGAAAGTGAAAGCGCGGTCCGAAGGCCAGCGCGCCCGCCTTCGATGCTGAACGGCTGGAAGAACATATGGTCGTCTTCCAGCGGCAAGCCAGCGGCTGCCAGGGCAGACCGGGCACCCTCCAGTCGGGCGCGGGCGCGTTCATTGTGAACCAGCTGGCCTGAGAGCAGGGCAAAACGCCGATGGCCGAGATCGAGAAGATGATGGATAATGGCCTGCATCGCCTTTTCGTTGGAAAAGCCGACGCCGCCCGTGGCAGTTGCGCCATCGCTTGCCCAGCCGACGATATGCGGCAGCCGCGCCCGCGCCAGCATGGCGGCGACATCCGGATGCTGATCGCCACCGATCAGCACCAGTCCGTCGATGCCGCGCTGGATGAGTCGTTCGATGAAGGTGCGTTCCGTCGCACGGTCATATTCATGCGCCTGCACCAGAAGGTGATAGCCTGCACCGATCAGCTGTTTTTGCAGGGCATGGACAAAGCCCGCAAACACCGGGTTGCTGATGGTCGGCAAAACGACGCCCACCATCATCGAGCGCCGCATTGCCAGCGCGCGGGCTGTGCCATTGGGCACATAGCCCAGTTGTTCGGCAGCGGCTTCTACCGCCGTCCGCGTTTTCGGACGCACGGTTTCAGGATCGCTCAGCGCCTTAGACGCACTACCGAGCGAGACCCCCGCAAGGCGGGCGACATCGCTCAGTGTGGCGCGACGGGACGGCGAAAACGACACCGCCGCCGTACTCAGGCCTGTGACACGAATTTGACGTTGAGATAGGCCTGCAAGCCTTCGCTGCCGCCTTCCTGCCCGTGGCCGCTTTCCTTGACGCCGCCAAAGGGCGTTTCGGGCGTCGAGACGGCAAAGCCGTTGATCCCGACCATCCCGGCTTCAAGCCCGTCGATCACGGCACGCGCATTGTCGGCGCTTTGCGTGAAGGCATAGGCAGCAAGGCCAGCGGCGACGCCATTGGCGCGGCGGAGGACTTCGTCAAGGTCGGAGAAGCGGCTGATCGGAGCGATCGGGCCAAAGGTTTCGTCGTTGAACAGCCGCGCGCCATCATCGGCATCGCGGACGACGGTTGGTGCGAAGAAATGCCCGGCATTGCCGATGCGACTGCCGCCCGTGACGACCCGGCCACCATGGCGGGCGGCATCTTCGAGGATCTGTTCCATCGCATCGACACGGCGGGCATTGGCAAGCGGTCCCATTTGCGCCCCCGCATCCAGCCCGCCTGAGACCTTGAGCGCCTGCGCCTGTTCGACAAAGGCCTTGGTGAAGCGGTCATAGAGGCTGTCGTGAACATAAAAGCGCGACGGCGAGATGCAGACCTGCCCGGCATTGCGATATTTGGACGCAACCGAGGCACGGACGGCGAGTTCAGGGTCGGCATCGGCGAGCACCAGCACCGGCGCATTGCCACCCAGTTCCATCGTCGTGCGCTTGACGCCATCAGCGGCGAGTTTCAGCAGCAGCTTTCCAACCGGGGTCGAGCCGGTGAAGCTGATTTTGCGGATATCGGGATGGGTGACGAGGTGGGCCGAGACGACCGATGGCACGCCGAACACAAGGTTCACGACGCCCGCCGGCACGCCAGCATCGTGCAGTGCGCGAACGATGGCGACTGCCGTTCCCGGCGTTTCTTCGGATGCCTTGATGACCGCAGTGCACCCCGCTGCCAGTGCAGCGGCGAGCTTGCGTGCAGGGGTGAGGGCCGGGAAATTCCATGGTGTGAACAAGGCGCAGGGACCGACCGGTTCCATCAGCACCATCTGGCGCACACCCGTCACCCGGCCCGGAATGACGCGGCCATAGCTGCGGCGCGCTTCTTCGGCGTTCCAGTCGAAAATATCGGCGGACACCAGCACTTCGCCGCGCGATTCCGCCAGAACCTTGCCTTGTTCGCGGGTCAGGGTTTCGGCAATCGCATCCGCACGATCGCGCAGCAGTTGCGCGGCGCGATGCAGCAATTGTGCACGCTCATAGGCCGATGTGTCCTTCCACACCCGGAAGGCACGGGCGCTGGCTGCAACCGCTTCGTCAAGGTCGGCCATGCTGGCGTGCGGTAGCGTGCCAATGACGGCGCCCGTTGCCGGATCAAATACGGGCTCGCTGTCGCGGCCTTCGGGCCCGATGAAGCGGCCGTCGATATAGAGGTTGAGGGGTTCGTACATCAGAAACTCTCCGGGATCAGCGGCGGGACAGGATAAGGTCGGATGCCTTTTCGGCAATGGCGATGATGGCGGCGTTGCTGTTGCCCGACACCACGTTCGGCATCACCGAACCATCGGCAATGCTGAGACCATCAATACCGCGCACCATGAGATCAGGCGAGACGACCGCGCGGTCGTCCACCCCCATGCGCGCGGTGCAGGTGGGGTGATAAAGCGACGCGCCGGAGCGGCGGGCATAGGCGAGAAGCGCGTCGTCCGTGGCGGCATCGCCAAGGCCCGGCAGCTTTTGTTCGCGCCACATCGCGCGCATTGCCGGCTGGTCCATGATGCGCATCAGTTCGCGCAGGCCCGCGACCGCTGTCTGCCTGTCATGCTCCGTGGCAAGGAAATTGACGAGGATTTCAGGCGCGGTCCCCGGATCGGCTGAACGGGCGCGGACATGGCCGCGACTTTCGGGACGCAGCGGGCAGATCGAGGCGGTGAAACCCGAGAAGGGATCGAGTTTGTCGCCCATCTTGCTGGTGCTGAAGGTGATGAAATGCACCTGAATGTCGGCGCGGTCGGGGCTGAGCGGGGTGCGGAGGAACGCGCCGGCATAGCCTGCGCTGACGGTCAGTGGCCCTTTACGCGTCAGGATATAGCGCAGGCCGATCTTCATCGTGCGCCAGAGCGAGGCGAGATCGTCGTTCAGCGTCACGGCGTCGCGCGCCTCGTAAACGGTACGGACCTGAAGATGGTCCTGCAAATCGCGGCCAACGCCCTGGGCATCGAGGATGACGGGGACGCCAATGTCGCGCAGCCATTCAGCCGGACCGACGCCTGATAGTTGCAGCAATTGCGGCGTGTTGATCGCGCCTGCCGACAGGATGACTTCGGTGCTGGCCGACGCCTCCATCAACTGGCCGTCCTGCCGCCACTGCACGCCGGTGGCGCGGCGTTGATCGTTGATCAGGATGCGTTCGGCCAAGGCGCCTGTCGCGATTTTCAGGTTCGGGCGGTTTTTGGCAGGGTTCAGATAGGCGGTTGCCGTGCTGGCGCGGCGGCCCCGGCGCGACGTGGTCTGAAAATAGCCTGCGCCATCCTGTGTTGCACCGTTGAAATCGGGGTTGGCGGGATAGCCCGCTTGTTGGGCGGCGGCGATGAAAGCGTCGCACAGTGGATGTGGTTCGCTCTGGTCCGACACGGACAGCGGTCCGCCGACGCCATGCCATTCATCCGCGCCGCGCGCCTGATCTTCGGACTTTTTGAAATAGGGCAGGAGATCGTCATACCCCCAGCCGCTGTTGCCAAGCGCTGCCCATGTGTCGAAATCCTCGCGCTGGCCGCGCATGTAGACAAGGCCATTGATCGAGCTGGAGCCACCCAGCACGCGCCCACGCGGCTGCGAAATCTCGCGGTTGTCGAGATGCGGTTCGGGTGCGGTTTTGTATAGCCAGTTGTAGCCCGGATGGTTGAACAGCTTGCCATAACCAAGCGGCAGGTGAATCCACGGGCTGAGGTCAGCGGGGCCGGCTTCGAGCAGCAGCACGCGGTGCTGGCCGCTCGCGCTTAGCCGGTTCGCCAGCACGCATCCCGCCGAGCCTGCGCCGACGATGATGTAATCGAAATTTCCGATGGTCTGGCTCACTGGCCTTCTCCGATCCGGGCGGCGACATGGTTGGCGATGGCCAGCGATGCGGTGAGACCCGGTGATTCAATACCGAACAGGTTGATGATGCCCGGCACGCCATGATCGGCAGGGCCGGAGATCAGGAAATCCGCAGCCGGTGCGCCCGGCGCCGAGATTTTTGGCCGGATACCGGCATAGCCGGGTTGCAGCCTTTCAGGATCGACGGCAGGCCAGAAATGCCGCACGGCCTCGGCGAACTTGTCGCGCCGCGCAGAAGAGACATCGTAATCGACAGTGTCGATCCATTCGACGTCTGGACCAAAGCGCGCCTGCCCGGCAAGGTCGAGCGTGAGATGTGTGCCAAGCCCGCCCGGTTCTGGGACCGGATAGATCAGGTGCGAGAAGCGCGTCTTGCCGCTGTAGGAAAAATAGCAGCCCTTGGCGTAATAGAGCGGCGGGACATGACTTGCGGGAAAATCGGAGATCCGCGCCGCCAGCGCATTGGCGCCAAGGCCTGCCGCGTTGATGATGGTGCGAGCAGTCACCACGGGTTCGTCCGATCCGGCGATCGAGACGGACCAGCCGCCGGGCACGGGTGTGATGCCGGTCACTTCTGTGTTGTACACCAGTTGCGCGCCATGCGCCTCGGCCGCGCCCAGAAGCGCCATCATGTAAGTGTGTGAATCGATGATGCCCGTTGATGGCGAAAACAGCGCCGTGTTGCACAAAATGTCGGGTTCCAGCGCCTGTACGCGGGCGTGGTCGTAGAGTTCGAGGTCGAACACGCCCGCGCTTTCGGCATTCGCCTTGATGGCGGCCAGTTCCTTTTGCTGCGCGGCGTTGACGGCGACGATTAGCTTGCCGCAGCGATGATAGGGCACGCCATGCGCATCGCAGAAATCGTAAAGCAGGCTTTTGCCTTCAATGCACAGCTTCGCCTTGAGCGAGCCGGGCGGATAGTAGATTCCGGCGTGGATGACCTCGCTGTTGCGCGAACTGGTTTCGGTCCCGAAATAATCAGCGCGTTCAAGGATCATCACCTCGCGCCCGGTCATTGCCACTGCATGAGCCACAGCAAGACCAACGACGCCTGCGCCAACAACGATCGCATCTACCATGTTGCTGCTCATGAATCTGCCTGCCATTAAAACTTGAAGCGCTTCAACTTGCGCTCTATAGAGTGCGGCCTGTCAAACAGGCAAGCAGGAAAAGAGGAACGGCATGTCGCGCGAGGAACGGCGGGAAAATTATGGCTACTGGATGGATATCGCCAGCCGCTGGGCGGATTGCGATGCCTATGGCCATGTCAATAACGCGCAATATTACAGCTGGTTCGACACGGCCTTGACCACCATGCTGATTGAACGCGGCGTGCTGCGCTCGAAGGAATCGCCGTCAATCGGCCTGTGCGTCGAAAGCCAGTGCCTGTTCCATGCGCCGATCGAATTTCCCGAAACGGTGAACGCCGGCGTCCGTATCGGGCGTATTGGCGACAAGAGCCTGCGCTATGAAATCGGGCTGTTTCCGCACGGTAGCGAAACGCCTGCGGCGACCGGCTATTTCGTGCACGTCTTCGTCGATCCGGTCAGCCGCCGTCCCGTGGCCTTGACCGAAAAGCAGAAAGCGGCCGTCGCGGATTTGCTGCGCCAGGCCTGAGGCCTCAGACTCAACCGCCAAGAAAGGCTGCGAGCGGCTCCCACAATTGCGTCTTGGCGCGGGAGCCGACAATCATGCCGACATGACCGGCATCGATGGCGATCCGATTGCCAAGCGCGGGGATCGAACCCGCTGGCACCAGCTTGTCGGCGGGCGCGTAAAAGGACTGCACCGGGCAGCGCACGGCATCAAGGCGCGCGAACCAGCGGTTTTCGCCCGGCAGATTGGCAATCATGAGATCCTCGAACATGTCGCGCGCCGCCGCTGCGCCAATGGGTGGGCCGCTGTTCGACCAGTCTTCGACCAGCGTGAAATCGCGCACAGCGTCTGCCTTTGGGTCAAGCGATGCAAGGCGCACGAACTTGTCGATGGTGGCCTTCGTGTCCAAAGACCAGAAACCGGGCTGCAACAGGTCCATCGGCAAACAGCCATCGCGCCATGCCGCAGGTGCCATCGCCTGCCACAGTGTCGCCGCGTCTGCACGGCGTTCGGCATCATAGCCCGAAAAGTCCCATGGTGTTGCAATCAGGGCAAGCCGTTCGACGGGAGCGATATTGGCGGCGGCAATCGCCAGCGTGCCCCCCAGGCAATAGCCGGCAAGACGGGGCGGTGCGGAGAGGGTGGCCAGTAGCGCCAGCAGGCGCTGGCCGACATAGGCCGCCAGACCCATGCGGCACTCGGCAGCTTCTGGCCGCCCCCAGTCGAGCAGGAGGACGTGCAGGCCTTGTGCGGTCAGCCAGCGCAGCATGCTGTGGTCGGCGCGAATATCGAGGACATGCCAAGGATTGAGAAGCGACGGTACGACAACAACCGTCGGCCCGCTGCCGCCATAGTCGCGCAGGCAGGCACTGCCGCTTTGGGCAATGACCGGCATATCCGGCAGGTCGCGGCGAAACGGGCTGCGCTGATATGTGCGCACGCCTTCCAGAGCCGCTGCCAGCCGCGTCATGTCACCAGCCGTTTCGCGTTGCAGCATGGACAGAAATGCGGGCAGCGGGTGCGGCCCGCGCTGCAGCATGTGCGTCTGTTGCGCTGCAACATCGCGGCATGCTATGGGTGATTGCAGCAAGGAGAAGTCAGTCGCCATGGTTGATACCGCCGAAAAGGCCGAGCCGGTCATTATCAAGAAATACGCCAACCGGCGTCTGTATAACACCGACAGTTCGACCTATATCACACTTGAACATCTCGCCGCGATGACGCGCGAAGGCAAGGACTTCAAGGTCGTCGATGCCAAGTCGGGAGAGGACATCACGCATGGCGTTCTCACCCAGATCATCATGGATGAAGAAACGCGCGGACAGACGATGCTGCCGGTATCGTTCCTGCGCCAGCTGATTTCGATGTATGGCGATTCCATGCAGTCGATGGTGCCGCATTATCTTGAAGCATCGATGGAGGCCTTCCGCCGCAATCAGGAACAGTTCCGCACAGCAGTGGCATCTTCCTTCGGTTCGGGTGCGCTGAAGCCGCTTGAAGCCATGGCGAAGCAGAATATGGCGATGTTTCAGGCTGCGACCGAAATGCTGACGGGACGTGGCTTGATGCCCGGTATGCCCGGTATGCCCGGTATGCCCGGTATGGCCGCCATGACAGGAATGCCGGGCATGGCTGGTGGCGCGGCATCTGAAACGGCAGCCGCTGCGTCCGAAGACGCCCCGGCTGCGCTCTCGGCGGAAGATGAGTTGAAAGCTCTGAAAGCGCAACTGGCCGCGATTCAGGCGCAGATGGATAAGTTCGGCGGCAAATAAGCCTTGCGGCCCGGTTCATGAAAAAGCGGCCCGGTCATCAACTGCCGGGCCGCTTTTTGTGCTTTTATCTGCCACGCGGCGTGCCTGATCCTGCCAATCAGGCGGCGCGGCCCATGGCGATGAATTTTTCGCGCCGTCCACGCTTGAGATCGGCGGCCTTGAGGCCATCCAGCGCCTTGAGTTCGGCGGCAATCGCCTTGCCCAGTGCGGCAATGGCATCCTGCGGTGCCCGGTGCGCGCCGCCCATTGGTTCGGCAACGATCCGATCGATGACACCCAGACTTTTCAGATCCTGCGCTGTCAGTTTCATCGCCTCGGCGGCGTCGGCGGCCTTGTCGGCGGTGCGCCACAGGATCGAGGCGCAGCCTTCAGGCGAGATCACGGCATAAACCGCATGTTCGAACATCAGTACGCGGTTCGCGGCCGCCAGCGCAATTGCACCGCCCGAACCGCCTTCGCCGACAATGGTGGCAATCATCGGCACCGAGAGGGCAAGGCAGGCCTCGGTCGAGCGGGCGATCGCTTCGGCCTGGCCGCGTTCTTCTGCCTGCACGCCGGGAAAGGCGCCGGGCGTATCGACAAAGGTCAGGACCGGCAGGCCGAAACGATCGGCCAGTTCCATGAGGCGGATTGCCTTGCGATAGCCTTCGGGCTTGGCCATGCCGAAATTATGCTTGATGCGGGCCGTGGTATCGGCGCCTTTTTCATGGCCGATGACCATGACGCTGCGCCCTTCGAAACGACCGATTCCGCCCATGATGGCGGCGTCTTCGGCAAAGGCACGGTCACCGGCAAGCGGCGTGAAATCGGTCAGCAGCTGGGCGGCGATGTGCACGAAATGCGGGCGGGCCGGGTGGCGTGCCACCTGCGTCTTCTGCCATGGCGTGAGCTTGGCATAGGTATCACGCAGCTGGCGCTCGACCTTGGCGCGGAGCTTCGCGACTTCGGGCTGGATGTCGACCGGGTTGGCGCTGGCCGAGGTTTCAAGATCGCGGATACGCGATTCAAGTTCGGCAATGGGCTTTTCGAATTCGAGGAAGGTGACCATGGAAAACGGTTAGTGCGCCAGCTTCGCGCGGTCAACGGCGCGCGTGGGGGCGGACGGGTTTCTCCATGTCGGCAAGCGGGTGGCGACTTTCGACCGTTTCGACAAGATGGCGCTTGCCGACGTGGGTGTATATCTGGGTGGTCGCAATGTCGCTGTGGCCGAGCAGGGTCTGGATTGCGCGTAAATCTGCACCATTTTCAAGTAGATGCGTAGCAAAGGCATGGCGTAGCACATGCGGGCTGATCCGCGCGGGATCAAGCCCCGCCGCTGCCGCCAGCGCCTTGATCAACTGAAACAGCCGCACGCGCGACAAATGCCCCTTGCCCGATGGGAACAGAAAATGTGCATCGGGCGACACATGCGCCGCCCAGGCCGCAACCGCCGCCTGCGCCCGCGCACTGACTGGCACCAGCCGTTCCTTGCCTCCTTTGCCGTTGAGGATGGCAAAAGGCTGGTCGGCGCGGATGGCATGGCGCGGCAAGGACACAAGTTCGGTCGCGCGCAACCCGGAGCCGTAAAGCAGTTCAACGAGCGCCGACAAACGCAGCCGCATCTTGCTGTCGGGCATCTGGGCGAGCGCGGCGAACAGCGCGTCGATATCGCCAGACGACAGGGTTTTCGGCAGGGCGCGGCGCGTGGCAGGCCCCTCGATGCGCAAGGTCGGGTCATCGGCGCGATGGCCTTCGGCGACGAGAAAGGCAAAAAAGCCCCGCAGCGCCGACAGCTTGCGGGCATGGGATGTGGCTGCCAGATCGCGCCAGTCGTGAATCACCCGGCGCAGGGCGTCTTCGTCGGCCTTGACCAAGGCGCCATTCAACAGGCTGCTGGCCTGTGTGAGATCGCGGTCATAGGCGGCGATGCTGTTGCGCGCGGCCCCGCGTTCGGCTGCAAGCATGTCGCGGTAAAGAGCAATTGCCTGCGGGTCGCCGAGCGGTGCCATCAGTTTCGTGTCAGCCCTTCAACCGCCATCATGCGCGCCTCGTCCGCAAGGCCAACCGCGCGATACGCCTTGAGAATGGCCTGCAAATGCTGCGGCGACACAGTGGCCCACCGCCCTTGCAGGCCGGTGGCGGCCAGAGCTGCGACAGCACCGCTCTGCCGGGCCTGCGCCGCCTGTTCCATCTGTTTGAACCAGCTGTCATTTTGAGGCGCAAGATCGAGGTCCTTGGCGAGATCCCGCCACTCGCTGGCGCCAATCCGCCCTGTGCCTTCAAGCGCTGCAAACAGGATTTGCGCCCGCCGCAACGCGCGCGCCTCGCCGCGCATCTCGCGTTCATGCGACCACCAGTCATCAAACAAGGCCTTGGTCAGGGGCACGGAACGCGTGCGATCCGCCAGCACCAGCATCGGCCATGCATTGAGCCGGACGGCGTCCTCGGCTTCGGCCAGATGCGGCCACCATTGAACGGCACGATCGAGATGGCCCGCTGTCAGCATCGAGGCGATCAGGACCGGGGCCGATTCGTGATGGGCGCTGCCGATCGGAAAACGCGCGGCAGCCGCAGCCGTCAGAATCCGCAGTGCATAACGGCTGTCGGCATCCTTGCCCTGTTGCCAGAGTTCGCGCATCGCAGTCAGCCGCGCCGCAGGATCGCGCGCGACATGTGCGGTACGCAGCAGGCCGGGCCGGGCCTCCGCAAATGCTTCGGGGGCAATGGTGGCGCCTTCGATGGCGACAAGATTGTTGAGTTCTCTGGCCGAGGCGATGCCCAATCGTGCGGCGGTCAGCGTTGCCATGATGCGCTGATCGAGCGGAACCTGTGCTGCCCGCATCACCCAGCCCTGGGCGGGTGGCCCCATGCCTGTCAGCTTGTCATCAGGGATGCGCACGCCGGCGGCTGTCGCCATGCCGAAGTGATAAAGGCTGATCCGGTCGACATCGTCCCACTCGATGTTCGCCGCCTTGTTGCCGCCCACCAGTGCGGAGGCAATGCGTTCGGCCAGCTGGACATCGAACAGCTTGATCCTGCGCTGACGGCGCAGGCCGTCGAGCGTGGTTGTCGCCGTCATGTCATCGCCCTCAAGGCTGGCGCAGATGCCGTTGATCATCGGCCACATCACATCCTTTGACAGGGTGGAAGCGGTAAGACCGATACGACACAGACCCGGCAGATCGGCTGTGGCAAGATAGGCACGTCCAGCCACGCCATACATGCGCGGGGTGAAGCCATCAGTGGGGATGGTATCGATCAGGAGACGTGCGCCATCTCCTTCGCCAAGGCGCAGTAACAGCGCCGTGCGCGCCGCTACCCAATCGGCCGGACGGATGCGTGCGGGCGTGGCGTGTTGCGTCAAAAGGGCACGACGCAAAACGATATGTCCCCAGCGCGAAGCCAGCGGTGCTTCGATGCGCTTCATCAGGGCGGAGAGAAACAATCCGTCCGATCCCGCAAAAACAGCCGGGCCATAGCCGCCCAGTTCAGGCGTCAAGGGACCGATGCGCTGGAAACTGCGCTGGACGGAAGACGGCAGCGCAAGGGGATCGGGCGCCGATGGTGCAAGGGCCGGCGCGAGCGGGGCGGTAGCGGTTTCAGCGGGCGCCCCGGCATGGCCGGTTTCTGTGCCTTCGCCCGCGGGGAGGGCAGGGCGCTGCGGGGCGGCAGGCTGAGGCGCCGGTTCGTCGCCGAAAATATCGGGCAGGATCGATTGCGGCGCATCCTGCCCCACGGCCGGGACGGCAACCGCTGCCGCCGTCCCCAGCAGAAGCAGAGAAAACCCTGACTTAAAGGCCCAGTGTTTCATTCGGAACCGTGTATGTGACCTCTTGCTGGACAACTGGTGCATCGCGCATGCCCAGCCACACCGAAACGCCGATCATGGCGACCAGCACCAGCAGCAGAATCCCAAGCAGCAGCCGTCCCATTCACTTAATCCTTGTCATAAATATACCGTCGCCGTTGCGGTTTGGGTGGTCGCGACGGCGCAGCCTGTGTATAGCCGCTAGCACAGATGACAAGCGAAGCAAAAATCCAGTCGGGTGATAACCCGCATAATCTGACCGTAAAACCCGGCTCGATTGCGCGCCCGATCGTGCTGGTTGGCCTGATGGGTGCAGGCAAGTCCACAGTGGGCCGCCGCCTTGCCGCGCGGCTTGGCCTGCCTTTTGCCGATGCCGACCATGAAATCGAACATGCCGCCGGCATGGCCATCAGCGAAATATTTGCCCGCTTCGGTGAACCCCATTTCCGGGACGGCGAACGCCGCGTGATCGCCCGCCTGATCGAAGGCGCGCCAAAGGTGATCGCCACGGGCGGCGGTGCCTTTGTCGATGATTCGACGCGGGCGCTCATCCTGCAACGCGCCGTATCGGTTTGGCTGAAGGCCGATGTCGACACGCTGGTCGAACGCGTTGCAAAGCGCAATCACCGCCCGCTGCTGCATGGCAAGGATCCCCGCGCGGTGCTGACGGAGCTGTCGGCTGTGCGAAATCCCTATTATGCCTGCGCGGATATCCATATCGAAAGCCGTGCGACGCCGCATGAACAGACGGTCGATGCGGTGATCCAGAAACTGCTAGAAAAAGGTTATGCCGCGTGCGCGTGACGGTTGATGTTGCCTTGCAGGATCGCAGCTATCCGATTCACATCGGCACCGGCCTTCTGGCCGAAACGGGGCGGCTGATTGCTCCTTTGGGCGGGCGGTCGCAAAAGGTCGTGATCACCGACGAGACCGTGGCGGCGCTTCACCTGCCGGCATTGCTGACGGCTCTGGGCGATGGAGTCGAAAGCATCGTCCTGCCCGCAGGCGAAAGCACAAAGAGCTGGAAAAATCTTGAATATCTCGTCGAGCGGATGCTGGAGCTGGGTGTCGAGCGCAAGGATCATGTGATCGCGCTGGGTGGCGGCGTGATTGGCGATCTTGTCGGTTTTGCCGCCTCCATCGTGCGGCGCGGTTGCGGCTTCGTCCAGGTGCCGACGACGCTTCTGGCTCAGGTCGACAGTTCTGTCGGCGGCAAGACGGCGATCAATGCCCGCGCCGGCAAGAATCTGGTTGGCAGCTTCCACCAGCCATCGATGGTGATCATCGATCCTGCCGTGCTCGACACCTTGCCCGATCGCGTCCTTGCAGCGGGCTATGCCGAAGTCGTGAAATATGGCCTGATCGACGATGCGGCATTTTTCCAATGGTGCGAAGCCAATGTCGGGGCCATCAAGGCGCGCGATCGTGCCGCGCTGATCCGCGCCATCGAAGTCAGCTGCCGCGCCAAGGCGGCAGTTGTCGCAGCCGACGAGCGCGAGACGAGCGGGCTGCGGGCGCTGTTGAACCTTGGTCACACCTTCGGCCATGCTCTGGAAGCGGAAACCGGCTTTTCCGACCGGTTGCTGCACGGCGAAGGCGTGGCCATCGGCATGGCGCTGGCCTATCGCTATTCGGTCCGGCGTGGCGAATGCCCGCCTGAAGATGCCGCGCGTGTCGTCGCACATCTCAAGGCCGCAGGTCTCCCATGCCATCCGCGCGATGCCGGCTTGACCGAAGGCGCCGACCGGTTGGTCGCGCACATGATGCAGGACAAGAAGATGAGCGGCGGGAAACTGCCCTTCATCCTCGCACGGGGCATCGGTCAGTCGTGGCTGGCGAAGGACGTCGATATCGCTGACGTTACGGCGTTCATGGCGGAAGTTCTGGCGGAGTAGGCCGGAGCGATCAGGAGAGCCAATAACCGCCCAGCACGCCTGCCTGCACCATGACAATGATCTGGAGATAGGTGGAAAAGGGCTCTTTTCGGGTTTTGTGGCGAAAAACATGCCGCGCCAGAAATGCCCCCGGCGTCCCGCCGATCAGGGCGCACATCAACAAGTCGGATTCCCTGATTCGTCGTTTTCCGCTAATTGCCCGCGCCTTGTCCTGCCAGAAAACTAATATCGTCCAGAGGTTGATGACGGCAAGGATGAGAAGGACGGCGCTGGTCATGCCCTGCTGATAAGGAAGAAGGGTTAGGATTCTCTGACGCATTTTCCGATCAGGCTGGGTCGGTCACTGTGTGCAGATGCTGTGAAAAGATGGTGTTCAGGTGCGAAAAGTCGCAACCAGCGCCCACAGCCAGCCAGCGATCATCAGGAAACCGCCCACGGGCGCGACCATGCCAAGCCAGCGTTGACCGCTGAAGGCGAGGACATAGAGCGCGAGTGCGAAGAGCAATGCGCCAAGCGACAGCAGGAGCGACGGGCCGCGTAGCCCGAGGGCAACAAGGCCAAGAGCTGCGGCGGCATGGGCAAGCTGATAGGTGCTGCCCGTCGCCACCCAGGCCTTGGCCTGTGGATCGGACATGCCATGGGCGCCGAACGCACCGACCGCGACGGCCAGCAGGCCATTTGTCGCGGCGGCGGCCAGCGCGAGATTCATTAGCCGACTGCTTTCAGCATTTCGCGGCTGATGACGACACGCATGATTTCGTTGGTGCCTTCAAGGATCTGATGCACCCGCAGATCGCGGAAAATGCGTTCGATCGGATAATCCATGAGATAGCCGTAACCGCCATGCAGTTGCAGCGCGCGGTCGACAACGCTGGTGCCGGTGTCGGTCGCAAGACGCTTGGCCATGGCCGAATATTTCGTCTTGTCGGGTGCGCCCTCTGTCACCTTGACGGCGGCTGCGTATAGCAGAAGTCGAGCGGCTTCGAGTTCGGTTTCCATGTCCGCAAGGCGGAACTGCGTGTTCTGGAAATCGGCGATCGACTTGCCGAACTGCTTGCGGTCGAGCGTGTATTTCAGCGTTTCGTCAAGGCAGCGCTGTGCACCGCCAAGACTGCACGCGCCGATGTTGATCCGGCCACCGTCAAGACCGGCCATGGCGATGGAGAAGCCCTGACCCTCGACGCCGACCAGATTTTCGACCGGGACGCGGACGCCGTCAAAGTTGACCTGCGCCGTCGGCTGGCTGTGCCATCCGAGCTTGCGCTCCTGCGCGCCAAAGCTCAGGCCCGGCATGTCCTTTTCGACGACAAAGCAGCTGATGCCTTTGGGGCCATCCTGCCCCGTGCGGGCCATGACGACATAGACTTCGTTCGAACCGCCACCCGAAATGAACGCCTTGTTGCCGGTCAGAACATAATGATCGCCGTCGCGGACAGCCTTGGTCTTGAGGCTGGCGGCATCCGATCCCGCGCCCGGCTCGGTCAGGCAATAGCTGGCCATGCGGTCCATGGTGACGAGATCGGGAAGATATTTTGCCTTGAGCGCGGGCGAACCATAAAGGTCGATCATCCACGCGGCCATGTTGTGAATCGAGATGAAGGCGCTGGTCGAGGGACAGCCATAAGCCATGGCTTCCATGATGAGCGCGGCTTCAAGGCGGCCCAGCCCGATGCCACCTGATTCTTCCGAGACATAGATCGCGCCAAAACCGAGTTCGGCGGCGGCCTTTACTGTTTCGCGCGGGAAGAGATGCTCTTCATCCCATTTCGCGGCAAAGGGCGTGATCGCGTCTGCGGTGAAACGACGGGCCATTTCCTGAATGGCAAGCTGGTCTTCGGTCAGATCATATTGCATGTCTTTTTCGCTAATATGACGCGGCCCGATGTGCAAGCGCGGATGATTGCATTTTGATGCCGCTCACGATTAAGGCAGGCTAGTTTCCAAGGAGCGGCCCGTGGCGCGTGACGATCATCCACATTTTCCGCAAACCCTTCTAACGGCGTCCGACCCTGCGCCTTTCGTGGTTGAAAATGGCGAAGGCGCGTCGGATTTTGTCCTGATCGCCGACCATGCGGGGCGGGCGATTCCCGCGCGGCTTGGCAGGCTCGGGCTCGAAGGCGACAATCTGACGCGGCACATTGCCTGGGATATCGGCATCGCCGGCGTTGGCAGCCATCTGGCGCAAAGGCTCGATGCGGTTTTCGTCCGGCAAGTCTATTCGCGCCTCGTCATCGACTGCAACCGCAACCCGGAGGAAGACAGGGCCATCGCCACGATCAGCGACGGCACTGCCATTCCCGGCAATGACGGACTTGATACCGCCGCGCGCCGCGCGCGGATCGCTGAAATCCACGCTCCCTACCAGGAAGCTATTGCCGCTGCGCTGGCAGCGCGCCCGGCGCCGGTGCTGGTGGCGCTGCACAGCTTCACGCCGGTGATGGCAGGCCATGTCCGGCCCTGGCAGTGCGGTGTGCTTCACATGCATGATTCGCCGCTGTCGAACGCACTTCTTGCCCGATTGCGGGCCGAAGGCGACCTTATGGTCGGCGATAACGCGCCCTATGCCATGGCCGGCACTGATTATACCGTGCCTTGCCATGCCATCGACAGGGGGCGGCCTTATGTCGAAATCGAGATAAGGCAGGATCTGATCGCCGATGCCGCAGGACAGGCCGCATGGGCTGCGCGCCTCGCGCGGTTGTTGCCGCTGGCCCTGGCCGATACGAACGGCTGAGGCCGCGGAAGCCTGTCAGCTGTTCGTGCGGTCGTCTGGTGCGGTGGGCGCTTGCAGCCGCACGATGCGGATGAGGAGCGGCGTCAATGCCATCGACAGCGTGACGACGGCAGAAAACAGGCTGACTGCGGACGGTGCGATCAGCAGACTTTTCCGTGCGGCTTCGAACAGCACAAATCCGAACTCGCCGCCCTGTGACAACAATAGTCCCATCGGCAGCGCGCTCTGCCATGCCATGCCGAACAGCCGGGCGAGTGCTGCGATGACAAGCGTTTTGACCGTGATCAGGACAATCACCAGCGCGATGATCAACGGCCAGCGTGCGGCGATTACATGAAGGTCGAGCGTCATGCCGACCGCGAGGAAAAACAGGCCCATCAAAAGACCGCGAAAGGGTTCGACGTCAGCTTCAAGGGCCTGGCGGTAGGGCGAATCCGCCAGCATCACGCCCGCAACAAAGGCGCCAAGCGCCATAGACGCGCCAAAACTTTGCATCAGCCATGCCGAACCCAGCACGGCGAACAGGGCTGCCAGAACAAAGCCCTCGCGGGCGCCGATGGCGCTGATCAGCCGGAACAGGGGATTCATCAGGAAATGGCCGGCGAGGATCAGGACAATGATCGCGCCAAGCGTGTAGAGCGCGAATATGTCGCCGGGCAGGGCATCGGGGGGCGCGGGTGCGCGGCTGAGGGATGCAACGATGGTGACGAGCGGAATGATCGCAAGATCCTGAAACAGCAGAATCGAGAAACTTTTTTCGCCCAAAGGGGTGTTGAAGGCGTTTCGTTCGCGCAGGAGCTGGATCACGAGTGCAGTCGACGACAGGCCGAGCGGCAGACCGACGGCCAGCGCCGCTTGCCATGTCAGGGGCGTGATCAGCACGAGTGCGGCTGTCAGGAGCAGGCCGCAGAGTGCGACCTGCAACAGGCCAAGGCCGAAAATGTCGTGGCGCAACTGCCATAGACGGGCAGGCTTGAGTTCAAGGCCTATGACGAAAAGCAGCAGTACAATGCCGAACTCGGCGAAATGCAGCGTCGATTCAGGGTCAGTGATGAGGGCAAGCGCCTGCGGACCGATCAGGATGCCCGCAGCGAGATAGCCCAGAACCGCACCCATTTTCAGGCGATGGAACAATGGCACGATGGCAAGGGCGGCGCCAAGGTAGATGACGGCGTCGCCGAGCAACGAGCTGGCGTTACCGCTTGTCGTCATTCCGTTTTTCCGGCCGCTGCGGCTGCGGCTGCGGCGGCAGCATCGAAAGCAAGGAGGATCGATGGGTGACGCGCCTTGTGCGGTCGGGCCGGGGCGAACAGCTCAAGAGGCGACCAGTCTGCGGGCAGGGTCGCAGAATCATCGCGCAGATAGACGGCCAGCGCATCGCGCGCAGTTGCCAGTTCGGTGGGCGTCAGGCCGAGAATCCGCGTGCCGAGGATCGATGCCGAAGCTTGTCCGAGCGCACAGGCGCGGACATCCTGCCCAAAACGCGCGACACGGCCATGCTGGTCGAGGTCGATGTCGACCGTGATCTTGCTGCCGCATACCGGGCTGACGCGTGTCACGCTTGCCTGTGGCTGATCGAGCCGGGTCTGATGCGGGATCGATGCAGCCAGTCGCAGGATGCGGGTGTTGTAGAGCGCCTCGCTCATCGCGCGGTCTCTAGCGCCTGACCGCCATGCGGATCGGCCCTTCGGCACGGCCATGCACGAACTGGTCGACATAGGGGTTTCCGCTGGTGTCGAGATCAGCTTTCGGGCCTTCCCACAGGATCTTGCCTTCGTAGATCATTGCGACTCGGTCGGCAATCTTGCGGACGCTTGCCATGTCGTGGGTGATGGTGACGGCAGTGATGCCAAGGTCGCGCACCTGCGCCCGAATCAGGTCATTGATGACATCGGCCATGATCGGGTCGAGCCCGGTCGTCGGTTCGTCGAAGAAAATGACTTCGGGACGCGCGGCGATGGCACGGGCCAGCGCCACGCGCTTTTGCATGCCGCCCGACAGTTCGGCAGGGCGCAGATCGGCCACTTTCGCATCAAGGCCGACGCGTTCGAGATTTTCGATGGCAATGGTGCGCAGCTTGCTGCCACCCCAGCTGGCGCCGCGCGACAGGGCGAAGGTGACGTTGCGCCAGACGGGCAGTGAATCGAACAGTGCGCCGCCCTGGAACAACATGCCAAAGCGCGCGCGGTGGACATCAAGAGCACGGCCTTTCAAGCCGATAGTCTCGATGCCATCGACAAGGATCGATCCTTCATCCGGGCGCAAAAGGCCGAGGATGCACTTTAGCATCACCGATTTTCCGGTGCCCGATCCGCCGATGATCACAAGCGATTCGCGGGGCGCGATCACGAGGTCCACGCCATTCAGCACGGTTTTCGGGCCAAAGCGCTTGACGACGCCTGAAAGCGTGATTTTCGCTGTCTCGCTCATGATCCGAACACGATCACGGTGATGATGAGGTTCGATAGCAGGATCAGAAGGAAGGCGCTGACGACGGCATTGGTCGTCGCCTTGCCGACACCCGCCGCGCCGCCCGATGAATGATAGCCGTGATAGCAGCCCATCAGCGCAACGATGAAGCCGAAGACAGCCGCTTTCACGAGCGAACTGTTGACGTCTTCCCATTCGAGATAGCGACGGGTGATGGTGAGATAATTGGCGACATTGAAGTTCAGACGGCCCGTGGCGATCAGGAAGCCGCCGAGCACGCCCAGCACATTGGCGACAAGAACGAGGAGCGGCAGCACGATGACAGCTGCCAGCAGTCGGGGCGCGACAAGATAGCGGAAGGGATCGGTCCGCAGCGTCGTCAGGGCATCGATCTGTTCGGTCACGCGCATGGTGCCGAGTTCGGCGGCCATGGCCGATGACACGCGGCCTGCGACCATGAGGCCACCCAGCACCGGTCCCAGTTCGCGGACGATGGCGATGACGGTGACAGCCGGCACGGTGCTTTCCGCGTTGAAGCGCGCGCCGCCAACGTAAATCTGTTGCGCCAGCGCCGCACCCGTGAAAATGGCGGTCAGTCCGACGACCGGCAGCGAGAAATAGCCGATCGACAGCATCTGCTCCAGAAGCTTCGACAGATAGAAGGGCGGGGTCGCAAGGCGCGTCACGGCCGTCCACGCAAAGCGGGTCACACGACCGATCGCCGCCAGTCCGCCCAGGAGAAAAGCGCCGATCGCTGCCAGCGATTCAAACAGGAATGTGCCGATGCTGCTCATAGATAGCATCGCAGATAGCGGTCGGAGAGGCAGGTAAGCAACTCATATTGCGATAGCCCCGACTGGATGCTGGCGCGTGCAAGGTCGAAATCGATCTCGATCCAGTCGCCTTCGGCAAGCAACGGCGCATCGGTGATGTCGATGGCGGTCAGGTCCATCGAGACGCGTCCGGCCACCGGACAGGAAACGCCCTTGGCAAACGCCTGCCCGCGGTTGGAAAAACCGCGCAGGTAGCCATCGGCATAGCCAAGATTCACAATCGCGATGCGGCTGTCGCGCGGTGCTTGCCATGTGCCGCCATAGCCGACCATGTCCCCCGCCGGGACATGACGGATTTGCAGGACAGCGGACTCGATCCTGACCACTGGCTGGATATGGCCATGGGCTTCGGCGCGCGGGATGCCGCCATAAAGCGCAAGGCCGGGGCGCGTGAGGTCGAAGCTGTAATCTGTTCCCATGCAGATACCCGCCGAATTCGCCAGGCTGCGGCGCACACCGGCGGGCAGCGACAGCGCGCGAAAAGCCGCCAGTTGTTGCGCGTTTGCCGGATGACCCACTTCATCTGCGCAGGCGAGGTGGCTCATGGCGACATCGACGCTAAGGCCATCCGCGAGGGTTGCATCGGCGGGAGACAGGCCAAGCCGGTTCATCCCGGTATCAAACATCAGATCGCACGGACGGCCACCCGCCACAGCGCGCCAGCGGGCGACCTGTTCAGGGGTGTTGAGAACGGGCTGGGCACCGGGCACGGCGTCTTCGCCGGGTAGCAGGCCGTGCAGAACATGAAGTGTCACGCCCATGCCGAGGCCGGGGATGAGTGCGCGGGCCTCGGCCCAGGTCGCGACGAAGAAATCGCGGCAGCCTTCGCGCGCGAGCCGCGCGACGGCTTCGGCGGCACCAGTGCCGTAACCGTCCGCTTTCACTGCGGCACCGCATGCGGCCGGGCCGCTCATCCGCGCCAGCCAGCGCCAGTTGGCGGCGAGTGCGTTCATGTCGATGGTCAGGCGAAGGGGCGCGATAGTCATGATCCCTGCGATAGCCGCCCTGTCGCGCGCGCGCAAATGACAGCATTGATCGCACGGATGACTTTGCCTATGTTCCCTGTCTGTTCATATATTTTTCAGTCGGGGAACCATGGCCAAACCAGCCGCGCGTTATGTCTGCCAGTCCTGTGGCGGGGTGCAGGCCAAATGGGTCGGCCAGTGCCCTGATTGCAACGCGTGGAATACGCTCGAACGCGAAGTGGCATCCATCGTCACGCCCTTTGCCGCCAAGCACCGGCTGGAAGGTGGCGGCCAGACGATCACCTTGAGCCAGCTCGATCAGGCGGTCGAACTGCCCCCGCGCCGTCCGACGGGTATCCGCGAACTGGATCGCGCGCTGGGGGGCGGACTGGTCGCAGGCTCGGCGGTGCTGATCGGCGGCGATCCCGGCATCGGCAAGTCGACGCTGCTGTTACAAGCGGCGGGCCGCATGGCAAAGGCCGGCGCGTCGGTGGCCTATATCTCGGGTGAAGAAGCAGCCGATCAGGTGCGACTGCGCGCGGTCCGCCTTGGGCTGGCGGATGCGCCTGTCGCGCTCGCGGCCGCCACCTCGGTGCGCGACATATTGACCACGCTGTCGGCGGGCAGGGCACCCGATCTGCTCATCATCGATTCGATCCAGACGATGCACAGCGATCTTCTGGAAGGCGCGCCCGGTACGGTCAGTCAGGTGCGTGCCTCGGCGCAGGAACTGATTCGCTATGCCAAGACACTGGGGACAGCGGTGGTGCTCGTTGGCCATGTCACCAAGGACGGGCAGCTGGCGGGGCCGCGCGTACTTGAACACATGGTCGATACCGTTCTTTATTTCGAGGGCGAGCGCAGCCATCAGTATCGTATCCTGCGCGCGGTCAAGAACCGCTTTGGCGGCACCGATGAAATCGGCGTTTTCGCCATGGGTGGCGCGGGGCTGGAGGAAGTGGCGAACCCGTCGTCCCTGTTCCTGACACATCGCGATGCGCCGGTGTCAGGTTCGGTGGTGTTTCCGGCACTGGAAGGCACGCGGCCGGTGATGGTCGAGATTCAGGCGCTTGTCGTGCGCCTGCAATCGGGGGCGACGCCGCGCCGCGCGGTTGTTGGCTGGGACAGCGGGCGGCTGGCGATGATCCTGGCGGTTCTGGAGGCGCGCTGCGGCCTGTCGCTGTCGGCCTGCGAAGTCTACCTGAACGTCGCGGGCGGGCTACGCGTCAATGATCCGGCAGCCGATCTTGCGGTGGCGGCGGCGCTGATCTCGGCGCTGTCGGAACAGCCGTTTCCGATCGATACGGTGGCCTTGGGCGAAATCGCGCTGTCGGGTGAAGTGCGGCCGGCGGCGCACGCCAGCCTGCGCCTGAAAGAGGCGGCGAAACTCGGCTTTTCCCGTGCGCTGGTGCCCGACCGGGCGGGCGAGGCTGCGAAAGGCATCAAGACCACGGGTTTTGCCAGCGTCCGCGCCCTCGTTGACCATCTCGCCGGACGCCGCTAGGCCATGCCCATGACTGGTTTGACCGCATTCGACATGTTCGTCCTGCTGCTCGTCGGCGTGCTTGCCGTGCGCGGCATCATGCGGGGCTTTGTCAGTGAAATCCTGTCGCTGATGGCGTGGGTTGCCGCGATCCTGGCGCTGCGCATGTTCTATGAACCGGCAACTGTTTTGCTCAGGGCGTGGATCGACAGCGAAACTGGTGCGGCTATTGCCGCATTCATGGGCGTTTTCCTCGTCACCTACACCGGTTTTCGTCTGATCGCCGCCATGCTGGGCAAACGGACGCGCCAGTCGATTGTCGGCCCCGTCGACCGGCTGCTTGGCTTTGGCTTCGGCGCGGTCAAGGGACTGATCGGTGCATCGTTGCTGTTCCTGTTTGCCGTCCTCCTGTTCGAGGTGATCTGGGGCAAGGATGAACCCCGTCCGCGCTGGATGCAGGCGGCGAAAACCGCGCCGCTTCTCGACATCACCGCGCGCGTCGTCATTGATTACGTCGAGGAACAGCGCACGGCTGGTGCCGATGAAGTGGCCACTACGCCCGCCACGTCCAGAGACGAAAAAAGCAGGGATGCGGATGGCAAAGGCTATTCCGACGAACAACGCAGCGCGCTCGATTCGCTGTTCGAGGATAATTAAGGCGCCGTCCGTCCCGGCTTCGCCCGTTGCCTCAACGCGCGCGCGGCATTAGGGATGCGGCCCATGGAACTTCGTCTATACGACACGCTGGCGCGCGAGAAGCGCGTCTTTACCCCTGCCGATCCCGCCCGCGTGACCATGTATGTCTGCGGCCCGACCGTCTATAACCGCGCGCATATCGGCAATGCCCGGCCCGCCGTGGTGTTCGATGTGCTCGCGCGCCTGCTGCGCCATCAATATGGCGCCGACAGCCTGGTTTATGCGCGCAACATCACCGATATCGACGACAAGATCATGGCGGCGGCCACCAAGGAAAATGTCGGCATCGACACGATCACCGCGCGTTACGAACAATTCTACCTCGACGACATGGGCGCGCTTGGCGTTCTGCCGCCGACCATTGCGCCGCACGCGACCGACCATGTCGGGCAGATGATCGCAATGATCGCCGAACTGGTCGCCAAGGGCGCGGCCTATGCCGCCGAGGGCCATGTCCTGTTCGATATCACGCAGGATCAGGGCTATGGCTCGCTGTCGAAGCGCCCGATGGACGAGATGGTGGCGGGTGCGCGCGTCGAGGTTGCGCCCTACAAGAAAAATCCCGGCGATTTTGTGCTGTGGAAGCCGTCTGCCGCCGACCAACCGGGCTGGGACAGCCCGTGGGGGCGCGGGCGTCCGGGTTGGCACATTGAATGCTCGGCGATGATCGCAGCGCATCTCGGCCAGACAATCGACATTCACGGCGGCGGCCTTGATCTGGTGTTTCCGCACCACGAGAATGAATGCGCCCAGTCGCGCTGCGCGCACGGCGCGCCGCTGGCGCGTTACTGGCTGCACAATGGTTTCCTGTCGATGGACAGCGAGAAGATGTCGAAGTCGCTCGGCAATGTTGTGACGGTGGGTGAACTGCTCGATCGCGGCATCGACGGCGAAGTGATCCGGCTCGCGCTGTTGTCGGCGCATTACCGGCAACCGCTCAACTGGACCGATCAGCTGATCGAAAGTGAAAAGGCGCGCCTGTCGCGCTGGCGGCGGTTGCTGGAAGATCCGGCGCTTGTCCCGACCGCGCCGTCGCCTGCGTTCATGGCGGCGCTGGCCGATGACCTCAACACGCCTGAAGCACTGGCCGTGTTGGCTTCGGTCGTGAAGAGCGATCCGGCGGCGGCGAAAGCCTCGCTGCAACTGCTTGGCTTCCGGCTTGAGGCGGCGGCAGTGGTATCGCTTGATGATGAGATCGTGGCGCGGATCGAAGCACGTCTGGCCGCCCGCAAGGCGAAGAACTTCGCCGAATCCGACCGCATCCGCGACGAACTCCTGGCCGAGGGCATCATCCTTGAGGATGGGCCGGGCGGTACGACGTGGCGGCGCGCCTGAGCGGGCTGCCAAAGTCCGCGTTGTGACAGGCAAATATTTAATCGTTTGATGCGCGCGCGCCTTTTGGCGACAGACGCTGGGGTATGAGGCCGCACGATCCTGTCGGTGCGGCGAACCCGAAGCGATGAAGTGGCGCCTATGTCCCTGACCCATTTGCAGCGGCTTGAAGCCGAAAGCATCCACATCATGCGCGAAGTCGTCGCCGAGGCCGAAAACCCGGTGATGCTCTATTCGGTGGGCAAGGATTCTGCGGTGATGCTGCATCTGGCGCGGAAAGCCTTTTTCCCGTCGCCGCCGCCGTTCCCGTTGCTGCATGTCGACACGACGTGGAAGTTCCGCGCGATGTACGAACTGCGCGACCGCATGGCGCGCGAAAGCGGCATGGAACTGATCGTCTATCACAACCCCGAAGCAGCGGCGAAGGGCATCAACCCGTTCGATCATGGTTCGCTCCACACCGACATGTGGAAGACCGAAGGGCTGAAGCAGGCGCTCGACAAGTACGGCTTCGACGTGGCCTTTGGCGGCGCGCGCCGCGACGAGGAAAAGAGCCGCGCCAAGGAGCGCGTATTCTCCTTCCGTTCGGCCAACCACCGCTGGGACCCCAAGAATCAGCGCCCCGAATTGTGGCGGCTGTACAATGCCCGCAAAGCCAAGGGTGAAAGCATCCGCGTGTTTCCGATCAGCAATTGGACGGAACTCGACATCTGGCAGTACATCATGGCCGAAAACATCGACATCGTGCCGCTGTACATGGCCAAGCCACGCCCAACGGTGGAGC
>CAZWMK010000010.1:32083-39973 GCA_964635065.1 uncultured Sphingomonadaceae bacterium | reverse complement strand
GTATCGATGGCCTGCTCCATGTCACCGACATGAGCTACAAGCGCGTCGGCCATCCGAGCGAAGTGCTGAACATCGGTGACACGCTGAAGGTGCAGATCGTCCGCATCAACCGCGACACGCAGCGCATCAGCCTTGGCATGAAGCAGCTTGAGTCGGATCCGTGGGAAGGCGCGATCGCCAAATACCCGGTCGGCGGCAAGTTCAAGGGCCGTGTCACGAACATCACCGAATACGGTGCGTTCGTCGAACTCGAAGCTGGTGTCGAAGGTCTGGTCCACGTCTCGGAAATGAGCTGGGTCAAGAAGAACGTCCACCCCGGCAAGATCGTTTCGACCAGCCAGGAAGTCGAAGTCGTCGTCCTCGAAGTCGACGAAGAAAAGCGCCGCATTTCGCTCGGCCTCAAGCAGGCCCAGCAGAATCCGTGGGAAGCCTTCGCCGAAAAGCACCCGGTCGGTTCGACCGTGGAGGGCGAAGTCAAGAACGCGACCGAATTCGGCCTGTTCATCGGTCTCGACGGCGAAGTCGACGGCATGGTTCACATGTCGGACATCGCCTGGGGCGTCACGGGCGAAGCCGCCCTTGCGCAGCATCACAAGGGCGAGATGGTCAAGGCCGTCGTGCTTGACGTCGATGTCGAAAAGGAACGCATCAGCCTCGGCATGAATCAGGCGCAGGGCGGTGGTGCTGCTGCCGTGTCGGCTGGCGGCGCAGCGGCTGGCGGTGACCTGAAGAAGGGCGCGATTGTCACCTGCACCGTCATGGGCGTCGTTGACGGCGGCCTTGAAGTCCAGGTTGGCGAAGATGGCGGCGCTGCGTTCATCAAGCGCGCCGACCTCTCGCGCGATCGTGATGAACAGCGTCCGGAACGCTTCCAGGTCGGCCAGAAGCTCGATGCGATGGTCACCGGCTTTGAAAAGGGCCGTCGTCCGATGCTCTCGATCAAGGCGATGCAGATCGCGGAAGAAAAGCAGGCTGTGGCGCAGTATGGCTCGTCCGATTCGGGCGCGTCGCTGGGCGACATCCTGGGTGCCGCGCTCAACAAGGCGCGCGAAACCCGCGACTGATCCAGCGATCAAAGGCTGATCCAGTCACACGGGAAAGGGCCTGCCGGCATGTCCGGCAGGCCTTTTTCTATGGGGACATTTGAGAGAAGGCATTGTAACTTCTTGTGTTTCCGGGGAAATGGCGTAGATTGTCTGCATCACTCCTATGCGTATCGCGTGTCCCTCTTCATTGATGCGAGGTGTCCATGATCCGATCCGAACTTGTCTCTGCCGTGGCGCAGGCGAATCCGCATCTTGGCCTAAAAGAGGTCGAACGGGTTGTTGCAACGGTGTTCGAGTCCATCATCGATGCTCTGGCGGAAGGTCGGCGCGTTGAATTGAGGGGGTTTGGCGCTTTTTCCACCCGCGCGCGCGATGCCCGCACCGGCCGTAACCCGCGCACGGGCGATGCCGTCGAAGTCGAGCCAAAACGCGTGCCCTATTTCAAGCCGGGCAAGGAACTGCGCGAAAAGCTGCTGCACGACTGAGGCCGTGCTTGCGGGCGCCGGCTGCGTCCTGCCTGCGGCGATAATGCGCTGGCGCAGGGCAGCCTGCTCGGCTATCGCTGAACCATCATGCGCATAATGGCTTATCTTCTTTACGCCCTGATCGTGGCTGTTGTGGTTCTGTTTGCCGCTGGCAACTGGGACAGTGTGACGCTGCGACTGTGGGATGATCTGGTGCTGGATATCCGCCTGCCGCTCCTGATGCTGGCAATGCTGGTGCTGGGAGCGCTGCCCGGCTGGATTCTGGGCGGCATTGCCCGTTTTCGTAGTCAGCGCCGCATCCGTCAGCTTGAGCGCGACCTGGACGCGCTGCGGCAGGAAAAGGCGGCTGTGAGTGCGGCAGCCGTTCCCGCCGTCGTCGATAGCGCACCGCCGCTTCCTGTCAGCCAGCCGGACGCCTGAATCATGACCAATCCGATTTATGTGGCGCTCGACACGCCCGATCTCGACCGTGCGCAGGCATTGGCCCGCAGCGTTGCGCCCCATGTCGGCGGCTTCAAGCTGGGGCTGGAGTTTTTCATGGCGCAAGGCCCGGCAGGCGTGCGGGCCATGGCCGGGCTAGGTCGCCCGATCTTCCTCGATGTCAAGTTGCACGACATTCCGAATACCGTGGCGGGCGCGTTGCGCGCGCTGGCCCCGCTTGATCTCGCTATCGTCAATGTTCATGCCGCCGGCGGCCGGGCGATGATGGAAGCCGCGCGCGCAGCCGTGCGTCCGGAAACCAGTGTGGTTGCCGTTACCGTCCTGACCAGCCTTGACGCGCGTGATCTGCATGCCTGTGGCGTTGCCGACCAGCCCGCCGGGCAGGTGGCGCGGCTGGCTGCGTTGACGCGCGCGGCGGGTCTGGATGGCGTTGTCTGTTCGGCGCACGAGGTGGGCGCGCTTCATGCCGCATGGGCGGATGGGCTGTTCGTCGTGCCGGGTATCCGGCCTTCTGGCAGTGCGGTGGGCGACCAGAAGCGGGTAATGACCCCGCGCGAGGCGCTGGATGCCGGTGCGTCGGTGCTGGTGATCGGCCGTCCGATCACGGGGGCGCCCGATCCGGCGGCGGCGGCGGCGGCGATCGCGGCTGATTTGTCGTGACGGCCATCAAGATCTGCGGCCTGTCGGAACCGGAAACGCTCGACTGCGCGATTGCGGCTGGTGCCAGCCATGTCGGTTTCGTGTTTTTCCCGAAAAGCCCCCGCAATGTCGGTTTCGAGACGGTGGCGGGGCTGGCCGCGCGCGTGCCGGGGCATGTTGCGCGCGTAGGCGTTTTCGTGGATCCCGATGATGGCTTGCTCGATGCCGCGATCCGGGCCGGTCGGCTGGATGTCGTGCAACTGCATGGCCACGAGGATGCCGCGCGCCTGTCCGATGTGCGGCGCCGTTTTGGTGTTGCCGTCTGGCGGGCGACATCGGTGGCAACCACGGCGGATATCGACCGCGCTGTCGCGTCGCGGGGGGACGCCGATCTCTTGCTGTTCGACGCCAAAGCGCCTAACGGATCGGAGCTTCCGGGCGGCAATGGCGTGCGGTTCGACTGGCGTCTTCTGGCAGGACGCAGCTTTGGTGGGCGCTGGGGGCTGTCGGGTGGGCTGGACGCAGGCTGCGTCGCCGAGGCCATCGCCGTAACCGGTGTGCCGCTGGTCGATGTGTCGAGCGGCGTTGAAAGCGCGCCCGGCGTCAAGTCGGTCGATAAGATCAGGGATTTTTGCAAGGCGGTACGAGAGTCATGACAGCGACGGCAAGTTTGCGGGCAGGCCCCGACACACGTGGGCATTTCGGACAGTTTGGCGGGCGCTATGTCGCCGAAACGCTGATGCCGCTGATCCTCGATCTTGAACGCTGCTATAACGAGGCCAAGGCCGATCCGGCGTTTCAAGCCGAGTTTGACGACCTGATGAAGAATTTCGTCGGCCGGCCCAGCCCGCTTTATTTCGCCGAACGCTTCACCGAAGCCTGCGGTGGCGCGAAAATCTATTTCAAGCGCGAGGAACTCAACCATACCGGCGCACACAAGATCAATAACTGCATTGGCCAGATCCTTCTGGCCCGCCGCATGGGCAAAAAGCGGATCATCGCCGAAACCGGTGCGGGCCAGCATGGCGTGGCGACGGCAACTGTCGCCGCCCGTTTCGGCTTGCCGTGCACCATCTTCATGGGGGCGCGCGATATCGAGCGCCAGCAACCGAACGTGTTCCGCATGCGCCTGCTGGGTGCCGAGGTGCGCGCTGTCGAATCCGGTTCGATGACGCTGAAGGATGCGATGAACGATGCGCTGCGCGACTGGGTCGCCAATGTGCACGACACTTTCTACATCATCGGCACGGCAGCCGGACCGCATCCCTATCCCGAACTTGTGCGCGACTTCCAGTCCGTGATCGGCACTGAACTCCGCGAACAGATCATGGAAGCCGAAGGCCGCCTGCCTGACATGCTCGTTGCCTCTGTGGGGGGCGGATCGAATGCCATCGGCATGTTCCACCCCTTCCTTGACGATGCCAATGTCGCGATGATTGGCGTTGAGGCCGCCGGCCATGGCCTGTCGAGCGGCGAGCATGCCGCAAGCCTTGCCGGTGGCCGCCCCGGCGTGCTCCATGGCAACAAGACCTATCTGTTGCAGGACGAAGACGGGCAGATCCTTGAAGCTCATTCGATTTCGGCCGGGCTGGATTATCCGGGCATCGGACCCGAACATGCCTATCTTCACGAAATTGGCCGGGTGCAATATCTGCCCTGCACCGATGACGAGGCACTGGCGGCGTTCCAGAAAATCTGTCGCCTTGAAGGGATCATCCCCGCACTGGAATGCGCCCATGCGCTGCATGTCGCGGAACAGGTCGCCCGGACCATGCGACCCGACCAGCTGATGGTCGTCAATGTCAGCGGGCGTGGCGACAAGGATATCTTTACCGTGGCAGATGCGTTGGGAGTGAAGCTGTGACCGGTCGCATCGAAGCCCGTTTTGCCGATTGCGCGCGTGAAGGCCGCGCCGCCCTCGTCACCTTCGTTACCGCAGGCGACCCCTCGGTAAGCGAGACCGCCGGCATTATGACAGCCCTTGCGGACAATGGTGCGGACGTCATCGAACTCGGCGTGCCGTTTACCGATCCGATGGCCGATGGCGTGGCGATCCAGGCCGCCAACCTCCGGGCGCTGGATGGCCATGTGAAGCTGCGCGACATCATCGCACTGGTTCGCGATTTCCGCACGCGTGATGCGCATACGCCCGTTGTCCTGATGGGCTATGCCAATCCGATCCTGTCCTACGGCCCGGAACGCTTCGCTGTGGATGCGGCGGCGGCGGGGGTTGATGGCTGCATCGTCGTCGATCTGCCCCCCGAGGAGGATGCCGACCTTGGGCCTGCCCTGCGTGGCGCGGGCTTGCATTTCATTCGTCTGGCAACGCCGACGACCGATGACCAGCGCCTGCCTGCCGTGCTCGATGGCGCGAGCGGTTTTCTCTATTATGTCTCGGTCGCGGGCATTACCGGCACGCAGACGGCGCAGAATGCCGATATTGCTGCCGCAGTCCAGCGCATCAAGGCAAAGACGGCGCTGCCCGTTGCCGTGGGCTTTGGCATCCGCACGCCCGAACAGGCCGCCGAAATCGCCCGTCATGCCGATGGTGTGGTCGTCGGTTCGGCAATCGTGACGCTGATCGCGGATGCCGCTGCGGCCAAGGCCAATGACATTTCCGCCCGTGTCGGGCATTTTGTGGGTCAGTTGGCGCAGGCTGTGCGCGACGCCCGACAGGAGACGACGGCATGAGCTGGCTTGAACGACTGCGTCCCCGCCTCGGTTTTTTGCAAAAGCGCGAGACGCCCGACAATCTCTGGCACAAGTGCCGCAAATGCGGTCAGATGGTTTTCCGCAAGGAGTTTGCGGAGAATCTGCACGTCTGTCCGCGCTGCGACCATCACGAGCGCATCGGCCCGGACGAGCGGTTCGCGCAGATTTTCGACAATGGCGCGCACAGCCGCATTCCCGTGCCTGCCGTCGCGGATGATCCTCTGAAATTTCGTGACAGCAAACGCTATGCTGATCGCATTAAGGCTGCGCGCAGTACAACCGGCGAACCGGAAGCCATGGCGATTGCCAGGGGCCGGATTGGCGGCACCGAAGCGGTGGTGGCGGTCCAGAATTTCGCCTTCATGGGCGGATCGATGGGCCTTGGCGTCGGCGCGGCCTTTCTGGCAGGCGTGCGCGCTGCGATCGCGGCCAAGGCGCCGTTCGTGATTTTCACCGCAGCCGGTGGTGCGCGCATGCAGGAGGGCATCCTGTCCCTGATGCAGATGCCGAAAACGACGGTCGGCATTGCTGAACTGAGGGAAGCGGGCCTGCCTTATATCGTCGTCCTCACCGATCCGACGACGGGCGGTGTTACGGCGTCTTATGCGATGCTCGGCGATGTCCAGATCTCCGAACCGGGGGCGCTGATCGGTTTTGCAGGCCAGCGGGTGATCGAGAATACGATCCGCGAAAAACTGCCGGAAGGCTTCCAGCGCGCCGAATATCTCTATGACCACGGTATGCTCGACATGGTCGTTCATCGTCGTGAGATGCACGATACGCTGGCGCGTGTGCTGTCGCTTCTGACGCAGCCCAAAATCGCCGCAGCCTGATCCCCGTGCCTGCGGCGCCCCATGCCGACGATCCGGCGCTCGCGTCCCTTCTCGCGCGGGCGCTTGATCTGCACCCGCTGCATATCGACCTGACTCTGGGGCGGCTAGAGCGCTTGCTGGCGGCGCTGGGCAATCCTGAAGCGCGCTTGCCGCCGGTATTCCATGTTGCAGGCACCAATGGCAAAGGCTCGACCTGTGCCTATCTGCGTGCCTGTCTTGAGGCGGCGGGCTATCGCGTTCACGCCTATACCTCGCCGCATCTGGTGCGTTTCAACGAGCGCATCCGGCTTGCCGGACGCCTGATCGCAGACGACGCCCTGAAGGCGCTGCTTGAAGAGGTGCTGGCGGTCAATTTGGGTCAGCCCATAACCTTTTTCGAACTGACGACGGCGGCGGCATTTCATGCCTTTGCCAATACCCCTGCCGATGCCTGTGTGATCGAGGTGGGCCTGGGCGGGCGCATGGACGCCACCAACGTCATCGGCGCGCCCGCGATCACCGGCATTACCCAGCTGGGCCTCGATCATCAGCAGTTTCTGGGCGAAACGCTTGTGGATATTGCAGCCGAAAAGGCGGGCATTGCCAAGCATGGCGTGCCGCTGATTCTGTCGCGTTACCCACAGGCGGTGAACGCACGGATTGCTGAAGTCGCGGCCGGTGCAGGCGCTCCCCTCATCCGGCGCGGGGCAGACTGGGATGTCGCGGATTATGACGGCGCGCTGCATTACCGCGATGTGGCCGGGCGGATCAGCCTGCCGCTGCCACGCTTGCAGGGCGCGCACCAGATCGACAATGCCGGGCTGGCGCTGGCCATGCTGCGTCATCAACAGGCGGTGCCGGTGCCCGAGGCAGCGTTGCGGGCCGGGTTGGGCTGGGCGGAATGGCCGGCACGGCTCCAGCGGCTGGAAGCAGGAGCTTTGCTCGACCGCCTGCCAGCGGGCAGCGAGCTCTGGCTGGATGGCGGCCACAATCCGGCAGCGGGGCAGGTGGTCGCAGACGCCTTTCGCGGCCATAATCTTGCCGCCCGCCCCTTTTACATGGTGCTTGGCATGCTCAATTCGAAGGATGCGGGCGGGTTCCTGAAACCCTTCGCCGGACGGGCGACCGCCGTATATACCGTGCCGATTGCAGGCCACGATGCGCGTACACCACAAGAGCTTGTGCAGGTCGTGCGCACAACGGGTCTTCCCGCTGAAGCAGTGGCGGGACTGGACGCGGCGCTTGATGCCATTGCGCAAGCCAGCGACCGTGACAAGCCGCCGGTCGTCCTGATTACCGGCTCGCTCTATCTGGCCGGCGAGGCCTTGCGCGCCCATGGCTACGTCCCGGCCTGACGCGATGCTGGCGGCCGCATTGCGTGCGGAAGCCGCAGCCCTCGGCTTTGCCGCATGTGGCATCGCGGGTGCCGACGCCGCGCCGGAAACGGCTGCGCGGTTGCAGGCATGGCTTGATGCGGGCTGTCATGGCGACATGCTGTGGATGGCAGAAACCGTCACCCGCCGCGCCAGTCCGCGCGGACTGTGGCCCGATGTGCGTTCCATCATCATGCTGGGCACCAGCTATGCCCCCGCGCTCGATCCGCTGCGCCATGCCGATGCACCGGATACCGGCGTGATTTCGGTCTATGCGCTGGGACAGGACTATCATGACGTCATCAAGAAACGCCTGAAGCGCCTCGCGCGCTGGCTGGTGACGCAAGCGCCGGACAGCGGGGTCAAGGTTTTTGTCGATACC
>CAZWMK010000010.1:0-32031 GCA_964635065.1 uncultured Sphingomonadaceae bacterium | reverse complement strand
GGCGGCAGGGCTTGGCTGGCAGGGCAAGCACAGCAATCTCGTCAGCCGTCAGCATGGCAGTTGGTTGTTTCTGGGCGCGATCTACACAACGCTCGATCTGGCAGCCGATGCGCCGGGACGCGATCATTGCGGTTCGTGTAATGCCTGCCAGCGGGCCTGTCCGACCGCAGCCTTTCCTGCGCCCTATCGTGTCGATGCGCGGCGCTGCATTTCCTATCTGACCATCGAGCACAAGGGGCCGATCCCGCATGAGTTGCGTCCGGCGATCGGCAACCGCATCTATGGCTGCGACGATTGCCTTGCCATATGTCCCTGGAACAAATTCGCACATGCGGCGCATGAAATCGCCTTTGCGCCGCGCGCCGAACTGGTTGCGCCCGATCTTGCCGATCTTCTGGCGCTGGATGATGCCGGTTTTCGCGCGATTTTTTCCGGGTCGCCCATCAAGCGTATCGGGCGTGACCGCATGGTCCGCAATGCCCTGATCGCGGCCGGAAACAGCGGCCATGTGCGCTATCTGCCCCAGCTTCTGTCGTTGCTCGACGATCCGGCGGCGATTGTGCGCGGTGCAGCGATCTGGGCGCTGGGCCGGATCGCTCCCGACCGCATGGCGGCTGAGAGGGCGACGCGCGCGGCGGCCGAAACGGATCCGGCGGTGCGCGCTGAATGGCTCAGTTAAGCGGCTGGATGCGGTAAAGCGTATCGAAACAGTCGCCCGCCGTCATGGCGCTACCGTCGCTGCGTCGGGCTTCGGCATAGGTCGCCCGGCTTTGGCCGGTTGCGGGATCGGGATAATAGAAAAGATCGAGGACGCAGCCGTTGCGGGCAAACTGCAATTGCCGCGCCGGGCCTTCGCGTCGGTCAAGGCCGGGCTTGCCAAGCAGGAGAATGGCCGTTGCGGGCGGCTGACCAAGCACACGCGCCAGGCTGGCCGATGGCCGGGCGGCTGGCGGGGTGTGGGTCTGTATCTTGGGCGTGCAGGCGCCCAGCGCGACAAGGGCGGCCATGACCAGGGGGATGCGCGACAGGATCATGCCCTTCAGATGGCGGCGATGCCGTCAGGGGTCAAGGCGCGCCGGAGCGTGGTGCGCGCCGGGACCGGCTTGGGGCTTTCCCTTGCTGCCAACAATCTCTAGGCAGTGGCGGTGCAAAACAGACTGGAGATCGCACCCATGACCCAAGGCCTTGACGTGCTGTCGATCGGCAATGCCATTGTTGACGTGATCGCACCGGCCGATGAGGCGTTTCTGACCGGGCAAGGCTTTGCCAAGGGTGCGATGCGCCTGATCGACGCCGATGAGGCGACGCGCATTTATGGCCTGATGGGGCCGGGGCGTGAAGTGTCGGGTGGGTCGGGTGCCAATGCGGCGGTCGGCATTGCCATGCTGGGTGGCCGGGTTGCCTTTGTCGGCCGGGTCGCGGACGATCAGCTTGGCCAAGTGTTTGCGCATGATATCCGCGCGGCAGGGGTCGATTACCGCACGCCTTTTGCCGATACCGGCAATCCGACGGCGCGTTGCCTGATCCACGTCACGCCCGACGGGCAGCGCACGATGAATACCTTTCTTGGCGCCAGTCAGGATCTGACGATCCATGACGTCGATTATGATCGTGTTGCCGAAGCCCGCATAACCTATCTGGAAGGCTATCTGTGGGACCCGCCCGCTCCGCGTGCGGCGATGAACAAGGCGCTGGAAGTGGCGCGCAATGCCGGACGCAAGGTTGCTTTCACCCTGTCCGATGCCTTTTGCGTCGAACGCCACCGCGATGATTTTCAGCTTCTGGCCAATGGCCGTATCGATGTGCTGTTCGCCAATGAAGTCGAGATCAAGTCGCTTTACCAGACCGACAGCTTCGCGGCGGCCGTTGCGGCGGTACGCGGAAAACTGCCGATCGCTGTCATCACGCGGTCGGAAAAGGGCGCAGTGGTGCTGACGCCCGACGCGACCTATGAAATCGGTGCCGAACCAGTGGCGCAGGTCGTGGATACTACCGGGGCTGGCGATCTCTTTGCCGCCGGATTTCTGGCGGGTTTTTCGGCAGGGCGCGCCTTGCCTGATTGCGCGCGCATGGGGGCCGTGGCTGCGGCCGAGATCATCAGCCATTATGGCGCGCGGCCCGAAGCGGACATCAAGGCACTGATGGTACAGCGGCTGGGCTGAGGGGCGCGCCCCATCGCAACCGCGTGCCGCCGCCACTGTCAGGGCAAGGGCGGCACCGGCTGTGGCGGTGCGTCGGGGTCGTCCTCGTGCACCTCGATCAGGCCACGCCCGATGTGACTTTTCCGGTAGCCATAGAGGAAATAAACCACCAGTCCGATACCCGCCCAGATCAGGAACATCGTTGTCGTCGTGCGGGGCAGGTTCAGGAACAGATAGACGCAGCCCGCTGTCGCCAGCGGTGACACCAGCCAGATGGCCGGAGTCCGGAACGGGCGGACGCGGTCGGGGTCGCGGCGGCGCAGGATAAGCACGCCGATGGCGACCATCGCAAAGGCAAAGAGCGTACCGGAGTTCGAAATGTCTGCCAGCAAGCCGACCGGGAAGAGCGCGGCGAATAGCGCCACGGCAATGCCGGTGACGATGGTGATGACGTGCGGCGTATGGAAACGCGGGTGCACTTTCGACAGCGCTTCCGGCAAGAGGCCGTCACGGCTCATCACGAAGAAGATGCGTGTCTGGCCGAACATCATCATCAGGATGACTGACGGCAGGGCAAAGCCAGCGGCAAGGCCGACAAGATTGCCGATCTGTGTCCAGCCGATCTCGCGCAGCGTCCATGCCAGCGCTTCGCGCGAGCAGACGAGGGCGCTTTCGCCCATGCTGGCGCAGGCATCCGCCATGGCCGGGCTGCCGGGATGATAGGCCGCGCCCGCTGCATCCATCAGCGGTTGCGCCCCGACCGAGCCGGTGACGCCACTGGCGACCAGAAGGTAAAAAAGCGTGCAGATCGCAAGGCTGCCAATCAGGCCGATCGGCATGTTGCGCTGGGGATCGCGGGTTTCTTCGGCAGCTGTGGAGACGGCGTCGAAGCCGACATAGGCAAAAAAGATCGAAGCCGCCGCAGCCGAGACGCCGCCAAAGCCCAAAGGCGCGAAGGGCTGAAAATTTTCCATCTGCATCGCCGGTACCGACAGGGCGATGAAGGCGGTCAGTGCGATGATTTTCACCGCGACGAGAATGGCGTTGAACATCGCGCTTTCGCGCGTACCGATGATGAGGAGCCCCGTGACGGCGAGTGCGACCAGAAAAGCCGGCACGTTCATGATCCCGCCATTCATCGGGCCTGCAACCCAGGCATCGGCTATGTCGATCCCGGCAAGGTTTTCGATCAGGCCGACAAAATAGCCCGACCAGCCGACGGCAACAGCGCCAGCCGCCACGGCATATTCAAGAATGAGCGCCCAGCCGACGATCCAGGCCACCAGTTCGCCCATCACGGCATAGCTGTAGGTGTAGGCCGAGCCGGAAACCGGCACCATCGCCGCCATTTCTGAATAGCAAAGGGCTGCAACCGCGCAGACAAACCCGGCAATGACAAAGCTGATCATCATCGCAGGGCCGGCTTTTTGCGCGGCTTCGGCGGTCAGGACGAAAATGCCGGTCCCGATGACGGCGCCAACGCCAAGCATCATCAGTTGAAAACCGCTCAAAGAGCGCGGCAGCGACTTTTTTTCCGCAGTGCGCAGTATCGCATCAAGCGGCTTGATCCGCCAGAACATCAGCGTCCCCCTTTGTTATATGCTGGAGACATGACTCTGCGGCGCATGCGGGTCAAGCGTCAGCGTGCGAGCATCGGGCCCAGCTTGCGGCCTGCGAAAATGTGGATGTGCAGATGCGGCACTTCCTGATGTGCGTTGAGGCCAACATTGGCGAGCAGGCGATAGCCTTCTCCGACCAGGCCGAGATCGTCAGCGACCTTGCCGACTGCCCGCACATAACCGGCAATTTCCGCATCTGATGCATTGGCCGCGAAATCCGCCCACGAGACATAGCGCCCTTTCGGGATCACCAGCACATGCGTAGGCGCCTGCGGGTTGATGTCGTGGAAAGCGAGCGCGTGATCGTCTTCATAAACGCGCTTGCAGGGAATTTCGCCCCGGAGGATGCGCGCGAAGATGTTGCTCTCGTCATAGGGCAGGCGCGGATCGATGGCCATGGCGGTGTCCTTCTGTCAGCTTTTCGGGCGGGCCGCTTTTTCGGCAAGTCCCGACACGCCTTCGCGGCGGGCCAGCTCTCCGGCGATGTCGGCGGGCGTTATGCCGGCATCCGCCCACAGGATTGTCAGATGAAACAGCAGATCCGCTGATTCCGAGATAATGCCGGCGCGATCATCGCTGACGGCGGCCAGCGCCGTCTCGACCCCTTCTTCCCCGACCTTCTGAGCGATCTTGTGACGGCCCCTTGCCGTCAGCTTTGCGACATAGGAACTGTCGGGATCGGCCGTGCGGCGCGCCAGCACGGTCTCATAAAGGCGGTCGAGTGCATCGTTCATGGGGCAGTGTTGTGAAGCGCCTCGGCTTTCGGGTCAACTGTCGGGCAGTGGCGGACGCACGGAAATGCCGGCGGCGATCATCGCGCGCTTGGCATCGGCCACCGTCGCCTGCCCGAAATGGAAGATCGACGCGGCAAGCACGGCGGACGCATGGCCGTCTCTGACGCCTGCGACCAGATCCTCGACACTGCCGACTCCGCCACTGGCAATGACCGGAACCGGCACAGCATCGGCGACGGCCCGCGTCAGCGCAAGATCGAAGCCCGACCGCGTGCCGTCACGGTCCATGCTGGTCAGCAGGATCTCGCCCGCGCCCAGCCGTGCCGCTTCGACGGCGTAGGCCACGGCATCGATGCCGGTCGGTTTGCGCCCGCCATGGGTGAAAATTTCCCAGCGTCCGGGTTCGACTGCCTTGGCATCGACGGCGACGACAACGCACTGTTCGCCAAACTGGCGCGCCAGTTCGCTGATCAGTGCGGGCCGGTTGACGGCGGCAGTATTGACCGCGACCTTGTCGGCGCCTGCCAGCAGGAGTGCGCGCGCATCTTCGACCGCGCGGACGCCGCCGCCGACCGTCAACGGCATGAAGCATTGTTCGGCGGTGCGCTGCACCATGTCGAGCAAAGTGCCGCGTCCTTCGTGGCTGGCAGTGATATCAAGGAAGCACAGTTCGTCGGCGCCCGCCGCATCATAGGCGCGGGCGGCTTCGACCGGATCGCCCGCGTCGCGCAGGTCGACGAAGTTGACGCCTTTCACGACGCGGCCACCAGCTACGTCGAGACAGGGGATGATACGGATATTGAGCGCCATGACGTGTTCTGCGGATCAGGCAGTAGCAAGATCGAGCGCATGGCGCAGATCGAGACGGCCATCGTAAATGGCGCGACCACAGACGACGCCGGCAATGCCGTCGGCTTCATGCGGCTTCAGTGCGACAATATCCTCAGGCCCGGCCACGCCGCCGCTGGCGATCACCGGGATCGACACGGCCTTGGCGAGCGCGACGGTTTCTTCAAGATTGACGCCTTTCAAAAGCCCGTCGCGGCCAACATCGGTGAACAGGAGGGCGGCAACGCCCGCATCCTCGAAACGACGGCCAAGATCGGCGACGGAAACGGTCGATACATCGGCCCAGCCGCGCGTGGCGACCATGCCGCCGCGCGCATCGACCGCGACAACGATACGGCCGGGGTTGGCCGCCGCCGCCGCACGCACCAGCTCCGGGTCTTCAAGAGCGGCCGTTCCCATAACGACGCGATTGACGCCAAGGCCAAGCCAGCGGTCGATGTCGGCGCGTGTGCGGATGCCACCGCCCAGTTGCACCTTGCCGGGGAAGGTTTTCAGCACGGACTCTACGGCTTCGGCATTGACGGCATGACCGGCAAAAGCGCCGTTCAGATCGACGATATGCAGGTATTCGGCGCCGGCATCGGCAAAAATGCGCGCCTGAGCTGCCGGATTGTCGCCATAGATGGTGGCGCGGTCCATGTCGCCTTCGGCAAGGCGGACGACATTGCCGTCTTTCAGGTCAATGGCGGGAAAAATCACGAAACTCATGGGTCAGGGGTTCCAGTCGAGAAAGGCGCTCAGAAAGGCAAGGCCATAGGCCTGGCTCTTTTCGGGGTGGAATTGCGTCCCAAGGATATTGTCGCGCCCGACGATCGCCGCGACCTCGCCGCCATAGTCGCAGGTGGCGAGCAGATGGGCATGTTCGGCGGGCTTCATGTGATAGCTGTGGACGAAATAGGCCTGTTCGCCATCGGGCAGATTTTTCAGGGCGGGATGCTGCATCCCTGCAAGCTTGAGGCGGACCGGTGCCCAGCCCATGTGCGGGATTTTCAGCATCGGATCGGCGGGGTTGAGCTTGACGACATCGCCGGGAATCCAGCCCAGCCCGATATGGGTGCCATGTTCCTCGCCGCGCCGGGCGAGAAGCTGCATGCCGACGCAGATGCCAAGGAAAGGCTTGCCGCCATCAATGACAACCCGGTTCAGGGTGTCTTCCATGTCGGGCAGGCCGCGCAGGGCGGTTGCGCACTGGCCGAAGGCGCCGACGCCCGGCAGCACGATGCGATCGGCCCCGGCCACGATGTTGGCACTTGCCGTCACGATCAGCTGGATGGCGTGGCCCTTGTCGGCGGCGGCCTTTTCAATGGCCTTGGCAACCGAACGGATGTTGCCGGCGCCATAATCGATCACGGCGATCCGTTCAGCCATTGGCTTTCACCCCGCCCAGCGTGCCCTTGGTGGATGGCACGCTGTCCAGCTTGCGGTCATCCAGCGTCACGGCCATGCGCAATGCACGGGCAAGCGCCTTGAAGCTGCTTTCGACAATATGGTGATTGTTGGTGCCATAGAGATTTTCGACGTGCAGCGTCAGGCCCGCCGTGCCGGCAAAGGCATGGAACCATTCCTTGAACAGTTCGGTATCCATCGTGCCCATCTGCGGCTGGCTGAACGCGACTTTCCAGACGAGATAGGGGCGGCCCGAAATGTCGAGCGCGACGCGTGTCAGCGCCTCATCCATCGGAACATAGGCATGGCCATAGCGTGTGATGCCGCGCCGGTCGCCCAGCGCCTGCAGGACGGCCTGTCCAAGCGCGATGCCGGTATCCTCGACGGTGTGGTGCGCATCGATGTGCAGGTCGCCCTTGGCGCGCACGCGAATGTCGATCAGCGAGTGGCGCGACAGTTGTTCGAGCATGTGATCGAAAAAGCCGATCCCTGTCTCGACGTCATAGACGCCAGTGCCGTCGAGGTTCACTTCGACCGTTATCTGCGTCTCGGTGGTGTCGCGTGTGACTTTTGCCTGCCGCATGTGCGTTTCCAATTCCTAGCCTTACTGCGCTATAGCGCGTCTGCCGCTAATTGGAAGCTTCTGGGGGATATGCCATGCCGACTGTGGCGCTGCTGACACTGTCGAACCTGTTCATGACGGTTGCCTGGTACTGGCACCTGAAAAGTCCGACGATGGCGCTGTGGAAGGTGGTGCTGATCAGTTGGGGGATTGCACTGATCGAATATAGTCTGGCCGTTCCCGCCAACCGCATCGGTTTTGCCAGTGGCATGACTGGCGGTCAGCTGAAGGTTGTGCAAGAGGTTGTGTCGCTGTCGGTTTTCGGAGTTTTTGCTGTCGTCTATCTGGGGGAGGGTCTGCGCTGGAACCACCTTGGCGCTTTCGCCTGCCTGATTGGTGCTGTCGCTTTCATGTTTGCCGGTGATCTCAGCTGATTGCCAAGCCGGAAATCGTTTCCCATATCGGCCGCATCCTGTTCTCGCGTTTGAATCCAGCAAGGAACTCTCCCGCCATGTCTGAAACGCCCACCATGCACGGCACGACGATTCTTTCCGTACGCAAAAGCGGCAAGGTTGTCGTCGCAGGTGACGGTCAGGTCTCTTTGGGCCAGACCGTCATGAAGGCCAATGCCCGAAAAGTCCGCCGCCTTGGCGCGGATGGTGCGGTGGTCGGCGGCTTTGCCGGATCCACCGCCGATGCTTTCACCCTGTTCGAACGGCTGGAGGCCAAGCTTGAACGCTTTCCCGGCCAGCTGATGCGCGCGGCGGTCGAACTGGCCAAGGACTGGCGCACCGATCGTTATCTCCGGCGGCTGGAGGCGATGATGATCGTCGCCGACAAGGAGGTGACGCTGATTCTCACCGGAAACGGCGATGTGCTGGAACCCAATGACGGCATCGCCGCCATCGGCTCCGGGGGGAACTATGCCTTGTCGGCAGCCCGCGCGCTGGCTGATGTTGACAGTTTCGATGCTGAAACGATTGTCCGCCGGTCGATGAAGGTCGCGGCCGACATCTGCGTTTACACCAATGAAAACCTGACCGTCGAAGTGCTGGAGTCCGTGAAATGATGGCTGCTCTTACCCCTCGCGCCGTGGTCGAGGCGCTGGATCGTCACATTGTCGGCCAGACCGATGCGAAGCGTGCAGTGGCCGTTGCCCTGCGCAACCGCTGGCGGCGGCAGCAGTTGCCCGAAGATCTGCGCGACGAGGTCAACCCGAAGAATATCCTGATGATCGGGCCGACCGGGTGCGGCAAGACCGAGATCAGCCGTCGCCTTGCGCGGCTGGCCGAGGCGCCCTTTCTCAAGATCGAGGCCACCAAGTTCACCGAAGTCGGCTATGTCGGGCGCGACGTCGATTCGATCATCCGCGATCTGGTCGAAGAAGCGATCCGGCTGGTTCGCGACGCCCGGCGTGCGGGCGTGCGCGACAAGGCCGAAGAGGCCGCCGAAGTACGTCTGCTTGATGCGCTTGTCGGCAAGGATGCGTCCGAGGCAACACGGCTTGCTTTCCGCGACCGCTTCAAAGGCGGGCAGATGGCCGGTCGAGAAGTCGAGATCGAGGTCGAGGACAGTGGCGCCATGCCGTTCGAGGTGCCTGGCATGGGCGGTCAGGTCGGCATGATCAACCTCACCGAAATGTTCGGAAAAGCGATGGGCGGGCGCACGCGGCGGCGCAAGATGCCGGTCGAACAGGCGTGGGAAGTGCTGGTGGCCGAGGAATCGGACAAGCGTCTCGACAATGACGAGATCCAGCGCGATGCCATTCGTGCCGCCGAGCAGAACGGCATCGTTTTCCTCGATGAAATCGACAAGATCGCCGCCAGCGACGTGCGCGGCGGTTCGGTCAGCCGCGAGGGCGTGCAGCGCGATCTGTTGCCGCTGATCGAGGGCACGACGGTCGCCACCAAATATGGCCCGGTGAAAACCGACCATATCCTGTTCATCGCCTCGGGCGCCTTTCACGTCGCCAAGCCTTCGGACCTGCTTCCCGAACTTCAGGGGCGCCTGCCGATCCGTGTCGAGCTGAAGGGGCTGACGCAAGCCGATTTCCGCCGCATTCTGACCGAAACCGAAGCCTCGCTGATCCGGCAATACAGCGCCCTGATTGCCACCGAAGGTTTTGACCTCAGCTTTACCGAGGATGGTCTCGATGCCATCGCGCGCATTGCCGCCGAGGTCAACGAACGTGTCGAGAATATCGGCGCGCGTCGTTTGCAGACGGTGATGGAAAAGCTGCTGGAAGATGTCAGCTTCGAGGCCAGTGAACAGGCGGGCGGCCAGTTGGTCGTCGATGCCGCCTATGTCGAAAAGCAACTGGCGGCAATTGCCCGCGACAACGATCTGTCGAAGTTCATCCTCTGACCCAGAAGGCCGGGGAGGTCAGTCCCCGGCCTTCTTGGCAGCAAACTGGTCGAAGGCTTCGACTGCCTGGGCGGCATACATCAGGCTGGGGCCGGCCCCCATGTAGATCGCCATGCCCATTGTTTCCATCACTTCCGCGCGCGTCGCGCCCTGCTTGACGGCGGCTTCGGCGTGAAAGGCAACGCAGCCGTCGCAGCGGATGGCGACCGCGATACCGAGCGCGATCAGTTCCTTGGTCTTGGTATCAAGCGCATTGGCTTCAAGCGCGGAACGGGCAAGGCTGGAAAAAGCCTTCATCGTCTCGGGCGCGCCCTGACGGACTTCCTTGATCGCCCCCGACAATTCGGTCGCCATTTGCGGCCAGTCTTTGTGCATCGTCTTTCCTCTCTTAGCTGCTGCGTTTGCGGCGCAGGATGACATAGAAGGCGCCATGTCCGCCATGGCGGGGATGGGCCGGGCGCACGGCAGCGATGAAATGCCGCAAGTCCGGGGTGTCCAGCCAATGGTGCAGGCTGGCACGGATTACGCCGCGACTGCGCTGGCCGTGCATGGTGTCGATCCCGCTGCGCGCCGGTCCGCCGCGTCCGGTGATGACCAGCAAGACGCGCGCGCCTGTTGCAAAAGCGTCGGGAATGGCGAAACGCAATTGGTCGTGCGCTTCGTCGCGGGTGTGGCCATGCAGGTCGATGGTGCGATCGGGCGACAGCTTGCCCGACGATAGTTTGCGATCCCAGCCGCCATCGAGCGAGGCATGGGCGACAGGCGGCACCGGCGGCGGGGCCGCAGCCTGCGACTTGCGCCGTGGCGGCGCGATCTCCGTGGCGCGCGGCAGGGCAGGACGCGGCGGTCCGGGCAGGACGGGCGGTGCGCTGCGTCCGGGCAGCGGCACGACAGTTGCGGCCACCCGCGCCCACAGCGCGGCGTCGTCATCGCTCAGGCGGTCACTGCGCCGGCGCGTCATTGCGTGCCGCCAGAAGGCGTGCGGCGGCCGCATGCGGCAACAGCAGTGTCGCCCGGCCCTGCGCTGACAATGCGCCTGCAATCGCGCGGGCGCGCGCACCCGGTCCCCAGAACAGATCGAAACGATTGGCGCCCTTGATCGCGCCGCCGGTATCCTGTGCCACCCACATCGAGGTGCGGGGGCGGTAGCTGCCATTTTCGGCAATCGTCGTCTCAAGCCACAAAGGGGCACCAAGCGGCACGAATTTCGGATCGGCGGCAACGGTGACCTCGGGCGTGACTGCGACATTGAGCGCTCCGAGCGGCCCGTCGCCGGTCAGTTCACGAAAGAAGACATAGCTTTTATTTTCGCGCATCAGCGCCCGGCCCTGATCGGGATTGGCGCGCAGCCATGCAATGATCCCGTCCATGGTCGCCTGACCGGGGGCAAGCAGACCGCGCGCGCGCAACAGTTTTCCAATGCCGGTATAGTCCCGGCCATTCTGGCTATCATAGCCGATGCGCATGATGCTGCCATCGGGCAGGCGCAGGCGCCCGGAGCCCTGGATTTGCAGGAAGAAAAATTCATAAGGGTCCGACGCCCATGCAATCGGGCGGGCGACCGGGCCAAGGGCGCCATCCTCGATCGCGCCGCGGTCAGGATAGGGCCTCAGCGCCTGTCCCTCGACGCGGCCTCTGATGCGCTTGCCTTTCAGGCTGTCGGAAAACAGGCCAAGATCGACATCGACGAGATCGGTAGGCCGTGCCAGCACCGGCACGTCAAAGCCGGGTGCACGCACACGGCTGCCCGCGATTTCCGGTTCGAAATAGCCGGTATTCAGTCCCATGCCGTCAGCGACGCGAACAGGAGTGAAATGGGTCTGGAAGAACCGCCGGGCATCGGCAGCGGTTGCGGCGTCGGCGCAGGCGGCTGTCCAGTCTGCTGGCTGTGTCAGGCCGCTCTGGTCGGCGCGCCGCAGCAGTATGGGGCATGAGCGGGCAAAAGTGCGGCGGGCAGTATCAAGGTCGGCAGGATCGGCGTCCTGCCATCCGCTCAATGCGGCCAGGGCCGGCGCGGCACTGACCCCGATGGCTGCCGCTGTCTCCGGCGGTGTGATGGCGGGCACGGGTTGGACCGGCGGCGGCGGCGTGACGGGCGGCGTCACGCGTGGCGCTGCGCAGGCGGCAACCAGAAACAGGACGGCAAGCAGGGAAAAACGACGCACTGAAAGCCTCCGGCCGGATCAGGGAGTGGTCTGGATAATCGCAGCAAGAGGCCATGGCCAGCCCCTGCCCGCGCCGGCGGTCAGTCCTGCGCGTCGGTTGCGATCAGGAGCCAGTTCGGATCGCTCGAACCGACATGGCGGCTGAACGTCCAGATATCATGCGTGGCGATGGCATCGCTGGTCGAACCGGCGACGATCTGGCCCGCGCTGTTGCGCGTGATGGCAATGAGATCGGCGTCGAAGCGCACGGTGACTTCGGCCATGCTGCCCGATAGCTGGGCGCTGACGATTTCGGCATGGTCGATCCGTACCAGCTTGTTTTCGAGCCGCAGACCATCAGCCGTGCGCTGGTCGATGGCATGACGGAATTGCAGGGCGACGTCGTCGGAGGCATAGTCTTCGAGTGTCTTGATGTCGCCGGTCCAGAATGCTTCGAGGATCATGCCATAGGCAGCACGCGCGCCCGCGACAAAGCGGGCCGGATCGAAGCCGGGGTCGGCCTGCATGATAGCCATCAGCGGCGCCCGCAGTTCGGGATTCAGCCCTTCGGGCAGGACGGGGCGGCTGTCAAAGGCGGCGTCGCCAGTCTTGCCCTCGAAATCCGACATGCGGATCGACGGACGGCCCGTGCCTTCGCCTAGCGGATTCTCATGGCCGGTGCGGCGACCGAGGACGCTGTAGAGGCGCAGGGCGATGAAACCTGCCAGCATGGCCAGAAAGATGATTTCGACCAATCCGCCATTGTCCGACATGTTCGCTCCGTCTTGATCTAATATTTTGGAATACGACTGTGCTGTATCCGTCGGCCAGCATAGCAACAAGGTTTCCATGCGTCGAATCCAACGCACAGACTGGTGCGTATTCTTGGCGCTTCGCCCCATCTAGATAGGCGTTACAGCCGATCCGGCAAGGGACGCGCTTGCCAGTTCCCCGCCAGCCTGATAGCCAGCCGGCAAATAATTTTCATCTATCCGGACAGGAAAACAGACCATGGCTGACACTGAAAACAATGCCGAACCGCTGGCCGACGGCCTCGACACCCAGCCGCAGGTCGGCATTCTTGCGCAATATGTGAAGGATCTGTCGTTCGAAAATCCGAACGCGCCGCGCAGCTTCCAGATGGAGGGTCAACCGCAGATCGAAGTCAATGTCAACGTCAACGCACGCCGCGCGGGCGACGACGTCTTTGAAGTCGAACTGAAGATCACGGCAAGCGCCAAGCATGACGAAGGCACTGCTTTTGCCGTTGAGCTGCTCTATGGCGGCGTCTTCGGCCTGCGCAATGTGCCCGACGAGGCGCTTGAGCCGTTCCTCATCGTCGAAGCGCCGCGCCTCCTGTTCCCGTTTGCGCGCCGTATCATCGCCGACGCCACGCGCGATGGCGGCTTCCCGCCGCTGCTGCTCGAACCGATCGATTTTGCCGCGCTTTACATGGCGCAGCGCGAACAACAGTTCGCCGTGCCCGAAGGCCAGCAGGTCGGCCACGCCTGAACTGTTGACGTCTGGAAGCGGCGGCCCGCATGAATATCGTCAAGGCAACGGGCGTGATCGGCGGGCTGACGCTTGTCAGTCGCATATTCGGTTTTGCGCGCGACATGCTGTTGTCGCGCATTCTGGGCGCGGGCCTTGCCGCCGACGCCTTTTTCGTTGCCTTCCGCTTGCCCAACCTGTTCCGGCGGCTGTTTGCCGAAGGCGCGTTTTCCGCAGCGTTCGTCCCGATGTTCAGCCGTCACCTGCACGGGCCGGGCGGGCGGGCCGAGGGTGAGAATTTCGCAGCGCATGTGCTGGCCGTGTTTGTCCCGATCCTGCTTTTGTTCACGGCGCTGCTGGAAATCTTCATGCCTGCGCTCGTCTGGCTCATGGCGTCGTCCTATCAGGATGTGCCGGGCAAGTTCGAACTGACGGTCGAACTGACGCGCATTGCCTTTCCTTATCTCATGCTGGTCAGCATCGTGTCGCTGCTGTCGGGCATCCTCAACTCGCTGTCGCGCTTTGCCGCGGCCGCGGCTGCGCCGATCCTGCTCAATATCTGTCTGATCGCCGGGGCGCTGGCGGTGCAGGACACGCCGATTGCCACGGCAAAAAGCCTTGCCGTCGCCGTGACCATCGCCGGGTTGTTGCAGTTTTTCTGGCTGCTGTGGGCGGTGAAGCGTGCGGGCATCGATCTCAGGCTGCGCTGGCCGAGGCTGACACCGGACGTGAAGCAACTGGGCGTGGTCATCCTGCCCGCCACCTTCGGCGCGGGCATTTATCAGCTGAGCCAGCTCATCGATACGTTTTTCGTCACTCAACTGCCGCAAGGCTCGATGGCTTATCTCAATTATGCCGACCGGCTGAACCAGTTGCCGCTTGGCGTTATCGGCATTGCGCTTGGCACGGCGATTCTGCCCACGCTGTCGCGCTTCATCACCCAGAAGGACGAAGCGCAGGCCAGCCGCATTCAGGCAACGGCCGTCGAACTGTCGATGTTTCTGACTGTGCCGGCGGCGTTCGGTCTTGCGGTCTGTGCGCAGCCCCTCGTGTCGGCCTTTTATGTTGGCGGCAAGTTCAGCTTGGCCGATGCGGCCGTGACATCGGGTGTCCTGTCCGCGCTCGTGGCCGGACTGCCCGCTTATGTTCTGATCAAGGTTCTGACGCCCGGCTTTTTCGCGCGCGGCGACACGCGCACGCCCGTCAAGACGGCGGCGACCGCACTCACGGTCAATGTCGGCCTGATCCTGCTTCTCATCGAGCCTTATGGTATTCGCGGCATGGCGGCGGCAACCGCGCTGTCGAGCTGGTTCAACTGTGCGCTGCTTTATGCAATCCTGCATCGTCGCGGTCATTTCACCCTGCGCTGGCCTGTCTGGCGGCGGCTGGGCGGCCAGCTTGTCGCAGCACTGATGATGGCGGCGATACTGCTTCTCCTGCGGTCTGCCATCGATGGCTGGTTTGCTGGCCCGGCGCTCTCGCGGATCGCGGGTATCATCGTTCTGGTCGGCGCCGGCTTGCCGGTCTATTTCGGCGCGGCCTGGTTGCTGGGCGGTTTCGACCGCGATCTCATCGCCAATCTGCGGCGTCGTCGCGCCAAGGCTTGACGCAGCGCCTCGCGCCCGCCAACAGCAGATATCATGACAAAGCGCGTTCTTTCCGGCATTCAGCCGACCGGCAACCTGCATCTTGGCAATTATCTGGGGGCGATCCGCAACTGGGTTCGTCTGCAAGATGAAGCGAAGTGTTTCTATTTCCTGGCCGATCTCCATGCGATCACCGTCTGGAACGATCCGGTGCAGTTGCGGGCGAATACGCGCGAAATGGCCGCCGCTCTGATTGCCAGCGGCGTGGACCCCGACCGGGCCGTTTTGTTCAATCAGTCGCATGTGCGCGCGCACGCCGAACTGGCGTGGCTGCTGAATTGCACCGCGCGCATGGGCTGGCTGTCGCGCATGACGCAGTTCAAGGAAAAGTCGGGCAAGGATCGCGAAGGCGCAAGTGTCGGGCTGTTTGCCTATCCCGTGCTCCAGGCCGCAGACGTGCTGCTGTATCAGCCCACCCACGTCCCGGTGGGCGAGGACCAGAAGCAGCATCTCGAACTGGCGCGCGATATCGCGGCCAAGTTCAACAGCGATTATGGCACCGAACTGTTCCGCATTCCCGAGCCGCTGATCGAAGGTCCGGCAACGCGCGTGATGAGCCTGCGCGATGGCAGTTCGAAAATGTCGAAGTCGGACCCTTCCGATATGAGCCGCATCAACCTGACCGATGATGCCGATGCCATCGCCACCAAGGTCAAGAAGGCCAAAACCGATCCCGACGCTCTGCCCTCAGAGGCCGAAGGCCTCGAAGGGCGCCCGGAAGCCGCCAATCTTGTCGGTATTTATGCGGCTTTGGCCGGGGTTGCAGTGGCGGATGTTCTGGCCGAATATGGCGGGCAGGGCTTTGGCAAGTTCAAGCCGGCCCTTGCCGAACTGACGGTCGCCAAGATCGCCCCGATCACCGCGCGCTTCAACGAATTGCGCCATGATACGCCGGCGATCGATGCCATATTGCGGGCCGGTGCCGAAAAGGCGACGGCGGCGGCCGAGCCGTTTTTGGAAAAGGTCTGCGATGCCATTGGTCTGCTGCGATAAGCCGCAGACAACATTCAGTGGCGGTTCAGGACAGGATATGCATAATCTGTGGTTGAATGATCCGCATGTGAAAGGCCTGTCATGATCAAACGCGCCCTTGCTTCACTGGCCGCCCTGCTCATGGTTGCGGCCTGCGCTACACCTTTTCAGGCGCGCGTGTCGCGCTTCCAGCAGATGCCTGCACCATCGGGCGAAACTTTTGCTGTCGAAGCCGCTGATCCGCGCAAGGTCGGCAGTCTGGAATTTGCATCCTATGCCGCGCAGGTCGAACAGCGTCTTGCCGCACAAGGCTATGCCAAGGCGGCCGAAGGCGCCAAGCCGTCCCTGACCGTCAAGCTGGACTATGGCGTCTCGGATGGCCGTGAAAAGGTTGTCACCCGTCCCGGCTTCGTCAGCAGTCGCTTCGCTTATGGGCCTTATGGCTATTGGCCCTATCATCGCGGCTATTATGGTTCACCCTACTGGGGCAGCTTTTACGACCCCTTCTGGGGTAGCCCATGGGATTACCCAGAAGTCTATAGTTACACCGTCTATAAAAGCTTCCTCGACATGGAAATCCGCCGCGCCGACGGCGCTCCCGTGTTCGAAGGCCGCGCCGAGGCCGATAGCCGGGAGGGTGACCTGACCAAGCTGGTGCCCAATCTGGTGGCGGCGATGTTCAGCAATTTCCCCGGTCGTTCGGGTGAGACGGTCAAGGTGAAGGTGCCCGCGCCGCGCAAATAACGGCGGGAAAAGGCCATGCAGCCCCGCTCTGCGCGCGGGGCTGCGATTTTATTCACATTTTCACGCATCCTGTTCTAAACCATGCAAGATATGGACTGGTTCAGAAAACAGATGCGCTACATCGCCTCTGCCCGCGCTGCGGGCGGGCCTACGTCTTCGGCGGACGGGGCGAATCAGCCTGCGCGCCGCCTCCCCGGCTGGGCGCGTGGGCTTCTGGCGCTGCTGGCCGTTCCGGTTCTCTATTATGGCGCCGGTGCGTTGCTGATTGATGCCCGCGACCCCGATCTTGCCATCCGGCCCGGCCCGGCACGCTTGCCCGCGGGCGGCAGCGTTCTTGCGGCGACGGCTGGCGAACTGTTGATGCGCGAAGTGCATGAGCACCGCTGGACGCCAAATGATTCCATGCTCGCGCCTTCGGCGCTTCTGGAATCCATGCCGGCGTGGCAGACTGGCATCCATGGTGCCATCGATGCCACGGTGGTGGCGCTCATGGGTGTGAAGGCCGATCCCGATCTGGGCGAGGCCGTCGAAAAACTGGCAACGCCGCCCGAACAGGGCCGTTTTTCCTTATCCTGGCCTCCTGTGCGTCAGCCAGCCGAACGGGCGTACGACGATGCGGTGGCGGCCCTTGAAACGTGGAACCGCAAGGTGGCTGACGATGCCGCCGACTATGACCGCAATGGTCGGATCTTCATTCAGGTGTCGCGCGCGCTGGCCGACGAACTCGATCGTGCGGCTGCGCTTACGGGACGGCAGATCGATAATGGCCCCGATGGCGATGCCGCCGCCGCCTATGAACAGGCGCGCGGCGCCGCCTATGCCGCCGCCGTTCTGGTCCGGGCGCTGCGGTACGATCATGCCGAACTGATCCGCGAACGGCAGCTTGGCGATTCGGTCAGCGAGGTGACGGCGCTGCTCGATGAAATGGTGCAGGAGCGGCCGTGGCGCATCGGTCGCACGGATCTGGTGTCGCAGGGCTATTTTCTGTTACGTGTGCGGAGCATGTTGCGCACACTAGCCGCGCAGGTGCCGGAATGAACGGAGCGCAGACGATGGCGGCAGAGGGGCATGGTCATCTCGTCGTGATCGATAGCAGCGCAGAAAGCCATGCGGCCCTGCGCTATGCTGCGCGGGCCTGTGTCCGGTCGGGTGGCAAGCTTGTCCTGCTGCACATCTTGCCCCGTCCCGACTTCATGCAATGGGGCGCCGTCCAGGAGGCGATGGAAGAAGAAGCCCGCCAGCGTGCGGAAACGCTGCTGGCGGATGCCGCGGCCGAAGTTGCCGCATTGACGGGTCAGGTGCCGGCACTGGAAATCCGCACCGGCAAGCCCGTTGACGAGATCATGAAGCTTCTGGCCGAAGACAAGGCGATCCATGTTCTGGTCCTCGGCGCCGCGCAGAAAGGTGCGCCGGGGCCTTTGGTCAGTTTCTTTTCGGGTGAGGCGGCGGGGCAGTTGCCTTGTCTGTTCGTGATCGTGCCGGGCGGACTTGATGTCGCGGCGATTGATCGCCTGACTTGATCCGCGCCAGGATAATCGCCACATGAACCTACAGTCTTTCGATCCAGTCAGGACCGCACATGTTCATTGAAACCGAGCGCACGCCCAATCCGGCCACGTTGAAGTTCCTGCCGGGCCGGGTCGTCATGGAAAACGGCACTGCCGATTTCGCAACGCCCGAAGCGGCGGAGCGCTCGCCCCTCGCCAGCGCGCTCTTCTCGCTCGGTGATGTCAGCGGCGTCTTCTTCGGTCAGAACTTCATTTCGGTCACCAAGGCCGAAGGCAGTGCCGACTGGGCCGAAATCAAGCCGATGGTGCTGGGCATTCTGGTCGATCACTTCGTCAGCAACGCACCCTTGTTCACCGATGCCGAAGCGCCCGGCGGCGATGCGCCGCGTGGTCACGATCCGGCCGATGACGAGATCGTCGCCCAGATTGAGGATCTTCTGGCAACCCGCGTCCGTCCGGTCGTGGCGCGTGATGGCGGCGATATTGTCTATCGTGGCTTTGAGTCGGGGATCGTCTATTTGCACATGCAGGGTGCCTGTTCGGGCTGCCCCTCGTCTGCGGCGACGCTGAAGGACGGCATCGAAAAGCTGCTGCGCCATTATGTGCCCGAAGTCGTCGAAGTGCGGGCCGTCTGATTTTTCCAAGTGCCGGGCAGGAGTGGGGGATGAGCAAGCATATCCTGAGCGATCGCGATCTTGATACGATTTTTCGTCAGGCGCGCACGCACAACGGCTGGGCGCCGACCAAGGTATCGGCCGTGCAGCTGCATGCCATATACGACCTCATGCGCATGGGGCCGACCGGGGCGAATTGTCAGCCGTCGCGCCTTGTCTTTTGCCAGAGCGACGAATCGCGTGCGCGGCTGGCTGCCTGTGTCGCAGACGGCAACAAGGCCAAGGTGCTGCAGGCGCCGGTCACGGTGATCATCGGCATGGACATGACCTTTTATGAACGGCTCCCTGAACTGTTTCCGCATGTCGATGCGCGCAGCTGGTTTGTCGGCAATGAAGCCGTGACGCGCGAGACGGCGTTCCGTAACAGTTCGATGCAGGCGGCCTATCTCATCATGGCGGCGCGCAGCATCGGCCTCGATTGCGGGCCGATGGCGGGCTTTGACAAGGCGGCCATCGATCAGGCCTTTTTCGCGGGCACGACGATCGAAACCAACATGATCTGTGCTCTGGGCTACGGCACGGAGGAAAATCTCTTTCCGCGCAACCCGCGTCTGTCCTTCGAGGACGCTGCGCAGATCATCTGATGCAACTGGCGATCGATACTGCGTCTGCGGCTTGTTCGGTCGCCTTGTTCGATCACGGCCAGCTGGTCGCCGCCCGGCACGAACTGATCGGGCGTGGCCATGCCGAGCGATTGATGCCGATGCTGGCTGACCTGCTGGCCGCAGCGCCGGGTGCTGCCGTGCATTCCATTCTGGTTGATGTCGGGCCCGGCAGCTTTACCGGTCTCAGAGTTGGCATTGCCGCAGCCCGCGGCCTTGCACTGGCGTGGGGCGCCGACATCGCCGGTTACACGGCAACGGCCGTGACAGCCGCTGCAGCCTTTGCGGCGGACCCCGGACTGGTCCGTGTTGCCGTTGTCATCGATGCCGCCCGCGGTCAGGTCTATGTGCAGTGTTTTGACCGCGATGCGGGCGTGCAGGGTGATGTGCAGGCGCTGGTGCCCGAAGCGGCGGCATCCGCGCTTGCTGGCTGGCCGCTCGCAGGAACCGGCGCCGGTCTGGTTGCCGTGCACGGCGCGTTCGATACGCTGCTGCCGTTACCCGTTGAAGCGGCAGCAGCCGTTTTGCTTGACGGGTCAATGCTCGATCAGGCGGTGCGTCCGCTTTATGTTCGTCCACCCGATGCACGCTTGCCTGCGCAGCGATGACCGGGGCGGACGTTTTCATCCCGATTGCTGCGGCCGGTCCCGATGTCATAGCCGCGATCATGCAGCAATCTTTCGACCCGCGTTATGGCGAAGCCTGGTCGGCAGCGCAGGTTTCAGGCATACTTCAGCTTGATGGCATCTGGGGCGAAGTTCTGATCGACCCCGAAGACAAGGCTCCTTGTGCTTTCACCTTGTGTCGTTTCGTCGGAGACGAAGCGGAATTGTTGTTGATTGCTGTTACGCCACACAAAAGAGTGTCTGGAATTGGCCGGATGTTGACTGAGCGTGCTGCGCAGGCTGCACGCGCACATGGGGCGCGATCCATGTATCTTGAAGTGCGCGCCTGTAATCTGGCAGCTTTGCATCTTTATGGGCGCTTGCGCTTTCTCGAAGTCGGACGCCGGCGCAACTATTACCGTGGTCTGTCAGGCGAATATTTCGATGCTTTGACCATGCGGAAATCGCTGACAGAATAGGGCTGTTTCTTTCTTTGTATTGTCTTGCCAAATGCCCATGATTCCCTTATTTTGACAGCGCCTAAAAACCAAAATGGTCTTAAAATAAAGCAAAAATGGTGCAGAGGGTCGCAAAAATGTCTGACAATCAAGATCGTCACAATGAACTTTTATCGCTGACTGCCGACATTGTCGCGTCGCATGTCTCGAACAACAGTGTTGCCGTATCCGATCTGCCCAATCTGATCGAAAACGTGTTTGGCACCCTGTCGCGTCTGGGCGATGTGCCTGCAGCACCTGTCGTCAAGCAGGAACCCGCCGTTTCGGTGCGCGCATCGATCAAGCCTGACTATATCGTGTGCCTTGAAGACGGCAAAAAACTGAAAATGCTGAAGCGCCATCTGATGACGCATTACGGCATGACGCCTGATGATTATCGCGCGAAGTGGAATCTGCCCGCCGATTATCCGATGGTGGCGCCGAACTATGCGCAGCAGCGGCGGACCCTTGCCAAGAAGATCGGCCTTGGCACCAGCCGGACGCCGCGCAAGCGCTGAGCTTTGGTGTCATGACTGCATGGGGCGGCGGAGCATCATGGTGCCCCGCCGCCCTTTTGCGTCGCAAAGGGATTTTGTTTCCCAGAATCATCGGCTAAGGTCGCACTTATGACCGGGACAATCGACATTGAGGCCCTGTGCCAGGATAAGGGCCTGAGAATCACTGAGCAGCGCCGCACCATTGCGCGCGTTCTGTCCGAGGCCGTGGATCATCCTGACGTCGAGGAGCTTCACCGCCGCGCCGCAGCTATCGACCCCGGCATTTCCATTGCGACCGTGTATCGTACCGTCCGTCTGTTCGAAGAAGCCGGTATCCTTGAACGGCATGATTTCCGCGATGGCCGTTCGCGCTACGAGCCGACGCCTGAAGAACATCACGATCATCTGATCGATGTCGAGACCGGTCTTGTCGTCGAATTTCACGATCCCGAGATCGAGGTGTTGCAGCGCAAGATTGCTGAACGTCTTGGCTATCGCCTCGTCGATCACCGCATGGAACTCTATGGCGCACCGCTGAAACGCGACAAGGGCGCCTGATCATGACGGCTGCAGCCGCGCTTCGGCAGGCGGCAGATCGGCCAGTCCATGCACAACCCTGGGGACATGCCAAAAGCCTGACTGGCGCAGTTGCCGGACTTGCAGCCCTCCTCCCTTTCCATCTGGCTCATCGTGCCCTCCGGCCCGACGCGCCACCGCATGTTGCCCGTCTGTTTCACCGCTGGCTTTGCCACGCGCTTGGCATGGACGTTGTCTGCCATGGCGCGTTGGCGGGCCATGGTGGCGTGCTTTTTGTCGCTAATCACCTGTCCTGGGCCGATATTCCTCTGCTCGGCTCGCAATTGCTCGGCCATTTCGTCGCCAAGTCCGAAGTCGGGCAATGGGGCGTGGTCAGCCAGCTCGCCAATCTGCAAGGCACCATCTATGTCGAGCGTGAGCGCCGCCAGACGGCGGGCGCCCAGAAAAATGCGATTGCGGCGCGACTCGCGGCGGGTGGTAATGTCATCCTGTTTCCCGAAGGCACCAGTTCGGACGGTGTACGCGTCCTGCCGTTCAAAAGCGCGCTGTTCAGCGTGCTCGATGACGCACCTGATGCCATCGTGCAGCCGGTCAGCATCGCTTACACACGGATCAACGGCCTGCCGGTGACGCGGCGGCAACTGCCGGCGGTTGCGTGGACGGGTGACAGCGAACTGGCGCCGCATGCGCTCGATTTCATGCGACTCGGCCGGGTGCGGGCGGAAATCCTCGTGCATCCGCCGGTCGTGCGTGCCGATTTTTCCAGCCGCAAACAGCTTGCACTGGAATGTCAGCAACTTGTGACGGCCGGCTATACGCAGATGATGCGCGGGCGATAAGCTTTTACCACCAGTCACTTTCGGGTATAGCCGTACGACCAGCAACCGCCCGGATGAAGCGTGACCCAGCCAAAAACCTATTTCGTGAAGACGTTCGGTTGCCAGATGAACGTCTATGACAGCGAACGCATGGACGAGCTGTTGACAACGCGTGGCATGACAGCGGCCCCTGATGCCGACAGCGCTGAGCTCGTGGTTCTCAACACGTGCCATATCCGTGAAAAAGCTGCTGAAAAAGTCTATTCCGACATTGGCCGCCTGAAGGCGGACAAGCGCGCTAATGGCATGAAGCCGATGGTCGTTGTTGCCGGTTGCGTAGCGCAGGCCGAGGGCGAGGAAATCGTGCGGCGCGCGCCCACCGTCGATATTGTTGTTGGTCCGCAAGCTTATCACCGCCTGCCGGAAATGATTGCCGCCGCCGCCGAAGCGCGTGCGATCGACACCGACATGCCACTCGAATCGAAGTTCGACGTCCTGCCGAAAGGACGGCGAGTCAGCGGGCCGTCAGCCTTTCTGACCGTGCAGGAAGGCTGCGACAAATTCTGCACTTTTTGCGTCGTGCCCTATACGCGCGGCAGCGAAACCTCGCGTCCGGCGGCGGCGATTCTTGATGAAGCGCGCCAGCTGGCGGACGGCGGCGTGCGCGAGATCACGCTGCTTGGCCAGAACGTCAACGCCTTCCATGGCGCCGACGCGACAGGTCGTCCGATGTCGCTGGGGCGGCTGATCCGCGCGATTGCCGATATCAGCGGGATCGAACGTATCCGCTACACCACATCGCATCCGCGCGACATGGACGATGAACTCATCGCCGCGCATGCCGACGTGCCACAACTCATGCCCTATCTCCACCTGCCGGTGCAGGCGGGGTCGTCGCGCATCCTGAAGGCGATGAACCGGGCACATACGCGGGAAAGCTATATCGCGGTCATTGAAAAGCTGCGGGCAGCACGGCCTGATCTGGCTCTGTCGGGTGATTTCATTGTCGGTTTCCCCGGTGAGACCGAGGCGGATTTCGAGGAAACCCTGTCGCTGATCCGTTCGGTTGGCTATGCCGCCGCCTATTCGTTCAAATATTCGCCACGCGCCGGCACGCCAGCCGCCACGATGGACGATCAGGTGGCCGAAGCCGTGAAAACCGAACGGCTGGAGCGTTTGCAGGCACTGATTTGCGAACAAAGCCTCGCCTTCAACCAGCGCACTGTCGGCCAGCGCGTTGCTGTGCTTCTGGAGCGCGAGGGCCGCAAGCCGGGGCAGCTCATCGGCAAGTCGCCATGGCTGCAATCGGTGCATCTGACTTTGCCCGGGGCGCGCATCGGTGACATGGTGGAATGCGACATCGTGCGCGCGCTGCCCAACAGTCTCGAAGGTGCCGCAGCACGCAAGGTTGCAGCCTGATGGTCAAGAAGACAAACAGCCCCGCCACGGGCTCCGACCGCGTGCGGCTGGAACTGGAGTTCGACCGGCCGCAATTGCTCGGTCCCCTGTTCGGGCAATATGACCAGAATCTGATCGCGCTGGAAAACCGGCTTGGCGTCTATATTGCGGCGCGCGGCAACCGGCTGTCGATCGAGGGCGAAGCGGACAGCGCTGCCCGTGCCCGCGATGTGCTGACGAGCCTCTATAACCGGCTGGCACAGGGGCAGCCGGTCGAGGTCGGGGATGTCGAAGGGGCGATCGCGCTTCTGGGTGATCCGTCGCTCGAGGGATTGGTCCGCGCCGATTCCGATGCACCCCCACCGCTGGTGATCCGCACCCGGCGCAAGACGATCGTGCCGCGTTCGCCAACGCAGCTGCGCTACATGGATGCATTGAATAACCGCGACATCATCTTTGCCCTTGGTCCGGCGGGCACCGGCAAAACCTATCTGGCGGTGGCACAGGCAGTCAGCCAGCTGGTGTCGGGGTCGGTCGACCGGCTCATCCTGTCGCGTCCCGCAGTCGAAGCGGGCGAGCGTCTGGGCTTTTTGCCCGGCGACATGCGCGAGAAGGTCGATCCCTATCTGCGTCCGCTTTACGATGCACTCTACGACATGCTGCCGTCCGAGCAGGTCGAGCGTCGCATTGCCAGTGGCGAAATCGAGGTGGCGCCGCTGGCCTTCATGCGCGGGCGCACGCTGGCCAACGCCTTTGTCATCCTTGACGAGGCGCAGAACACGACGCCACTCCAGATGAAGATGTTCCTGACCCGCTTCGGTCAGGGCAGCCGCATGGTCATTTGCGGCGATCCCAACCAGGTCGACCTGCCCGACCCGAACAAGTCCGGTCTGGCCGATGCCGTGCGCCGTCTCGAACATGTCGAAGGCATGGCCGTGTTGCGTTTTTCATCGGCCGAAGTTGTGCGTCACCCGATCGTCGGTCGCATTGTCGATGCCTATGAAGGGCCGCAGGCTAGCCCTGTCTCATGCTGACCGTCGACATCGAGATCGTCGCGGGCGACTGGCCCGCCGACAGCGATTGGCCCGCGCTGGCCCATGCCTGCGTGTCGGCGGCGCTCCTGGCCTCGCCGTATGGCGGACTTGCGGGTGGCTGTCTCAATGTCGAAGTCTCGGTGCGCCTGAGCGACAATGACGAGGTCCAACAACTGAATCGCGATTACCGCCACAAGGACAAGCCGACCAATGTGCTGAGCTTCCCGATGGTCGCGCCCGATCTTCTGGAAACGCTCGCGTGCACTGATGATGGCGAGGTTTTGCTGGGCGACATCATTCTGGCCGATGCCGTCGTCCGTGCCGAAGCGCAGGACAAGGGTATCGATCTTGCCGCGCATGTGGCGCACCTGATCGTGCATGGCACTTTTCATTTGCTTGGCTATGATCATCTTGACGATGCCATGGCGGCCGAGATGGAATCGCTTGAAACCGCCGTGCTTGCATCGCTTGGCATTGCTGACCCCTATGGCAGCGATACCTGAAAACGGAGATTGACGTAAAAGGCCATGTCCGACCCTTCCTCTAGTAGCGAGCAACCGCTCAGACCTCTGTGGCGCGCGCTCAAATCCATGCTTCTCGGGCGCACTGGTGATGCCACCTTGCGCGAATCGATCGAAGAAGCCCTCGAAGAGCATGAAAATGACGTTGACGATGGTGATGACCTTTCGCCTGTCGAACGCCTGATGCTCAAAAACATGCTGCATTTCGGCGAAAATACCGCCGATGATGTCTGCGTGCCGCGTGCCGATATTATCGGCTTTGAAGTCTCCGGCAGTTTCCAGCAACTGGTCGCCGCTTTCCATGAGGCGGGGCACAGCCGTATTCCGGTCTACCGCGAAAAGCTGGATCAGGTTATCGGCATGGTGCACGTCAAGGATGTTTATGCCCAGCTCGCCGAGCATGGCCGCAGCGCGCCGGTCTCGGTCGAATCGCTCCTGCGTCCGGTGCTGTTCGTGCCGCAATCGATGCGCGTTCTCGACTTGCTGGCGCGTATGCGTGGTATGCGGACCCACATGGCGATCGTCGTCGATGAATTTGGCGGCACCGATGGTCTTGTCACCATCGAGGATCTGGTCGAGGAAATTGTCGGCGAGATCGAGGATGAGCATGACGAGGAGGAGGACGGCCTGATCGTCGCCCTTGGCGATGGCCTTTTCGAGGCGGACGCACGCGCCGACATCAACGAGCTTGAAGGCCTGTTGGGCGTGACGCTGACCGCCGCAGACGAGGACATCGACACGGTTGGCGGCGTGGTTTTCATGCTGGCAGGACGTGTGCCGGGGGTGGGCGAAATCGTGGCGCACCCGGCGGGCTGGCGTTTTGAAGTCGTGGCGGGCGATGCGCGCAAGATCAGTCGCGTGCGCGTGCACCCACCTATTGCGACAGGGGTGGACGCCGAAGCGTGAGTGCGCTTTTCGAGCAATGGGTCGAGCGTGCGGCAGGCTTGCGCGCCCTGCCGCGCGCTGGCGTGGCGTTCATGGCCGGGGTTGTCAGTGCGCTGGGTTTCGCCCCGATTGATCTGTGGCCGGCAACTCTTTTGGGCATTGCGCTCCTTTTCCTGCTGCTCGATGGCCCGCGCACGTTGCGCGGGGCGCTTGGCCTCGGCTGGTGCTTTGGTTTTGGCCATTTCCTGTTCGGTCAGCGCTGGATCGCGCAGGCATTCGAATATCAAAGCAACATGCCGCCATGGCTGGGATGGGTTGCGGTGCTGCTGCTGTCGATGCTGATGGCCTGTTATCCCGCCATGGCGAGTGGCGTGGCCTGGCGGTTCCAGCGCGATCGCGGCGCCCGGCTTCTGGCTTTTGCCGGCGTATGGATGCTGACCGAATGGCTGCGCGGCTATCTGCTGAGCGGTTTTCCATGGAATCCGCTCGGCGTGACTCAACTGGCGTCGCTTGAAGTCGCGCAGGTCGCCAGCGTGATAGGCGGCCTTGGGTTGAGCGGTCTTACAGTCGCGACGGGCGGGGGGATTGCGCTTGCGCTGCGGCCGGAAAACCGGGCCATGGGGCAGGCGCTTGTCGGGCTTTACCTGGTGATCGGCGCCATGGGAGCGTTGCTGGTGGGCGATGTGGCCCCTAGGGCGGCGCAGCCAACTGTGCCGCTGGCGATTGTCCAGCCCAATATCGGCCAGGAGGAGAAATGGTCCTACGCTGCAGAGGAACGGACGCTGCATCGCTATGAGGCCTTGTCCCGCCTGCCTGACGCTGGTCCGCCGCGGCTGCTGATCTGGCCGGAGGCCGCCTTGACGCAGTTGCTGGACGAAGAGCCGGCACTGCGTCGGCGTGTTGCCGCGCTGTTGCGGTCGGGAGATCTTTTGCTGACGGGCGCGCTGAAGGCGGAGCGTGACGAGACAGGTCGGGCCATCGCGGCGCGTAACAGCCTTTATGTCCTCGATCATCATGGCCGGATTGTGGGCCGCTATGACAAGGCGGAACTGGTGCCTTTTGGCGAATTCGTGCCGCTCAGGGGCATGATGGAGGCTATCGGCATCGCCCGCCTTGCGCCCGGTTCGCTGGATTTCTGGCCGGGATCAGGGCCGCGCACGCTGTCGTTGCCGGGCTATCCCGGCGTCAGCCCGCGCATCTGCTATGAAATCATCTTTGCGGCTGCCACCCTGGCGCAGGACGCGGCGCGTCCGGGCTGGATTTTGAACAGTTCGAATGATGCATGGTTTTCCGATGCGGGTGCGGAGATGCATCTGGCGCAAGCGCGGCTGCGCGCGATCGAATATCACCTGCCGATCGCGCGTGCGACGCCAACCGGAATCAGTGCGGTGATCGATGCGTGGGGTCGCGTAACCGCCCAGCTGGGCCGGGGGCAGGCTGGCATCCTGCGCGCAGATCTGCCGCCGCCCGGACCGCCGACATGGTATGGCCGTACACGTGATGCAACGCCGCTGATTGGCGCGCTGCTGCTTCTGGTCATGGCGTTCAATCCCGACCGTTTTTCCCGGCCGACACGCCGCATGGCGCAATGATCCGATCTATATTATGGATGTGCCCGCGCCGTAATATGTTACAGACGCCCGCAACCTGTTACGGGCCCGGTTCAATCTGGAGAAGTTCATGACGGATATGCCGCATGAAGTGGATGTGCATGTTGGCCGCCGTGTGCGCCAGCGCCGAAAGGTGCTGGGGATCACGCAGGAAAAGCTGGGCGAGGCACTGGGGCTGACTTTTCAGCAGGTGCAGAAATATGAACGCGGCGCCAATCGCATCAGTGCGTCCAAGCTGTTCGAACTGTCGCAACTGCTGAAAGTGCCCGTCGGTTATTTCTACGAGGACATGACCCGCGAACAGCAGCTTGCCGTCGCCGCCATGAGCGAGGCAGCGCCCGATCCTTTCGAAGGCGAAAACCTGTCAGCGCGGGAAAGCCGCGAACTGTTGCAGGCCTATTATCGCCTGCCAAGCGACAAGGTGCGCAAACAGATGCTTGCCCTCATGCGTTCGCTTGCCGAGGATGAAGGCAAGGGTTGATAATCATATAAGCAATTCTTTATGTGATATTGCCTTTCGCAATCCGACCGGCTAAGCAAGCATGGTCGAGCAGCAAGAGGCAGGCGAGCATGGCGCGCAGCAATTATATTTTCACCAGCGAATCGGTTTCCGAAGGCCATCCCGACAAGGTGGCGGACCGCATTTCCGATGCTGTCGTCGATCTTTTTCTCGCGCGTGATCGTCATGCACGCGTCGCCTGCGAAGCCCTGACCACGACCAACCGTGTCGTTCTTGCCGGGGAAGTGCGTGGAGGCGGCATGATCGACAGCAGCGGCAACTGGGAGCCGGGCGCGCGCGAAAAGATTGCCGAAGTCGTCCGCGATGCCGTGCGCGAGATCGGCTATGAACAAAAAGGTTTTCACTGGCAGAATCTCGAATTCGAGAATCACCTGCATGCCCAGTCCGCCGATATCGCGCAGGGCGTCGATGAAGCCGGCAACAAGGATGAAGGCGCAGGCGATCAGGGCATCATGTTCGGTTATGCCTGTGACGAGACACCCGATTTCATGCCAGCCACGCTCTATTATGCGCATCGTATCCTGGAACGCATGGCCAGCGACCGGCATGAACGGGTTGCGCCTTTCCTTGAACCGGATGCGAAAAGCCAGGTGACGCTTGGCTATGAAAATGGCCGCCCGGTGCGTGCGACGGCCCTTGTCGTGTCGACCCAGCACCAGCCCGGCTATTATTACCATAATGGCGAAGGCGATCCCGTGCGTTATCGTCAGCTGGACGATTATGTCAGGGGTGTGCTGCACGATACGCTGCCGGCGGGTTTCATCACCTCCGACACCGTCATTCACATCAACCCGACCGGCAAGTTCGAAATCGGCGGGCCGGATGGCGATGCGGGTCTGACGGGCCGCAAGATCATCGTCGACACCTATGGTGGTGCAGCGCCTCATGGCGGCGGCGCTTTTTCAGGCAAGGATCCGACCAAGGTTGATCGCTCTGCGGCCTATGCCTGTCGCTATCTGGCCAAGAATGTGGTCGGGGCAGGGCTGGCGAAGCGCTGCACAATCCAGATCAGCTATGCCATCGGCGTCGCCGAACCGCTCTCCTTCTATGTCGATACCCATGGCACCGGAACCGTGGCCGATGAGCGGCTGGAGACTGTGCTGCCGCAGCTGGTGCGGCTGACACCCAAGGGCATCCGCACGCATCTGGGGCTGAACCAGCCGATCTATCGCCGGACGTCAGCCTATGGTCATTTCGGACGCACGCCGGATGCCGATGGCGGTTTCTCTTGGGAAAAGCTGGATCTCGCTGCGGCGCTCAAGGCGGCTTGCGGTCAGGGTTGAGCCGCGAGCAAGGCATCGACCCAGGCGGGAACCGCCCGGGTCGCCGGGCCGTGACGCACCTCGTGAAACCAGCCGCTGCCGGCTGACGGTTCAAGATTGATTTCCAGCGTGCGGGCGCCGCCATGTCGCGCTGACTGGACGAAGCCGGCGGCGGGATAGACATGGCCGCTGGTGCCGATCGACACGAACAGGTCGCAGGCCATCAGCGCGCGGTGAATGCGCTCCATGGCATAGGGCATTTCGCCAAACCAGACGATGTCGGGCCGTTGCGCGCCATGTGTACCGCAGGCGGGACAAGCCGGACCGTCGATCAGTGGCGCGTTCCAGTCGTGTCGGCTGTCGCATGCCAGGCACCAGGCACGTTTCAACGCGCCATGCATGTGGATCAGGTTGCGACTGCCCGCACGCTCGTGGAGATCGTCGACATTTTGCGTCACCAGCAGCACATCGCCGGGAAATGTGCGTTCCAGCCGAACGAGAGCATCGTGCGCGGCATTCGGCGCCACGCTGGCCAGTGCCGCCCGTCGTAGATCATAGAAGCGCTGCACAAGCGCGGGATCGCGCTGAAAGGCATCGGGTGTCGCCACATCCTCGACACGATGTCCCTCCCACAAGCCGTCCGGCCCGCGAAAGGTGGCCAGACCGGATTCGGCGGAAATGCCCGCACCTGTCAGGATGACGATATTGTTTGGATATGGCATAGCATGTCGGATTAGCCGCAACGCGATACAGGGCAAGAGGTTTTCATGACGATCAAGGTGGGCGTTCTGGGCGCAGGTGGCCGCATGGGCCAGGCGATCATCGCAGAGGTTGCCACAGCCGGAGGTGTCTCGCTTGGCGGCGCTGTCGAGCGTGCCGGACATCCCTGTATCGGCGAACCGCTGGGTGACGGACTGGTGATCGGTGCCAATGTTCTGGCGCTGGCGCATCAGTGCGACGTGCTGATCGACTTTACGGCACCGGCTGCGCTGGCGGGCAATCTCGATGCGGCCTGCACGGCGGGCAAGCCGATCGTGGTCGGCACCACCGGGCTTGAGGCAGGCCATCATCAGGCGATCGATGCCGCAGCCGGGAGCATCGCAGTGTTGCAGGCGGCGAACACCAGCCTTGGCGTCAACCTGCTGGCCAGCCTCGTAAGGGAGGCGGCCGCACGTCTGGGCGACGACTGGGACATCGAAATTGTCGAGATGCACCACCGTCATAAGGTCGATGCGCCGTCCGGCACGGCGCTTCTGCTGGGACAGGCGGCGGCGGAAGGTCGCGCGATTGATCTCGCCGCGCGCAGCGTTCGCAGCCGCGACGGCATTACCGGCGCGCGCAATGCCGGCGATATCGGGTTCGCGACCTTGCGGGGTGGCTCGGTCGCGGGCGACCATCAGGTGATCTTCGCGGCGGACGGCGAGCGGCTGGAACTGGGACACCGTGCTGAAAACCGGAGCATTTTCGCACGCGGCGCTGTGCGGGCGGCATGTTTTCTCGCCGGAAAGCCGGTCGGGCGCTATGCGATGACCGATGTGCTGGGTATGCCCGCCCGGTAACGCGTCAGGCCGTCGGCGATGAGCGCATGGATTTCCGTGCGCTCCGGCGGCGACAGGAAATAGCCGATCTTGAGCCTTTTGCCCCGGCTGGCGAGCCACAGCCGGTTTTCGCGTGTCGGCAGTGTCTCCAGTTGCACCCGCGTCCACAGCGGTTCAAAGGCAAAGGACCGCACATGCCCGTTCGCACTGACCTTGCGGACAATCAACTGGCCATGGCGCAGCGCAATTTCCTCATAGGCCCGGCCCGAACGATAGGATGCGCGGAACGCCCAGACCAGAAGCGCCAGATCAGCAATGAGGAAGGGCAATACAAGCCACGCGCCAACAATGACGAAACGCAACGCGGCAAAACCAAGCACCAAGGTTACGCCGCCAAGCATGAGCGGCACATGGCGCGGGTTGAAGCTGCGATTCGGCGTCAGCGTCAGGTCGAAATAGACCGTATCAGGCATGATGCATGTTTAACGTGCGCCAGCCTGCGGTGACATCAGCTTTTTTGTCGCAGCACCGACTGGGCGGCTGCCAGCCGTGCAATCGGCACGCGATAGGGCGAGCAACTGACATAATCGAGACCGATGCGCTCGCAGAAGGCGATGGAGGCCGGATCGCCGCCGTGTTCGCCGCAGATGCCCAGCTTGAGATCCGCGCGGGCCTTGCGCCCGCGCTCGGCGCCGATCTCGATCAATTCGCCCACACCTTCCTCGTCGATGCTGACAAAGGGATCGCGTGCATAGATGCCCTGTTCGACATAGGCGGTCAGGAAGCGCCCGGCGTCGTCGCGGCTGATCCCAAGGGCTGTTTGTGTGAGGTCGTTGGTGCCGAAACTGAAAAATTCAGCGCTTTCGGCGATTT
>CAZWMK010000009.1:0-40520 GCA_964635065.1 uncultured Sphingomonadaceae bacterium | reverse complement strand
ATGATGAGCAAAAAGCCGATCAGGAATGACAGCGCCGTCACCGTCCAGAACACCCAAGGCGACTGGTCGGTCACGAAATAGCCGATGAGGCCAAGGATCAAGGCCAGCGTGCCAAGGTTCAGCACATGGCGGCCCGGCAGCAGGATCGGCGCGCCCGACATGTTGCCGTTCAATTTCAGGAAGGCGATGACCGAGCCCGAGAAGGTGATCGCGCCGATCGCGATGCCCAGGCCCATCTCGATGCGGCTGACCGCAAAGATCTGGCCTGCGCTGTCGGCAATGCCGAAGGCTTCGGGGTTGAGGAAGGCACCCGCCGCCACAAGGACGGCGGCCATGCCGACCAGCGAGTGGAAGGCCGCGACCAGCTGCGGCATCGCGGTCATCGCAATGCGCTTGGCGGTCACAAAGCCGAGCACGCCGCCCAAAGCAAGGGCGGCGACGATCTCGACCGGCGCAGCGACGTCATGCGACAGCAAGGTCGTGATGACGGCAATCGCCATCCCGGCCATGCCGTAACGATTGCCCGCGCGCGACGTCTCGGGGCTCGAAAGCCCGCGCAGCGCGAGGATGAACAGAACGCCCGAGACCAGATAGGCCAGAGCGACCCAGGCCGGAACGGCGGCAGCAGCTTCATGCATGTGGCGGACCCCCTATGGCAATCCGGACGAGGCCTATGGCCTCAGCCCTTCTTGTCCTTCTTCTTGTACATGGCGAGCATCCGCTCGGTGACGGCAAAACCGCCGAAGATGTTGACGCTGGCCAGAACCACCGCCACCAGCCCCAGCCACTTCGCGATGTCCGAACCGGCGGCAGCGCTTGCCACCAGTGCACCCACGATGATCACCGAGGAAATCGCGTTCGTCACCGCCATCAGCGGCGTGTGCAGCGCCGGCGTCACCGACCATACGACATAATAGCCGACAAAGCAGGCCATCACGAAAATCGACAGCGTCGAGATGAAATCCATGACCTCGCTCCTTATGCCTGCAGCGCCGGATGGACGACCTTGCCGCCATCCGTCAGCGTCACGCCCTTCACGATTTCGTCATCGGCGGGCAATACCAGCGTCTTCTGGTCCTTGTCCCAGAAGGCGGCGATGAGGTTGAACAGGTTGCGCGCGTATAGCGCCGAGGCATCCGCCGCAAGCCGGCTTGGCACGTTCCGGTGCCCGACAATCTTCACGCCATGGCGTTCGACCACTTCGCCCGCAACCGCGCCCTCGACATTGCCGCCCTGCTCGACCGCCAGATCGACAATCACCGAGCCGGGGCGCATCGTCGCCAGCTGCGCGTCCGTGATCAGGCGCGGCGCGGGCCGGCCCGGGATCAGCGCCGTCGTGATCACGATGTCCTGCTTGGCGATGTGCGACGACACCAGTTCGGCCTGCGCCTTCTTGTATTCGTCCGACATCTCGGTAGCATAGCCACCCGTGCCTTCGCCCTCGATGCCCTTGACGTTCTCGACAAAGACCGCCTTCGCGCCCAAGGACTCGATCTGTTCCTTCGTCGCCGCGCGCACGTCAGTCGCCGACACAACAGCACCCAGGCGCCGCGCCGTCGCAATCGCCTGAAGACCCGCCACGCCAACACCCATGACAAACAGCCGCGCCGCCGAAATCGTGCCCGCCGCCGTCATCATCATCGGCAGCGCACGGCCATATTCCGAGGCCGCATCAAGCACCGCCTTGTAACCCGCAAGGTTCGACTGCGACGACAAAACGTCCATCGACTGCGCACGCGTGATGCGCGGCATGAATTCCATCGCCAGGGCCCTGATCCCGGCTTCCGCATAACCCGAAATCCGCGCGCGATCCGCATAAGGGCTCAAAATCGCCATCAAAAGCGATCCCGGCTTCAGGCCAGCCAGACCCGCCGCATCCGGCCCCTGCACGCCCAGCACAAGGTCCGATCCCGACAAAACCGCACCACGGTCAACAACCTCAGCCCCCGCCGACGCATAAGCCGCGTCATCAATGCTCGCAGACAGACCAGCACCCGCCTCAACGCGCACATCCGCGCCAAGACCAATCAGCTTCCTGACCGTCTCAGGCGTCGCCGATACACGACGCTCAAACAACGCCGTCTCCCGCAATACACCTATCCGCATGACGAACCCCCGATGTTCAATGCCCAAACCCGCAGGCGTCTCAGACGAGGAACGCCGCCATGCCGAGAAGAACAACAATGATCAGCCCGGTCGACCATTTGATCATGCTGAGCACGCCATCATATGTCTTGAGGTGCGGCTTCATGCCGGGCGTTTTCGCGTTGAGGAAATCGGCCATTGCTGGTCTCCTTGTGAATATGACTATCCGGTCTCATTAGCAGAGACGGCGCGCCTGTGAACTTGTTTTTCGCAGCCATGCCCCGGCACCGGTTTAAGCCGGGCTTAACGCCCTGCGCCATATTGAAACATGCGAGACAGTTTTTTTCAGAAAAGGCACTCGCTCGCATGAACGCACAGGCGCAGACGATTCTGCTGGTCGATGACGAACCCGGCCAGCGCCAACTGATCAGCGCCATGCTTCAACGCGCCGGCTATGCCGTGCTCGAGGCGGAGAATGGCGCACTTGCCCTTGCGCTGCTGCGCGGCGCAGACGCACCGACCATCGATGCCGTCATCCTTGACCAGCAGATGCCGGTCATGAACGGCACCGCGTTTCTGGAAGCGCTGCGCCCTGCCTGCCCGTCGCTGCCCGTCGTGATGCTGACGGCGGAAGCCAGCCTGGCTACGGCAGTATGCGCCATGCGCGCGGGCGCGACCGATTATCTCATCAAACCAGCACGCGCCGACCGCCTGCTCGCAGCCCTCGAAAGTGCGCTGGCCGGACGACATGATGGCGGTGAATTGCAGCCTCTCAGCGAAAAACTGCCGGTCGCCAACGGCTTCGACCAAATCATCGGCAAGGCCCCCGCCTTCCAGGCCACGCTTGCAATCGCGGCAAAGGTGGCACGCGCCGCCGTACCCGTCCTGATCGACGGCGAAAGCGGTGTCGGAAAGGAAGTCGTGGCGCACGCCATTCATACCGCCAGCCCGCGTGCCAAACAGCCGCTGGTCATCGTCAATTGCGGGGCAATCCCGGCGAATCTCGTTGAATCCGTTCTCTTCGGTCATGAAAAGGGTGCATTCACAGGCGCCGTATCCACCCATGTCGGACGCTTTGGCGAGGCGGATGGCGGCACGCTGTTTCTGGATGAAATCGGGGAATTGCCCCTTGACGCACAGGTCAAACTGCTGCGCGCCCTGCAGACCGGCCAGATCGAGCCGGTCGGCGGACGCGGGGCGATTGCGGTCGACGTGCGAATCATTGCCGCGACCAATCGCGATCTTGCCACCGAAGTTGTTGAAGGCAGGTTCCGGGAAGATCTCTTCTACCGCCTGAATGTCGTGCCTCTGACAATCCCGCCCCTGCGCGAGCGACAGGAGGACATTCCGGCGCTCGCCGACTGCTTCCTCAAACGCCTTGCCGCCGGGGAAGGCACCAGCGCGCGCCGGATCACGGCCGAAGCATTGGCCCTGCTGTGCGCCTATGACTGGCCCGGAAATGTCCGCCAGCTGCAAAATGCTCTTTTCCGCGCCGCAGTCCTGTGTGACGGCCCTGCACTGACCGTTGCGGACTTTCCACAGATTCTGAGCCAGAGCCAGCGCGTGCTGACGCACAAGCCAGTCCGCAGCGGACACAATGTGCAAATCGCCCCCATGCAAAATGGGGTGGCGCTGTTCGACAGCCATGGCCATATTCGCCCTCTCGACGCCATCGAGGCCGACATCATCCGCCATGCCCTCCAGCATTATCGGGGCCAGATGAGCGAGGTCGCGCGCCGTCTCGGGATCGGCCGCTCGACCCTTTACCGAAAGCTGGCCGAACTGGGACTGACGGCCACCGCCTGAGGTCCGTCTGCGGCGGGTGCGACGCGAGAGCACTTGATGTTTTCTGAATCTGTGCTGATCTTGCGCTATGGACGGGTTGCTTAATGGTGAGTGGCTGTGTCCGGTTGGAGTGAGTCGCCATGCCATCATTCGCCCGTGAGCTTGAGCACAGCCTGCACAATGCCCTGGCCGAGGCCAGCCGCCGCCAGCATGAATATGCAACGCTCGAACATTTGCTTCTGGCACTGATTTCCGACACCCACGCCAGCGCCGTGATGCGCGCATGCAACGTCGATACCGCTCTGCTGACGGGCCAGCTTGTCGAATATCTCGACACTGAGCTGGAAAGCCTGAAAGCCGTTCCCGATACCGATCCCTCTCCGACAGCGGGCTTCCAGCGCGTTATCCAGCGCGCGATCCTGCATGTTCAATCTTCCGGTCGCGAGGAAGTGACGGGCGCAAACGTGCTGGTCGCCCTGTTTTCAGAGCGAGAAAGCCATGCAGTCTATTTTCTGCAACAGCAGGACATGACACGGCTCGACGCTGTCTCGTATATCTCGCACGGCATTGCGAAATCAGGCCCGTCCGAACCGCGCGCAGTCCGGGGCGCCGACCAGCCGGCCGAAGAACAGCCAAAAGAGGCCAAGGCGAACACGGCCAAAAATGGTGAAAGCCCGCTCCAGCAGTTCACCATCAATCTCAATGAAAAAGCGAAGCGCGGCAAGGTTGACCCGCTGATCGGGCGCATGGCCGAGGTCGATCGCACGATTCAGATTCTCTGCCGGCGGTCGAAGAACAACCCGCTTTATGTCGGTGAGCCGGGCGTCGGCAAAACCGCCATCGCCGAAGGGCTGGCGCGCAAGATCATCGAGGGCGACGTCCCCGACGTACTGAAAGAGGCCGTGATCTATGCGCTTGACATGGGCGCCTTGCTGGCAGGCACCCGCTATCGCGGTGATTTCGAAGAGCGCCTCAAAGGCGTCGTCTCGGAGCTGGAGGGCATGCCGCACGCGGTTTTGTTCATCGATGAAATTCATACGGTGATCGGAGCAGGCGCGACATCGGGCGGGGCCATGGACGCCTCGAACCTGTTGAAGCCCGCGTTGTCATCCGGATCGATCCGTTGCATCGGATCGACGACCTACAAGGAATTCCGCAACCATTTCGAAAAGGACCGCGCCCTGTTGCGGCGCTTCCAGAAAATCGACGTCAACGAACCGTCGGTCGAGGACACGGTCAAGATCATGATCGGCCTCAAGCCCTATTTCGAAGAACATCACAAGGTGCGGTACACGCCCGAAGCCATCAAGGCAGCGGTTGACCTGTCAGCGCGCTACATCAACGATCGCAAACTGCCCGACAAGGCGATCGACGTGATCGATGAGGCTGGAGCGTCGCAGATGCTCTTGCCCGTATCGAAGCGCAAGAAGGTGATCGGCGCGAAGGAAATCGAAGGGGTCGTGGCCACCATGGCGCGCATCCCGCCGAAATCCGTCTCGACCGACGACAAGAAAGTGCTCGAAACACTTGAAACCGACCTCAAGCGGGTCGTTTTCGGGCAGGATCAGGCGATCGAACGGCTGGCGAGCGCGATCAAGCTGTCGCGCGCGGGCCTGCGGGAACCGAACAAGCCGATCGGCAGCTATCTGTTCTCTGGGCCAACCGGGGTTGGCAAAACCGAAGTCGCACGCCAGCTGGCGTCGATCCTTGGCATCCCGCTCCAGCGCTTCGATATGAGCGAATATATGGAACGCCATTCGGTCAGCCGCCTGATCGGGGCGCCTCCCGGTTACGTCGGATTTGATCAGGGCGGCCTATTGACCGACGCCATCGACCAGCAACCGCATTGCGTGCTGCTGCTGGATGAAATCGAAAAGGCGCATCCCGACCTGTTCAACATCCTGTTGCAGGTGATGGACAACGGGAAATTGACCGACCACCACGGCAAGACGGTCGATTTCCGCAACACCATCCTGATCATGACAACCAATGCGGGCGCCGCCGACATGGCGCGCGAGGCGGTCGGTTTTGGCAATGTCTCACGCGAGGGCGAATCCGAAGATGCAATCAAGCGCATGTTCTCGCCTGAATTCCGTAACCGGCTCGATGCTGTTGTCGCCTTCGACTATCTGCCGCCTGCCGTCGTTGCAATGGTGGTCGACAAGTTCATCCTCCAGCTGGAAATGCAGTTGGAAGACCGCGACGTTCACATTCAGCTGACGCCCGAAGCGCGCGATTGGCTGACGGCCCGCGGCTATGACAAGCTTTATGGCGCGCGTCCGATGGGCCGCATCATTCAGGAGAAGATCAAGCAGCCACTGGCCGAAGAATTGCTGTTCGGCAAACTGGTCGATGGCGGGGAAGTCCGTGTATTCCTGAAGGACGATGCGCTCGCCTTTGAAATCACGCCTGCCGCACCAAAGCCCAAAGGCGGCAAGAAGAAAAAGGCCGAAGCCGAATCCGCCTGATCGAATTTGATCTACAATGCCAAAAAGGCCCGACAGCGATGCTGTCGGGCCTTTTTCTTTAGAGGATGTTCCGATCCAGTCCGGCCGGAAAACCGCAACTGCGTGGTTCGACGCTTATTCGCGGTTGCTACCCATAAAGCGCAGCAGGAAGAGGAACAGGTTGATGAAGTCAAGATAAAGGGTCAGGGCGCCCATAATGATCGACTTGCCATGGAAATCGCTACCAGCGACCATGAAATACATGTTCTTGATCTTCTGCGTGTCATAAGCGGTCAGGGCTGCGAACAGCAGCACACCCACGATGCTGATGATGAAATCCATCGCCGAGGATTTCAGGAAAATATTGATCAGCATGGCAACAACAAGGCCGACGACGCCCATGATCAGGAAGGTGCCAAGACCCGACAGGTCTTTCTTGGTGGTATAGCCATAAAGGCTGAGGCCGCCGAAGGCCGCCGCTGTCGCAAAAAAGGTCTTGGCGATGCTGGCCCCGGTATAGGCGAGGAAGATCGTCGACAACGACGCCCCCATGAGCGTGGCATAAACCCAGAAAGTCGTTTTGGCAGCGGTTTCCGACATGCGGTTGATACCAAAGCCCAGCAGCATCACAAGACCGAGCGGCGCGAACATGATGATCCAGCCAAGCAGGGAAGGACTGCCGGTTGCCGGATTGAACAACGCCGAAACAAGGCCCGTCTGCGCCATGCCCAAAGCGACAAGACCTGTCAGCAGCACGCCTGACGCCATGTAATTATATACCGACAGCATGTATGAGCGCAGGCCAGCGTCGAACGCGACAGTGTCACGTGCGGTGGCGCGCGCGTCCCCGCCATAGCCAAAGCGCGGGTCAACCTGATTTACCATTATCCAACCTCTCCAGTCTGTCGGGGCTTTACCCGTCATGCTCTGAATATCGGGGCAATCCGGTCCGGTTTCAAGTAAAACCGGTCAAAGCGCCCGCAAAGCCTGCGCCGGACGCACGGCAAGCACGGACAGGCTTCCGGCCAGCCCGACCAGCAGCATCACCCCGCCGCCCAACAACACAGTCAGACATGCACGTAACCAGTCAGGCGTCCAGGCCAGTTCGAAGAGCTGCACGATAACATACCAGCCACCCAGCGCTCCCAGCCCAAGGGCAAGCAGCATCACGACAAACGCGACCAGCATCAGTTCAAGGCAATGCACCAGCAGCACCTGCCCACGCGTCGCACCCAGCATTTTCAACAATACGGCATCATAGCTGCGGCGCGCGCGGGCAGCAGCGACCGTTCCGACCAGCACGACCATGCCTGCCGCAATCCCGACCGCCGAAGCCGCGCCGACGGCAGCCGACAATTGCGACAGCAGGCTGTTCAGCTGGGTCAGCACGTCCTTGACACGCACGACCGATGCCGAAGCAAAATCCCGGACAATGGCCTTCTGCACCTCATTTTCCTGCGCCGCCGACACGGCGACCGTCGCCATATAGGCATGCGGCGCAGCCTCGAGCGTCCCCGGCGCAAACAGGATTGCGAAATTGAAACCCAGTGTTTCCCAGTTGATCCGGCGCAGGGAGGCAATAGTGGCCGTCACGTCCACACCGAGAACAGAGATGGTGAGCGTATCGCCGACGCCGATGCCGAGCGCCCTTGCGGCCTCAGCGTCAAGCGAAATGAGCGGCGGACCGGCATAATCGCGCGGCCACCATTGCCCGGCAACGATCATGCTGCCTTCAGGCAGGTCGCGGGCATAGGTGAGGCCGCGATCGCCGCGCAGGATCCAGGCATTTTGCGGAATGGATGCCATGTCGGTCACGCGTACGCCGTTCACGGCGACAACCGGCCCGCGCAGAGAAGGGACGGTGACCAGCTTCGCGTCTGGGGCGATCCCCGTTACCTGCGCCCTGAAACGGTCAAGACTGTCGCCGGGCACATCCAGCACAAAGAAACTGGGCGCTCTTTTCGGTGCGCTTTTCTGAAGCTGGCCCGACAGATTGGTTTCAATGAACGTCAAGGCAGAAAACAGGGTGAGACCAAGGCCAAGCGCAACCACCAGTCGCCCGGTCTGTGCGCCGGGCCGGTGTACATTGGCAAGCGCGAGGCGCAGGAATGGCTGTCGCGGGTGCGGCAGGACCGCCGCCAGTCGGCGCATCAGCCAGCCCATCGCAGCCAGCATGGCCATGAACACGGCCACAGCCAGCATGAAGATCGCAGCCAGACGCGGCTGCGATGCCGTTGCTACGGCCAGCACGGCCAGACCAAGGACGGCAAGCGCCACAAGGCTCCATATCTGCCAGCCCAACCGGTTGCGGTCATCGATCGCACCCCGAAACAGGGCGGCGGCAGGAATGGCCCGCGCGCGCGCCAGTGGCGGCAGGGCAGAGATAACAAGCACCAGTCCGGCATAGCCCGCGCCCTGCCATAACGGCGCCGGGTAAACGGCGATGACCGGCAGGATCGGCAGCGCATCATCACCGATGCGGGCAGCAAACCATGGGGCCATGGCTCCAGCCGCCAAACCGAAACCGATAGCAGGCAAGGCGACCAGCAGAATCTGCCACAAGGTTGTACGGAAGATCAGCCCCGATGACGCACCCAGCGCCTTCATGATGGCGATATGCTTGCGCCGCTGGTCGAGATAGGCCGAAACGCCATTGCCAACGCCCACGCCCGCAACGATCAGGGCCGACAGGCTGACAAGCGTCAGGAACTGGCCCAGCCGCTCTATGAAACGGCGCGCACCGGGTGCCCCGTTGCTGCGATCCCGGACTTCCCATCCCGCGGATGGAAACTGCCGGTCGATTGCAGCCTGCACGGTTTCGGGATCTGCATCTGGAGCAAGGCGGACACGATAATGCGCATGATAAAGGCTGCCTGGCTGCACGAGGCCGGTTGCTGCCAGGCCTGCGGGGGATATCAGGACACTTGGCCCCAGCGAGAAGCCTGCCCCCAAGCGATCTGGCTCGTCCGCGATCAGGCCACCAACCCGGAAATTAGCGGAGCCGATCCGCACAGCATCGCCAACGCTCAGGCCAAGACGGTCTGCCAGTGGCGACGCGATGGCGATGGTCATGCCTTGCGGTCGGGTGATCTGCGCGCCGCGGACCAAAAGCAGCCGACCATAGAGCGGATAGGCGGCGTCAGTCGATTTCAGCTCGACGAGGGTCGATTGTGCGCTGTCGGCGCGCGTCAGCATGGCGCGCAGACGATAGGATTCCGAAACCACCCCCGCAGCGGCGAATGCTGCGCGCTCTTCCGGTGTCGCCGTGCGCTGCGTCATCTGCCATTCAATGTCGCCGCCCAGAATGTCCTGCCCACGCGCGGCGAGAGCCATCTGAAACGCTGAGGTCAAGCTCCCAACGGCCGCGAGGGCCATAGCACCCAGAAACAGGCACAAGGCGAGAAGGCGCAGCCCCCGCAGGCCGCCGCGCAATTCCCGCAACGCCAGACGCCATGCCAGCATCAGGCGCGGTTCCGATGATCGGAGATGATCCGGCCGTCACGCATTTCAATCACGCGGCTGCAGCGGGCGGCAAGAACCGGATCATGTGTGATGACGACAAGCGTAGCCCCGGTTTCCTGCTGACGGGTGAAAAGCAGCTCCATGATTGCCGCGCCAGTGGCGGCATCAAGGTTCCCGGTCGGTTCATCGGCAAAAATCAACGGCGGGCGCCCAGCCATGGCGCGGGCGATCGCAACCCGCTGCTGTTCGCCGCCCGAAAGCTGGGCCGGATAATGGTCCATGCGATGCGCAAGCCCTACCGCAGCCAGTTCAGCCTGCGCGATGCCGAAAGGATCGGCTGTCCCCGCCAGTTCCAGCGGCACCGCGACATTTTCCAGCGCCGTCATGGTCGGAAGCAGATGAAAGGCTTGGAGGATGATGCCAATGCGCCCGCGCCGTGCACGGGCCAGTGCGTCTTCGTCAAGGGCGCTGAAGTCATGTTCCTCGACCCGTATCTGACCACCGCTCGCCTGTTCGAGACCGGAAAGGACGGCCATCAACGATGATTTTCCCGATCCTGATGGACCAAGAACCGCCACGCTTTCGCCAGACACCACGTCAAGGTCGATGCCATCCAAAATCTTAACCGGTGCAAGACGACCGCCAAGGACAAGGGTGACATTGCGGGCCATGAGCACAATATTGGGAGCAGGCATGACAGAAAGGGCCGATCCGGATGAGAGAAGCATCGCAAACATATGGGGGGCTACGCCAAATTGTCTATCTGTGCGCGTTGTTTTGTCTCACCCTCGCCATGCCGGCCCAGGCCACCGAGAGGCTGATCCTCGCCTTTGGCGACAGCCTGACCGCAGGGCATGGCCTGAAACCGGGACAGGGTTTCGCGCCACAGCTTGAACAGGCATTGCGCAAGCGTGGCTACGCTGTGCGCGTGCACAACGGCGGCGTTTCTGGCGATACCACCACGACAGGCAGGGCAAGATTAAACTGGGTTCTCGCAGGACTTGGCGCCAAACCGGACCTTGTCATCCTTGAACTCGGCGCCAACGACATGCTGCGTGGACAAGAACCGGCGCTGACCCGCGCGAATCTGGAAACCATGATCCAGGCCCTGCAACAACGCAAAATCAAGGTCCTGCTGGCCGGCATGCTGGCTGCGCCCAATATCGGGCCAGACTATGCTGTAAAATTCAATGCCATCTATCCAGCCCTGTCGAAAAAACATGCCCTGCCGTTCATGCCGTTTTTCATGCAGGGCGTGGCAGGTAATCGCAAACTGCTGTTATCCGACGGCATGCATCCGAATGCGCAGGGCGTATCGGTCATCGTGCGTAACATTCTGCCAAAGGTAGAATCTGCGCTCGTCAAGGTGCCCTGAACATGCATCGTCTGTTCGTCGGCCTCACGCTGCCAGCGCCTATCCGGGCACAATTGCTGTCGATCATGGGCGGCGTCAGCGGTGCGCGGTGGCAAAGCGAGGCGCAACTGCATCTGACGATCCGCTTCATCGGGCCTGTCGATCGTCCTACCGCTGCCGACATCGACTCAGCACTCTGCGGGCTGTCGGCGCGCCCTGTCGAGATTGCTCTCGCGGGCCTCGGCCTTTTCGACCGGCGCGGATTTGCCGACAGCTTATGGGCCGGTGTCAGGCCGCACGCGCCGTTGCAGGATTTGCACAACAAGGTCGATCAGACACTGCGCAAGGCTGGCGTCGCACCCGACACGCGGGCATATCTGCCACATGTCACGCTCGCGCGGCTCAACCGTAGCACTGGGCCGCTGGATGCATTCATGGCGGCCCACGGCGATCTGGGCAGCGCGCCTTTTCGCATCGACCAGCTTTGCCTCTATGAAAGCCATCTGACACAAGAAGGCGCAACCTACACCGTTTTGGCGCACTATCCTCTATGCTGAAGGCCTGACAGAAACGCCTGGACGCCTGCATGGATCAGCCGGAAACTTTCTTCAAAGGCGGCCGCATCGCCATAATAAGGGTCAGGCACATCACGGATGCCTAAATCGACATGGTCAAGCAGGCGACTGAGGCGGGCCTTGCTGCCGGCGGGCTGCAAGGCAGAAAGGTCGCACATATTCTGGTCATCCATCGCCACAATATGCTCGAAATGACTGAAATCCTCGCGCGCAACCTGACGGGCGCGCAAGTCTGAAATATCGATTCCATAGCGAAGGCCCACCGCCTGTGAACGCGTATCGGGTGGACGTCCGACATGCCAGTCGCTGGTTCCTGCCGAATCGATTCGCAACGGCATACGACCCTGCGCCGCCATCGTGCGCAAGATGCCTTCCGCCAGGGGAGAACGACAGATATTGCCAAGACACACGAACAGAACAGAGGACATCTCAACACCAACGAAACGATTGAAGTATCGATACTATAACACCGGACGCCTCGCCCGCCAGCCACCGGTTCAGATAACGGCGCGTGACAGGTTGAGTCCCCCCGCACGTCGGATGCGTTCCGTGATCGACACGCCGATACGGTCGCCTAACAGCACGATCTCACCCCGCGCGATCAGTTCATTATTGGCATAAATCCAGACTGGATCATCGTGTCGCGCATCAAGGTCGATCACGGCACCGCGGCCCATTTTCAGCAACTGCCGGATCGGCATGCGCGTTCGCCCGATGACAACCGATATGTCGACCCTGATCTTTTCGATGATGCTCATTGTCATTATGTCCCGAAAGTACGCGCCAACTTTGGCAGCGTCATGGTTTCTGCGGGGTTAATTATGGACACGCCTGAATGGCGCATCGAAAAGGGTCTGACGGACTATGCGGCAGCCCTATCCACCATGGAGCGGCATGTAGAAGCCATTCGCCATGACAATGCGCGAGAGAGAATCTGGCTTGTCGAGCACCCCCCGGTCTACACAGCGGGAACCAGCGCAGACGCATCTGATCTTCTCGATCCTGCGCGTTTTCCGGTGGTCCAGGTTGGCCGCGGCGGGCGCCATACTTACCATGGCCCCGGTCAGCGCGTCGGTTATCTCATGCTTGATCTCGACAAGCGCGGGCGCGACCTGCGCTGTTTTGTCGACGCCGTCGAAAGCTGGCTGATCGATGCGCTCGACCTGCTCGGCGTCCAAGCCTTTCAGGCCCCCGGTCGTGTCGGAGTCTGGACCATGACACCACAAGGCGAGGCCAAGATCGCCGCCATCGGCGTACGTGTACGCCGATGGGTCAGCTATCACGGCTTCGCATTGAACGTTGCCCCCGATCTCGATCATTTTGGCGGCATCATCCCCTGCGGACTGCCTGATTACCCCGTCACCAGCCTCGAACAACTGCAACGTCCGCATCAGTTATCTGACGCTGATGACGCCCTCTACCAGTCGTGGCCGCGCTTTCTCGCGCGGCTACCCGTCCGGTGATCACTCGCGCTCAGGCCGCCGCCCGTTTTTCAAGCGCTGTCTCCGCCTCGTCCACGATCCGTGCCGGGCGGGGATGGCCAAAGAGATAGCCCTGAGCGAGCGTGATGCCGAGGTCCATAAGCTCGATGACCTGCCGCTCATTTTCGACGCGGCTGGCAATCACATGCGCACCGCGCAAACGAAGGTCCCGCAACTGCGTTGACGATGCGCCCAGCAGCAAATCGGCGTCAATCTTTGCATAGCGCAGCGAAGGCAGACGCATCATCACATCCGCCATGTCATCGACGTTCAACCTGTCGACCGACAAGGCATAACCAAGGCCGGCCAGGCGCTCGAGCGTGATGATGGCTTCGGGATCCAGACCAGAGACTTCACGTGCAGACAGTTCGAATACCAAGCGCCCGGCCAGTTCCACATGCTGGCCAAGATAGCGCTGCAATTCGTCGCGGAAGCTCGCATCGTTCAACGAGCGCGCAGCAAGATTGCAAAACACCTGCCCATGGCGCCCCTTGTTCGCAATCTTGCGGGCCACAACGATGCAGCGTGCCAGCTGAAAGCTGTCGAATGATCCAGCGATGCCCGCGGCAGAAACAGCTGGCATGAATTCGCTGGGCAGGATCACCCGCCCCGCAGCATCGCGCAGGCGCGAAAATGCCTCATAGTGAACCGTGGCACGGGTCGGCAGTTGCACAACCGGCTGCAGATGCAGGTCGATGCGCGATTGATCCAGCGCATCGCGGACCAGTTGCTGTGATGGCGGTAATGGCGATGACCCGGCGACAGGCTGAGCCTGAACAGGCCCCAGCTTGCGCGTCAGTAACATCAGGGCTTCGCGCAATTCATGCATCATTTCCGGATCGGTCTGCCGTCCCGCATTGCGCACATGATTGCGATGCGTTTCCAGTTCGCGTTGCAGGGCTTCAATGGATGCATTCTGACACTTGTCATTCTGCGCATGCTCATTCAGCTTGCGTATCATTGCAAAGATGGCGTGCCCGGTGGAGAAAACAACCGTTGTCGCAAAAGCGGCAAGCGCAGCGATCAGGGACGAAACACCCCAGAACATTGGCCCAAGAACTGCCAGGGCGCAGCCACCCGCCAAATAGGCAGCATATGGAAAACTGTAGTGCATGAAGCGCATCGCGCGTCTCTCCCATTTTCGGAACAGAGCATCGCGCGATCAGATTGCCATATGGTTAACGCGCCGGAAATCATGACCGACGTCCCCGAATGGCATCTGAGCGTCAGGTTGAGCCGGGACACAAATCGGGTTAGGCAAGAACTTCCAACACCGACAGACAGGATTGAAACATGCGCACACGCTTTTTCAAAGCTCCGATCCTTCTCATCTCAGGCCTTGCAGCACTGTCCCTGACGGCATGCGGGAAGAGCGAAGATGCCGCATCTCAAACCGCCGCCGACGTTGATGCGCCTGCCGCAGATATGAGCCTCGACGCCAGCACCTCTGATGCATTGATCGACCAGATTGCCGGTGCGACCGACCCTGCCCAGGCAGAGGCAACCCTTCCAGCACCCGACACCGCAGCAGCGACCGCAGTAGCACCCGATGCAGAGACGTCAGGCGCACTGCCCGCCGCACCCACGCAGTAACCTCGCAAAGCAAGCACAGCGCATCCATATGGGAAGTGTTGTCACGACAGGACGAACCGCTATGGCACTCGACAAAATCACCGAAAAATTGCGCAGCCGGGTCGACGAGATCGCCGGCCTCAACAAAAGCCTGAAAATGGATTTTGGCGCCGATGGCGTTGTTCGTATCGATGACAGCCAGTCGCCGACCGTGATCGACAATCAGGACCTTCCGGCCGATTGCACAATCCTGGTATCGATGAACGATTTTCTCGACATGGCCAATGGCAAGATCAACCCGCAGATGGCCTATATGATGGGCAAGCTCAAGGTCGAGGGCGATATGTCGATCGCCTTGCAGATCGGCAAGATTTTCGGCTGAAACACAGTCAAGGACAGCATGCTCAAAATGTATTTCCAGCGCATCGCAATCATTTCGGCAGGACTGGCTTTATGCACAGCCGCCGCTCAGGCCGCACCGGTCGACAGCCCGTCGTTTGCCGCTCCCATCGCCGCGCATGAAACTGCTGCCCACAAGATATGGAGCGTTCGGGCCGCACTCAACGTCGCAGCATTGCAATGCCAGTTTTCGCCGTTTCTTGGCAGTGTCCGGACATATAATCAGTTCCTGCAACACCATGACAGCGAATTGAAAAACGCTCACGATCTATTGATGACCCGTTTTCGGAAAGACCATGGCGCACGGCAGGGAATGCAGCTTTTCGACCGTTATCTGACCCGAACCTACAACGGCTTTTCGGCATTGGACGCACAGCGAAGCTTCTGCAACGCCGCTGCGCAGGTCGGGCGTCAGGCACTTTTTCTGCGAAAGGGGCAGTTCCAAACTTTTGCCGACACGGCTTTGTCAACATTGCGACACAGCCTGACAGTGCCTGGTGACCAGTTGACTGCCGTTTCTCTTCGCGGCCTGCGCCTACCCGATATTGAGCGATGCTATGATCAAAAAGGGCGCCTTCGCAAGAAATGCAATGCAGCCATCACGTCGATCGGCTGATCAAAAGGCAGGTCCGTCAGTCAAGATCAGAGATGCTTCAAAAAAACAGGCCGCCCGAAAGGGCGGCCTGTCTTGCCAGAACAGTGAACTGAAAAAATCAGTTACCGGCCGATGCGGAGAAATTGATCTCCACGCGGCGATTCTGCGGTTCGCGGACACCGTCAGCGGTTTCAACCAGCGGACGGCTTTCACCGAAGGCTTCGCTGGTGATGGCGCCCGTCGAGACACCCTTGCCCGCCATATACTCACGGACGACTGCGGCGCGACGCTCCGACAGGCCCTGATTATACTGGTCCGTACCCGAACGATCGGCGTGACCGGCCAGCATGACCGACACCTGGCCCGTCTGCTGGAAGGCTTCCGAAGCGCGGTTCAGAATGTCAGCCGCTTCAGGCGTGATCTCGGCCTTATCCCAATCGAAGAACACGATGAAGGGTCCCGGAGCCGGAGCTGGCGGCGGCGGCGGCGGCGGTGCCACCTCAGCAACCGGTGCTGGCGGCGGCGGCGGCGGCGGCGGCGCGGCTTCAGCCTTCTTACCGAAGTTGTACGTCAGACCGAGCAGCAGGCTGTGCGAACGCATCTTGCCCGAGAGGTCGTCACCCAGCGAGGACACGAGGTCAACATTCGGCGCGTTGAAGTAGCGATACTTCAGCGACATGTCGACGTTGTCCGAAATGGCGCGACGCACACCGGCAAGCGCCTGCCATGCAAAGCCCGAATCGCTGTCGTCAACGATCGTCGTCGGAACGTTACCGCGAACATAGCGGGTGTTCGATGCCTGGACGCGGGCGATACCGACACCGCCGCCGACAAAGGCGCTCCACGGGCTGGCTTCGCCACCAAAGTCAAGCAAACCGTTCAGCATGAAGCTCAGCGCGCGGGTGCTACCGCCCGGCGTGTTGTAGCTACCAGCCGGCTGCACAAAACCGATGCCGCCAAGCGCGTCGACGGCATCCAGTCGCGCCGACTTGTAGGCGACTTCGAATTCCGTACGGAACATGCCGAAGTCATAGCCGAGGTTGCCGCCAAAATCATAGCCGGTCTTGTGATCGGCAGAGTAGGCGTTGTCCGTCTCTACACCGGCGCGGCTCAGGTCATAATCAATGTCCTGAACCTTCATCAGGCCAAAATCGAGGCCTGCATACCAGGAGTTGTCGCGTGCAGCGGCGGGCGCTGCAATCATGGTGGAGAGTAGCATCGCTGCAATTGCGGTTTTCCGCATGTATAACCCCTTTCCTGTACTCAAGCCTCAAGCGAGGCCTGAACTGGGCCTACTGCACCACAAGCGGGTGCACAAGGCGAACTATTATATCCAGCCGCAGTAAATTCACATTCATACGCGCGAAAAAAGTGCGGGCCTGGCTTAAACGCTGATCAATCCATGTTGTTCCATGGCATCAATCAAGGCATTCAATACAGCCCGTGCCTCAGCATCAACATGGGTGCCCCCCGATGGGCGAGTCATGGGGAGACGCGCTCCACGCAACATAGCGCCCGCAGATGTCAAAATACCCGCCACAGGCCAGCCATCGAGGCGCCATGACAAGCCATCAAACCAGGCAAAGATCTGTCGCGTCTCGGTCCAGGCCGCCACGGCATGCGCTGGCATACCCCAAGCGACTGCAGCGGCGGGCGGCACGATCCAGCAGTCACCCAAGGCCGGTGTCGCAGGAGGCGCTGCTTCGGTATCCGACACAATGCGCAAGTGAACCAACGCATCAAGGCGCGCCAGGGCGTGATTATGAGCAATTTCCTTCTGTGCCTGACCGGGCTGGATAAACGGCAGGGCAAAACGGGCGGACATCTCCGTCATCACGGTCTCCTCATGAAATGTCTCAGGGCAGGAACAGATGGCGCATGGCAGGTCGTCCAGAACCGATATCAGCGCTCAACTGAACGATTTCGACCGTGAAATCTGTCAGCCTACCACCCGCTAATGCGATCTGTTCGATCATGCCAATCACGGTCTCGCTGGTGGAAGCCTCAAGCACGAGCATATTACCCGCCGCACTGATCCGCAGCTCATAATGTTCACGCTCCTCAGCAAGCGGAGCATCGCTCCGGTCAATCCATGCAAAGCCGTTTCGGCTTCGACGCGTCCAAAGGAGGTGGATGCTGTCATCGGCCAGACGACGCGCACGAAGATGCACTGGCGACAAAGGCCGCAGCGCCAGGCCCGTTACGGTCAGATTCTGTATGGGTGGCGCATCCCCATCGCCGGGGCCCCGCGCACGAATTGCAACGACAGAATCCATGCGCACCAAAGGCAGTTCAAGTGCTGTCAAGGCTTGCGGGTCGAGAAGGATGAATGGCTCGTCCTCGGCATGCGTCCGCATGGCATCTTCACTCCCCCGCATCCCACGCAACAGCCCCGACAGACGATAAGTCTCTGGAGCAATCATGGCGGCATGCTGGAAAGCAATCATTTCCGATCCCAGCATCGCCCAGTTCGCCCCGCCTAAAACAGCCGAGGGCGTGCGGCTTTCCAGCCACATGTCGGCATTGGCCAGCTTCACAGTCACCTCATTGCGGCTGTCCCAAAGATCTGCGCGTGCGTCTGGCAGAGCTGTCAGGGCACGTCCGATCACGGCACCAGCCTCGGCATAGGCAAAGCCTGTCCAGCTTTCGCCGCCATCCTGGCTGATCTGGTATTCCGCACCGCGCCAGCCTGGCCCCGCGCCACAGGCTGCCAGCCAGATGGTCGGCACTGACGATAGTGCCGCTGTCCAGGGTGGCGTTTCAAAGGCATGAAGAAGGGTGGCACTGAACTGCGCATCCGGTTCAAGGTTGGCACGGCCCGGATCACCAATGCGGTCGGCAACATACGTATCCGGCTGCCCTCCGACAGGCTAGCGATGACGCGCAGGCCACGCCCGTCCTCGCGCAGCATGTCCACGCGGCCGATTGGCCGGTGCGGATCATGCTGCCACAACAGTGGCACATGCGGCTCCGCACGCTGGAAGGCGCCGCGTCGCACGATGTCGCGCCCACGGTCGGGCGTGTCGAAGATGCTGGCATAACCCGCCAGCCGCCGTGGGGACGTCCCCATGCGCTTCTCCTTCCGAAAAGACTTGAAAAACGGTTGCCGCGCTCAGCGTGCGATCAGGTCGCGCACACCCACCCGCATCAAAAGCGGCAGGATCGTCAGCCGCCACAACGCGCGATTGGCTTCGCGGTAATTGGCATAGGTATTGTCGCCCGGCAGGCCAAGCAGCATCGGCGGCACGCCGAACGCCAGGGCAATGTCACGCGCGGCAGCGGCGTGGCTTCCGGCAAAGTCCATGTCGGCGGGCGACAGCGACAGCGGCTGCCATTTCAGGCCACCTTCCAGCAGCATGGGGCGGCCCGCATTGGCCGCCCCGGCAAAGCCTGTTTCCATTTCCTGTTTCAAGCGCTCGAATTGTTCTGCCGAAAGTGTCTCGCCCTCGAACACAAGGGCACCCGAGGGCCGTGCCGCATTGTCGAGCAGCGCCCGGTTCCAGCGCGCGGCTGCATTATGCGTCGCAATTGCCTGCGCTGCGGCTTCCAGATTGCCGGCGCCATAATGGTCATCAAGCGGGTGGAAGGCCCGCAAGTGCAACAAACCACCCGGTCCCGCCGGAAAGCGCGTGACACTGTTGCCAACGCGATAGGCATAGGCGCAAACTCAACCGCGCGCATCGCATTCCGCCGTGATCCGTTCTGGGCGCAACAGGTGCAATTCGGCAGGCTGGCCCGTCTCGTCCGGCACGGTTTCGACATAGGCATTGCCATGTAAAATCAGATGGGCGGTCAGCGCTTCGATGAAGGCCGGCATGGTCTGCATCGGCGATGGGCGTCCGATCAGGGCCTCGCCCCGGTCATGCGCCAAGCGCAGATAAAGCGGCGCACTGGCCGCCCCTTCGCTGATCAGACGCACCGCGCGACTGGCAACCGGATTTCTCAAAAAGCCGTCGCGTACGGCCTGTTCATAGCCGTTCCAGGCATCGCCCATGCCATCCCAGCCGCACAGATAGGCCAGGGCACCGCGCGCCAGCGGCGCACGCGCCGCCTTCCGGCCAAGCCGGGTCCACCAGTTCGCCATCGCTTTTCCTTTTCCGTTCAGATCACGCGCACGCCGGGCGCGGAAGTCCGCCCCAGCATCAGTTCGCTCAGCGCCCATACCAGCGCATCGGCGCGGTCAGGCGACCTGCCCGGCCCGGCATAGCGCCCGCCTGCGATCAGGCCGCACATCTGGTCTTCCAGCATTGGAAAACCGCCCACATGGGCAACGCGCCCTGCCGCATATAGACTGGCGACGGGTTCGGCCCGCGTCACCTTGCCATGGCTGGCGCGCACCAGCCGGATCGGCAGATGGGCATCGACCGCGCGCAGCACTGCCTCCACCATCAGCCCGCCGTTATTGGCTTCGGCCACCACGCGGTCGGCGTCATGGCTCTGCGCCGCCATGACCACGGCGCGCGCCCAGCCATCGGGTGTCGACGCCTTCAGACTGGCGTCTGTCAGAATATAGCCCCGGCCATCTTCACCCAATGCTGCGACGATAATACCGCATTCGTCGCCTTGCCCGCTGGCACTGCCCGCTGGCGGATCAACCGCAACGACAATGCGGACAGGCGGTCCCGGCATGGCGCGTACGCGACAGGCATCCAGCTGTGCTCGCGCCCACAGTGCGCCCTCAACATCGTCGACCAGCTCGCCATCCAGTTCCTGCCGTCCAAGCCGACTACCGCCATAGGCTGCCGTCACCGCCGCGATAAAACCGGGGGGCAGGTTTCCGGCATTGTCGGTTGTGCGGCCGCGCGTCACGACGCAGGCGGGATCGGCCAGCAGCGTCCGCAACACGGCCACCGGGCGCGGCGTTGTCGTCAACAGCAGGCGCGGCTGCGCTCCCAGCCGCAACCCCATGCGCAGATTCGCCAGCACCTCTTCGGCATCGGGCCATTTCGCCAGTTCGTCGCCCCAGGCCAGATGATGCTGCGGCCCGCGCAAGGCGCCCAGCGCCTCCGCCGAATAGAGATAACCGCGCGCGCCTGAAGGCCAGTGCAATTCGCCACGCGATGCCAGAAACCGGGGGCGCGCCGCCTTGGGGCCGATCGACAGCAGCCCCGATTCGCCCTCCACCATCACTGCACGGGCGTCGGCCAGCGTGCCGCCGACCAGGGCCACCCGCGCATCGGGGCAGGTTTCGACAAAGGCGCGCACCCATTCGGCGCCGCTGCGAGTTTTGCCGAAACCGCGCCCCGCCAGCATCAGCCAGACCGACCAGTCACCCGGCGGCGGCAGTTGCGCTGGCCGCGCCCACAAGGACCAGGCATGGGCCATGTCCGGGTCAGCCGCATCGGCATCACCAAGGATATGGTTGCGGATACTCGCAGGCAACGCTGCCAGCCGTTCAGCCAGCGAGCGCGATTCATTCCGCGTCATGCCGTCCCGTTGTCCGCGCTGTCTGCGTCCTGTCCTTTTTCATGAACGCCGAGGCGCGCTGCGATATCAGCCAGCCGCTGCTCGATCCGGCGACGCGCGGCAAGTGGATCGGCCTCGTCATCCTGCATCAGTGTTGCCTCATTCAGCTCGCCATAGCGGTCAGGACGGCGGGCGCGCAGCAGGAACATCGCCAGCCGGTCGGAATATTCGCGCATCGTTCCGCATTGCTTGCCGCCAAAGAATACTGGCTTTTCAACGCCATTGACCACGCGTTCGAGCAAAATGCTCTCCAGCATGTCCATCGCCTGCTGCATCGCGGAGTCCCAGTCAGCCGCAAAGCCCGGATCGCGCTGACGTAGTGCATAGGCACCCGATACAGCCTTGCGGACTGATTTTGCCGATTTGGTAACACTGGCGGTCTGACGCAACATATCCAGAAATTGTGCGCGTCGTTCGGCAGTCCAGCCGTCATGGCGCAGGGCGCGGCCTGTCAGCGGTAAACTATCATCCCCGGTGATTGGCGCTTTTGTCATGATTGCTCCGCAGTCGAAACAGGTGCGGCCACGTCAGCTCCCCTCAGGGCGCCGCGTGGCCGCAATTCTTCAGCATGATTTTCTTGTACCAAACACCGTCACGATTGTCAAGTAAAAATAACCTTATTGGTTATTAATTTTGTAAAAATCCGCTATGCGGTCAAGCGCAAAGCCAAGAACCAGCTTGCCCGACCGGCTGGGCCAGCCCAGCGCGCGCTCGGCGGTTTCCAGGCCTTCGCCAAGGCAGAGAACGCGCGTCAGCACATCGGAGAGGCCGGCGCCGGCCGCTTTCAGGGCTTGTTCAAAGCGCTGTTTTGCCGCGATCTGCGCCGTTGTCGGATCGCGCATCTCCTGTGGTCCGCGCGCACCTGACGCAGCCGGTGCGGCATCCCAGCGCATGGTCACGTGCGGGCCAAGTGCGGCCATTTCGAAATCGGCGCGCAGACGTTCGCCCGCCGCGAATTGCCGCAGGTTCAGGTGATTGCGGCGCAAAAGCCAGGCAAGCGGCGATTCGGCGCGGTTGACCAGCCGTGCGCCCTGCATCGCCGCAGCCCGCGTCTCGCGCTGCATGGCGGCGGGCGCCATCAGCCGATTGGGCCAGTCCTCATGCGCACGACGCAACAGGCGCGCACTGCCCGGTCCGCTGATCCGGCGCCGCGCACCTTTCAGCGCGATGAGATCAGCCCGTTCCAGGGCTTTGACGTCGGCATCGGCTACGGCAACGCCATCGATCATCCAGCCCTGCTCGCCCCGACACAAAAACGCCCCTGCTGCCAGGCGTTCAAGCACCTGCCAGGCCTCTGCCGCAATTTTTTCCTCCATGACGTTTGCCATTGCTGCCTCCGCATTTGCCGAAAAACCAGACGGGGCTTGCCATGATGGCATAGCTGTAGGACAGTGAAATAACCAATAAGGTGCAAAAGGAGGCAGGGAATGCTGACGCGGATCAGAGACGTGCGCAAAGCCAAGGGGCTGACGTTGCAAGACGTTGCCGAGCGGTGCGTCCCACCGACGACAGCACAGACCATTGGCCGGCTTGAAACCGGCATGCGCACCGTATCGGTTCCATGGCTCAACCGCATCGCCGCCGCCCTTGGCGTCGACCCAAGCGCACTGGTGACCTTGCCCGAACGCAGCGACCTGCCTGTTGCCGCCATTCTCGGGCCCGACGGCGCTGTCGCGCCCAAGCGCGAAACCGCCCTCGCCCCCCCCAGTCCCGGCAGCACCATGATCGGTCTTGTCGTCGAGGTGACACAGGGCGACTATCGCGCGGGCGATGCCGTCTGGCTTGAAAAGCTCGCACCCGAGGATTTTGCCGCCGCGCTCAACCGCGATGTGCTGGTGCCGCGTCCCGTCGGCCGCTTCGCCTTCGGCCGACTTGCGGCCACCGCCCCAGACAGCAACGGCGCGCGCGTCAACCTTCTGCCGCTGACGCAAGGTGCGCGGCAACTGGTTGTCCCGGATGTGCCGTGGCTTGCGGTTGCGCGTCTGATCGTGCGGACGCTCTAAAAGCTCTGTTCCGCATATGCGCGGGCAACATCGCCGTTCCAGCGCCCATGATAGGCAGCCAGGAGATCGTCCGCCGGGGTGCATCCCGATTCGACAATCCGGCGCAGCGGATCAAGGAACCCCTGTTCGCTGTCGCCCGCGCCATTCAACCGCGCGCGCGCCTGAAGCCCGCGGTCGGCGATCTTGAGCACCTGCCCGGCCAGATCGCGCAGCGTGCCGCCGCCTGGCGCTGCGGCCCTGAGGCCAAGGCGCGGCACCTCGCGGCGCAACCTGTCATGATCTTCGCGCGTCCAGCTGCGGACGAGATCCCAGGCAGCATCCAGCGCGGCCTGATCGTAGAGCAGCCCGACCCAAAAGGCCGGAAGCGCACAGATACGGTCCCACGGCCCGCCGTCGGCGCCACGCATTTCGAGAAAGCTTTTCAGCCGCACTTCAGGGAAAGCCGTCGACAGATGATCTTTCCAGTCGCCCATCGTCGCGCGTTCGCCCGGCAGCACATCGAGGCGCCCATCGAGGAAATCACGGAATGATTTGCCCGCCGCATCGATATAGCCGCCATCGCGGAACGCGAAATACATGGGCACATCAAGAATATAATCGGTCCAGCGTTCGAAACCAAAACCGTCCTCGAACACAAAGGGCAACATGCCGGTGCGTGCCGGGTCCGTGTCGGTCCAGATGTGCGAGCGATAGGACAGAAATCCGTTCGGCTTGCCTTCGGTGAACGGCGAATTGGCGAACAGCGCCGTCGCCAGCGGCTGAAGCGCAAGGCTGACGCGCAATTTCTGCACCATGTCCGCCTCGGAAGCATAATCGAGGTTGGTCTGGATCGTGCAGGTCCGGAGCATCATGTCGAGACCAAGATCGCCCACACGCGGCATGTGCCGCATCATGATGGCATAGCGGCCTTTCGGCATCACCGGCAGTTCGGCGCGCGTCTTGTCGGGCCAGAATCCCAGCCCCAGAAACCCAAGGCCGAGCTTGTCGCCGACTTCGCGGCACTGCTTCAGGTGGCGCGCGGTTTCAGCACAGGTCTGATGCAGGTTTTCCAGGGGTGCGCCCGACAGTTCGAACTGCCCCGCCGGTTCAAGGCTGACGCCGCCATCCGCACCCGACAGCGCAATGACCTTGCCGCCTTCCTCGACCGGTTCCCAGCCATAGGCCGTCATGGCCATCAGAAGATCATGGATGCCGCCCGGTTCGTCATAGCCCGGCGCGCGGTGATCGCTCAGCCGATAGACGAACTTTTCATGTTCGGTGCCGATGCGCCAGGCATCGCGGGGTTTGCAGCCTTTTTCAAAGACCGACAGCAAGTCCCCCCGGTTTTCGATCGGCCGCTCGTCGTCGGCGCTGCTAGTCCGCGTGCTCATGGCCCATGGCCTTACAAACTGTCCGGGTGCAATGCTACTGTAATTCTAGGTGTCCGTCCGGGTCCCCCAGTCGCCGGCCACGGCCTGCCACAGACCGATGGCGACCGCCGCCGCAGTGTCGGCACGCAGGATGCGCGGGCCAAGCGATACGGCACACGCCTGCGGCAACGCCCGGATCGCGGCACGCTCTGCTGGATCAAAGCCGCCTTCGGGGCCGATCATGATGGCCGCCGGTGCCTTCAGTCCTGCCGTCATCATGGGCGTACCACCGGTTTCATCGGCAAAAATCAGCTGCCGTTCCGCAGGCCAGTCGCGCAACAGGGCTTCCAGCGTCACAGGCGCATCGAGCACGGGGATCGCCGTTCGTTCGCACTGCTCGGCTGCTTCAATCATATGGGCGCGCAGCCGGTCAGTGTTCAGCCGGTCAACCACGGTGCGCCGGGTCAGCATGGGAACCAGCCGCGCCACGCCCAGTTCGCAGGCCTTTTCCGCTACCCAGTCGATCCGGCCGCGCTTCAGCGGCGCGGCGCACAGCCACAGATCGGGGACGGCCTCGCGCTGGCGCAGGCAGCTTTCGACAGACAGCGTCAGCGAACGCTTGGCGACATGATCGATCCGCGCCAGCCATTCACCCGTCCGGTCGTCGCACAGGCGCACGACATCGCCGACGCGCAGGCGCATGACGCCGGAGAGATAATGCGCCTGCGGACCATCAAGCGTGACCGCGCCCCCTTGCGACAGCAGGGCATCGACAAAAAGGCGCGGTGCCGTGGCGGCACTTGACAGGTGAGCGGCAGCTTCGTTCATGGCCCTGCGCTAGCACAGGGAGCCTTGCGATGGAACGCAACCAGTCACAGCCGGCCGCAGAACGGGCGACACCCGATGCACTGGACCGGCACTGGGTCAACCGCCTGCCGCTGGCCTGGCGCCCTTATGCGCGTCTGGCCCGCCTTGACCGGCCGATCGGCACCTGGCTCCTGTTCTGGCCCTCTGCGGCGGGTGTAGCACTCGCGGGCGGCGGCACCGCACATATTGCGCTGTTCCTGCTATTGGGACTTGGCAGCCTCGCCATGCGCGGCGCGGGCTGCACCTATAACGACATCATCGACCGCGACCTTGACGCCCGCGTTGCCCGCACGCGCGACCGTCCGCTGGCATCCGGCGCGATTCGGCTGCGGGCGGCCTGGGCGTTTCTGGTGGCGCTCTGCCTTGTCGGCCTGTGCGTTCTCCTTGTTCTCAATCCAGCAGCGCAGCGCGTCGCGCTCGCCAGCCTCCTGCTGGTTGCTGGCTATCCTTTCATGAAGCGCATCACATGGTGGCCGCAAGCCTGGCTCGGCCTGACCTACAACTGGGGCGCACTGGTTGGCTGGACCGCCGTGACGGGCAGCATCGGCTGGCCCGCCCTCCTGCTATATGGCGCGGGCCTGTTCTGGACGCTGGGCTACGACACCATCTACGCTCTTCAAGACATCGAAGACGATGCCATCGTCGGCATCCGTTCCTCGGCGCGACGGCTGGGCCAGCATGTCCAAAAAGGCGTGGCGCTTTTCTATCTCGCCGCGATTCTCTGCCTTGCCGCAGCCCTGGCCATGATTGCCCCTTGGGCGGCACTTTACGCCCTTTTGCCAGCGGCACATTTCATCTGGCAGGTCCGGCAGCTTTCCGGCTGCGATGAAGCGCGCGCATTGCACCTGTTTCGCAGTAACACTGTCTGCGGATTGCTGATTTTCCTCGCCTGCGGTCTCGCAGCCATTTGATTACGTCCGCGCAATAGGTATAACTAAAATGCATTTTTTGGTCGTCTGGCCAACAAAACGGTTGCTTTTCATGGCAAGGCTTCACTAATCACGACGCACCACGTTTTACCGGCACCTGTTGTCGGGACATGGCCATTATGATCGGAAGGGCTGCCGCAACAACTCGTGGGCGACGATCCCCTCATCGCATGTCCGCCAGTTTTCAGCGCATCCCCTTCCGGTCACCAGTTGCAGACCGGCTTTGACGCCGCGCCGCGCTTCTTCTAACACCACGACATGCTTGAACCAACCGCAGCACTCGACCGCCTGTCCCACGCCCTCGCCGCCGCACGCCGCATGGGCGCCGATGCCGGGGACGCCATCTATATCGGTGACCATTCCACCAGCGTGCAGGTCCGGCTCGGCGCGCTTGAAGATGTCAGCCGTTCCGAAGGCGAAGAAATCGGCATCCGCCTCTTCATCGGCCAGCGGTCGGCCTCGGTGGCCACGTCCGATCTGTCGCTGCGCGCGATCGACGCCGCTGTCGAACGCGCCGTCACCATGGCGCGCGAGGCCACCGAAGACCCGCATGCCGGCCTGGCCCCCGCCGACCGATTGCTGACAGGCACCCTGCCCGAACTCGACCTTGATGACGGTGGCGAGGTCGCTCCCGAAATGCTGCGCGACATGGCCCGCACCGCCGAGGACGCCGCGCGTGCCGTTTCAGGCATTACCAACAGCGAAGGCGCATCAGCCAGCACGGGGCGGGCCTGCATCGCACTCGCCACCAGCCATGGCTTTGCCGGTGCCTATCGCGGCAGCAGCCATGGCCTGTCCGCCAGTGTCATTGCTGGCGAAGGCACAGCCATGCAACGCGACTATGCCTGGCACAGCGCCCGTCATGCAGCCGATCTCGAAGCGCCGGAAATCATTGGCCGTCGTGCCGCCGAACGCACGGTTGCGCGCCTCAACCCGATCAGGATCGAAACCGGAAGCCTGCCGGTTGTGTTCGATCCTCGCATCGGCGGCAGCCTGATCGGGCATCTTCTGGGTGCGATCACCGGCAGTGCCATTGCCCGCAAGACAAGTTTTCTGCTCGATGCGCGCGGCCAGAGGATTTTCGCGCCTGGCATCCGCATCATCGACAATCCCCTGCGCCCGCGGGGCCTGCGCTCTCGTCCTTTCGACGGCGAGGGGCTTGCCACGCATGAAACGGCCATCATCGACGATGGCATCCTGACCGGGTGGCTGATGGAAAGCGCCTCGGCGCGCCAGCTTGGCGAACAGCCCACCGGCCATGCCACGCGCGGCACGTCGGGTCCGCCAGGTGCCGGTGCCACCAATATCCATATGGCGCCCGGTACGATCAGCCGCGCGGCGCTTATCGGCGACATCAAGCGCGGTCTTTACATCACCGAGCTGATCGGCATGGGGGTGAACGGCGTGACGGGTGATTATTCGCGCGGGGCGTCGGGTTACCTGATCGACAATGGCGAAATCGGTCCGGCAGTCGCGGAAGTCACCATTGCCGGCAATCTCAAGGACATGTTCAAGGCACTGACACCGGCCGATGATCTTGAGTTCCGCCATGCCACCAATGTGCCGACGATCCGTATCGACGGCATGACGATTGCCGGTGCCTGACAGCGACGCCGACATCGATCTCATCCGCCGTGCCGCACAGCAGGCGGGCGAGATCGCCATGCGGCACTTTACCGGCGGCCATACAGAATCCTGGCTGAAATCGCCCGGCAATCCGGTCAGCGCCGCCGATCTTGCGGTTGATCATTACCTGAAGGACGTGCTGCTTGGCGCGCGGCCCGATTATGGCTGGCTGTCCGAAGAAACGGTCGACGATCCGGCGCGCCTTCAGCGGCGACGCGTCTGGGTGGTCGACCCCATCGACGGCACGCGCGATTTCCTGCGCGGTCGCAGCGGCTTTGCCGTCTCCATTGCCCGTGTCGATGATAGTGTGCCGACATTGGCGGCGCTGGCCGCGCCTGCGCGCGGCGATCTCTGGCTGGCACGGCTGGGCGGGGGAGCGACACGCAATGATGCCCGCATCACCATCGCCAACACCACGGCTCTGGCCGATGCCCGCGTGCCAATCGACCCCGCAAATCTCGCGGCGTCCTTCTGGCCCGAACCGTGGCCCGCGACCGCCGTCGAAAAACCGAACGGCCTGGCTCTGCGGATTGCGAAACTGGCCGGCGGCGAGGCGGACATCTTTTTCGAAGGCCGCCCTGCTGCCGAATGGGACATTGCTGCCGCAACCCTCTTGCTGCGCGAAGCCGGCGGCATCATCACCGACCGCCATGGCGCGCCGCTTGGCTTCAACAAGCCCGACCCGGCAATCCGCGGCATTGTCGCCGCCCCTGCCGCCTTGCACAATGAAGTCGTCCGGCGCGTCGAGGCCGGGATCGACAGCCTGCGGGCAATCAGGCGAGCGGAGGGACGGAAAGGCGGCTGAGTTCGATCTTCGGGCAGCGGTCCATCACGACCTTCAGACCAGCCGCCTCGGCCCTGGCCGCCGCTTCTTCGTTGATCACGCCCAGTTGCAGCCAGATGGCTTTCGCACCTGCGGCGATCGCTTCATCCACGATCGGGCCGACATCTTCCGCCTTGCGAAAGACGTCGACCATGTCGATGGGCACACCGATCTGCGCCAGATCGCGCCAGACATATTCGCCATGCACATGCTCGCCCGTAATGCGCGGATTGACCGGCAGAACGCGATAACCATGCTCCTGCATGCGCTTCATCACGCCATAGCTGGCGCGGCCGGGGTTGTCCGACGCGCCGATGACAGCAACGGTGCGAACCGTCGTCAGCAGGTCGCGAATATCTTCGTCACGGGTCAGCGGCATGTCGGCTCTCCCTACAGGTCCAGAAACGGCGTCAGTTTTGTGGCAAGGCTATGATAGGCCTCGGCCTGCGGCCCTTCGCCCGTTGCAGGCGGCGTGCCGCTGTCCGAAGCAAAACGGATCGTGGCATCGAGCGGGATCGCGCCAAGAAACGGCACATCGATGGCGCGCGCCGTTTCCTCGGCGCCGCCCGTGCCGAAAATGGCATGCGATGTGCCGCAATTCGGGCAGATGAACACGCTCATGTTCTCGACAACGCCAAGGACGCGAATATCAACCTGCTTGAACATGGCGATGGCGCGCTTGGCATCGATCAGCGCCAGATCCTGCGGCGTCGAGACGATGACCGCACCGTGAATCGGCATTTTCTGCGCCATGGTCAGCTGGATATCGCCCGTGCCGGGGGGCAGGTCGACGATCAGCACGTCGCGTTCGCCCCAATCGGTTTCGGTGAGCAGCTGCATCATCGCCGACGATGCCATCGGTCCGCGCCATATCGTCGCACGGTCCGGGTCGATCATCATGCCCATCGACATGGCTGCAATGCCATGCGCTTCCATCGGCTGGATACGCTTGTCCCTGAGTTCCGGCTTTCCGGACAGGCCAAGCAAGGTCGGCACCGAAGGCCCGTAGATGTCGGCATCAAGCAGGCCGACGCGCAGCCCCTGACGCGCCAGTGCCACGGCAAGATTGGCGGCAACCGTCGATTTGCCGACACCGCCCTTGCCGCTGGCGACTGCGATGATGCGCCGGATGTTCGGCAGGTTAGCAGGCGCGACGGGGTGCGGATCGGCGGCACTGCGCGCAGGCGCAGCGGGAGCGGCCGCCGCCGGGCGCTTGTAGGGCGCGGCGCTGCGTTCGGCCGTCAGAATCACACGCACCTTGCCCACCCCCTGCACACTGCGCGCTGCTTCTTCGGCGCGCGCGCGCAGGGCCGAGGATTCATCCGCCGACAGGCCGTCAACGGCCAGGACGAAACCGACATCGCCGTCGTCACGACGCGTGATGCCCGAAATGCGCTCACCGCCCTGAATCCGGGCCAGTGCTGCCTGCAACGCTGAAATATCCGCCATGCCAAACCCTTCCGCCAAGCCTGCCGCTTGATTGGCAGGCTCGTAAAACTAGATTGCGTACGTATATAGTCATCTGATCAATAGCAAACAGGCGGGAAGCTGAATGCCTTGGCAAAGTAATGACGGCGGATCGGGCGGCCCATGGGGCGGCGGCGGGGGTTCGGATGGACCGCGCAACCCTTGGGGTCAACGGCCGGGCGGCAGCGGCGGCGGCAATGGCGGCGGCAAACGCCCGGGCGGCCCTGACTTCGACGATTTCTTCCGCCGCGGCCAGGATCGTTTGCGTGCCTCGTTGCCGGGCGGCAGCGGCAAGCCGGCCTGGCTCTATCTGCTCGCTGGTGCCATCGGCATCTGGGTCGTCACGACCTCGGCCTACCGGGTCGATCCGCAAGAGCGCGGCGTTGTCACCCGTTTTGGCCAATATATCGAGACCACCGGTCCCGGCTTTCACCTGAAATTGCCAGACCCCATCGATCGTGTGCGCAAGCCCAAGGTCGAACTGGTCAACAGCATCGACATCGGCTCCTCTGACGGCAGTTCGGAAAATCTGATGCTGACCGGCGATCAGAACATCATCGACATCGCCTACGCCGTGCGCTGGAAGATCAGCGCCCCCGAGCGTTTCCTGTTCCAGCTTGCCGAACCTGAACAGACCATCCGCGAAGTTGCCGAAGCCACGATGCGTGCGGAAATCGCCCGGGCCACGCTCAACAATGCCATCGGCCCGCAGCGCGCACAGATTGCCGAACAGGCCCGTATCCGCATGTCCGAAGTGCTCGACAGCTACAAGGCCGGCGTCGATATCGTCGGTGTCGACATCAAACAGGCAGATCCGCCCGCCGCCGTCGATGCCGCTTTCAAGGACGTGTCTGCCGCGCAGCAGAATGCACAGGGCTACCTGAACCAGGCGCGCGCCTATTCGCAGCAATTGGTCGCGCAGGCACAAGGTGAAGTGGCTGCCTTCGATGCCGTCTATGAACAATATCGCCTTGCGCCGGAAGTGACGCGCAAGCGCATGTATCTGGAAACCATGGAAAACGTGCTGTCCAAGGTCGACAAGACCATCATCGAGGCCAATGGTGTCACCCCCTATCTGCCCCTGCCCGAACTGAAACGCCGCGCGCAGGCCACCGCACCGAAGGAGGCAGGACAATGAACGCCCGCCTGTCATTGCCCCTGATCGGCCTGGCACTCGCCGCGCTTGTTCTTCTGATGACATCGCTGGTGCAGGTTGCCGAAACCCAGCAGGCGATCATCGTCCGGCTCGGCAAGCCGGTGCGCATCGTCAATGCCTATGACACACGCGAGATTTTCGGCCGCACGGGCGCGGGGCTTGCTGTCAAAATGCCGTTTTTCGAACAGGCGGTGATGGTTGACAAGCGCATCATGTCGCTCGACATGCCGCAGCAGACCGTGCTGTCGACCGACCAGCTCCGCCTCGTCGTCGATGCGTTCGCCCGTTTCCGCATCGTTGATCCCCTGCGCATGTATCAAACGGTCGGCAACGAACGCAATGTCGCCGACACGCTGTCCCGGATTCTGGGCTCGCGCCTGAGGAACGAACTCGGCACCCAGCCCTTTGCAGCCCTGCTCAGCCCCGAACGCGGTCAGTTGATGGACGAAATCCAGAAAGCCGTGAACAACGAAGCCAAGCGTTATGGCGCGGAAATCGTCGATGTCCGCATCAAACGCGCCGATCTTCCGACCGGCGACCCTCTGGAATCGGCATACGCCCGCATGCGCACCGCGCGCGAGCAGGAAGCGCGCAATTTCCGCGCGCAAGGCGCCAAGGAAGCGCAGATCATCCGGGCCGAGGCCGATGCCGAAGCGGCGCGCATCTATGCCAACAGCTTCGGCCGCGATCCCGACTTCTATGCCTTCTACCGGGCGATGCAGAGCTACCAGCGCACGTTCGATAACGGCAATGCCAATGTCGTGCTGTCGCCTGAAAACGAGTTTCTGCGCGAATTCAAGGGACGCCGCGACTGAGGTCACTGAAACTGACGCGCATCTGTCGTTCATCCTGCCGACAGATGCGCGTCGTAGATTCGCCGCAACGGCCGCCTTCGCGCGGCGAGATTGAGGAGGTTTGACGTGCGAATTGGCTATACTCTGGCTGGCGCAGGCCTGATCGTTGGCTCGGCGGTCACGTTGGCGCTGCAGGGCCCAGCTGGCGCACAGGACGCACAGCCCGCCCAGAATCAGGCGATCAGCGCACCGGCCACGGCCCCGCGCAACGCGCCGATGAGCTTCGCCGATCTCACGGCGCGCCTGCAACCGGCCGTGGTCAACATCTCGACCAGCCAGAAGGTGCAGGTCGGGCGCACGGGCGGCATGCCGCAATTTCCGCCTGGTTCCCCGTTTGAAGAATTGTTCCGCCAATTCTATGGTCAGCGCGGCGATAGCGGCGAGCCGATCACGCGCGAGGCCAATTCGCTTGGTTCGGGCTTCCTGATCTCGCCCGATGGCTATGTCGTGACGAACAGCCATGTCGTCACCGGGCGCGACGGCCAGCAACCCGTCGACAAGATCACGGTCATCCTGTCCGACCGCAAGGAATATCAGGCGCGGCTCGTTGGGCGCGATCCCCTGTCGGACATCGCGCTCCTGAAGATCGACGGCAAAGGCCTGCCCTTTGTCCGTTTCGGCAACAGTGAACGCATCCGCGTCGGCGACTGGGTCGTGGCCATTGGCAACCCGTTCGGTCTTGGCGGTTCGGTGACGGCGGGCATTGTCTCGGCGCTGCACCGCAACATCGGCGCGGGCCAGTATGACCGCTATATCCAGACCGATGCCTCGATCAACATGGGCAATTCGGGCGGCCCCCTGTTCGACCTCTCCGGCAATGTGGTCGGAATCAATACCGCCATCTATTCGCCGACCGGGGGCAACATCGGCCTCGGCTTTGCCATTCCGGCAGAGGATGCGAGCAAGATCGTCGACCAGCTTCGCAGTGTTGGCAAGGTGCGGCGCGGCTATCTCGGCATCGGCATCCAACCGCTGTCCGAAGACATTGCCGCCGGCCTTGGCCTGCCCAAGGATCGCGGCGAAATCATTGCATCTGTCGAACCGAACGGCCCGGCAGCGCGCGCCGGACTGCAACAAGGCGACGTCGTGTTGCGCGTCAACAATCAGGACGTGACCTTCGACAATACGCTGTCCTATATCGTCGCCAATACACCGATCGGCAGCAATGTCCCGGTCGAGGTACTGCGCAATGGCAAGCGCGTGAAGCTGATGGCCAAGATCGGTGAACGCCCGTCCGAACAGCTGCTCGCCGCCAATGACAGCAGCGCGGCCAGCAACGACAAGGGCGAAGATGCCGAAGCCGGGGCGCAGGCCGCCCGCGCCAGCCTTGGCATCACGCTGGCTGAACTGACCCCGGACGTTCGCCGCCAGCTGCGCCTTGGCAACAACGTCAACGGCGTTGTGATCGCAAGCGTCAATCCGGCCAGCGATGCGGCTGCACAGGGCCTGCAACGGGGTGACGTGATCGTTTCGATCAACCAGCAGCCGACACGCACCGGGGCCGATGCGTCGGCTGCGGTCGCCAGCGCACGCAAGGCCGGGCGCAATACGGTGCTGATGCTGGTCCAGCGCGGCAACAATCCGCCGCGTTACATCGGCGTCAAGCTGCTCAATGGCCGCGGCGGCTGATTACAGCCATTTCGACCGCTTCCAAAGCCCGTCCCGCTCGCTAGAGTGGGGCGGGCTTTGTTTATGATGAGGGCAGGCAATGAGCAACGTCGACGGCGGGAATGGCAATATTTTCATCGGCAAGGGCACGGATGGCGCACACGCCTTGCTGCTGGGCCGGGCCAATCGCCATGGCCTGATCGCGGGCGCGACCGGCACCGGCAAGACCGTCACGCTGCAAGGGCTGGCCGAAGGATTCAGCCGCGCGGGCGTCCCGGTCTTCCTTGCCGACGTCAAGGGCGATCTCGCGGGCCTTGCCATGCCCGGATCGCCGACCGCGAAGATGCATGAAAAGCTGGTCGCGCGCGCGGCGGAAATCGGCCTCGCCGATTACAGCTATGACGATACGCCCGCGGTCTTCTGGGATCTGTTTGGCGAACAGGGCCATCCCATCCGCACCACCGTATCCGAGATGGGACCGCTCCTCCTCGCCCGCCTTATGGGCCTGAACGACACGCAGGAAGGTGTGCTCAACATTGCCTTCCGTGTCGCCGACGAACAGGGGCTGCTGCTTCTCGATCTCAAGGATCTGCAGGCGATGCTCGTGCATGTCGCCGAAGATGCCGATACGCTGACCAAACGCTATGGCAATGTCTCCAAAGCCAGCGTCGGCGCCATCCAGCGCCAGTTGCTGCAACTCGACAGTCAGGGCGGCGGCTTCTTTTTTGGCGAACCGGCGCTCGACATTGCCGACTTCATCGCCACAGACGAACAGGGACGCGGACGCGTCAACATCCTTGCGGCCGACAAGCTGATGGCCAGCCCCCGGCTTTACGCGACCTTCCTTCTGTGGCTGCTCTCGGAACTGTTCGAAACGCTGCCCGAGATCGGCGACCCGGATAAACCGGTCCTCGTCTTTTTCTTCGACGAAGCGCATCTGTTGTTCGAAGAAGCACCAAAGGCCCTGCTCGACAAGATCGAACAAGTCGTGCGCCTGATCCGATCAAAGGGCGTGGGGGTTTATTTCATCACGCAAAATCCGGTCGACATTCCCGAAGATGTCGCAGGCCAGCTCGGCAACCGCATCCAGCACGCGCTGCGCGCCTTCACGCCGCGCGACCAGAAGGCGATCAAGGCCGCCGCCGAAACCTTCCGCAGCAACCCCGGTCTTGATGTCGCCACCGCCATCACCGAACTCAAGGTGGGCGAAGCGCTGGTCTCGCTCTTGCAGCCCGATGGCGCGCCAACCCCTGTTGATCGCACATTGATCCGCCCGCCCGCCACGCGCCTTGGCCCACTGACGGCAGCGGAACGCAAGGTCATCCGCACCACATCGCCGGTTGCGGGCAAATATGAAGACAACATCGACCGCGAATCGGCATTCGAGATGCTGGCGGCACGCGCGGAACAGGCCGCTGCCGACGATGCCGCCCAGGTCGAACGCACAACCACCGCCAAAACCGCTACCCCGCGCGCATCCGCACGCCCACAGCCGACCCTGACCGAAAAGATGGTGCAATCCGCCGCACGTTCGGCGGCAAGCTCGATCGGACGGCAACTGGCAGGTAGCCTTGGCCGACAGCTTGTACGCGGGCTTTTGGGCGGTCTGTTCCGAAAATAAACGGAAAAGGGGGAGGCATTGCTGCCTCCCCCTTGACCTTCCCTCCCCAGAGAAACTTGGAAACTCAGTTACCGGTCGTGCCGGTATGAACGGTTGCAACACCGGGATCGACATCGCCGGCCGGCGCATCGACAATCGACTTCACCAGCGGCCCCTTGTCCGTCACCTGCGTATCGGGGTCGCCTGCGACCGAACGAATGCTGGCTTCAGGCCGCGCAGCGTTGCCGGCCATGTCCAGCACGGTGTTTTCCGAGGCCGAAGGACGGGGCACGCGCATGCCGGGACCGAACAGTGCCTCGACGGCCTGCCCCTGCGCATCGACGGCCTGCGGACGCGGCGTGCCGGGCTTGGGCGGCGTCAAAGCAAAATCGGGCGGCACAACAAGCGGTGCTGCGCGCGAAACAGCGAATTCATCCGGCGCATCGCGGCCAAAAATCCCCCCGCCGCCACCGCAGGCTGTCAGCAGGAGCAGGCCGCCAGAAAGGGCGATGGACGACAGCTTGGGCGACAGCATCATAAACTCAATTCTCCACTTCGCTCTTGCCATGGTCGCGCGTCAGGAAAGCGCGCACCAGCAAAAGCGCGACGCCTACCGTAATCGCGGCGTCGGCGACATTGAAGACATAAAAATTCCATTCCCGCCAGTGGAGATGGACGAAATCGACCACATAGCCAAACCGCACACGGTCGACGATGTTGCCCAGCGCGCCGCCCAGCACGAGGCCCAGCGCAAAACGCTCCAGCCCCTGCTTCTCTCGCAGGATCCACCAGGCAACCCCTGTCGAGATCAGACCCGTCATCGCCACCAGCATCCAGCGTCCCATGTCGCCGTCCGCCGTCAACAGCCCCATCGACACGCCGCGGTTTTCCACCCAGGTCAGTTTCAGGAACGGCAGCACATCAATGCTCGACAGCCTCTCCTGCAAACGCACGATGGCCATGATCCAGAATTTGACCAGCTGGTCGGCGATGAAAATCGCCGACGCAAGGCTGTAGGCGGCAGACGGGGAAAACCGCATCAGACTGAAACCACCTCGGCGCAGCGGTCGCACAGTCCGCTATCCGCGTTTACATCGGGCAGGTGCCGCCAGCAGCGCGCGCATTCCGGGTCGTCGGTTGCGATGATCCGGGCGGCGACATCGTCGATGCCCGCTTCGACATGCGCGCCATCCAGCGCGGTGCGGCTGACCGACAGGCGCGAGACGATGCACAGTTCATCGAACGGCACCGATGCGACCAGATCGGCATCGGCATCGTTCACCAGCATCAGCGCAACATCGGCTTTCAGGCTGGAACCAATCACCTTATCGCGGCGAAGCGGCTCGATCGCACCCGTGACCACGGAGCGGATGACACGCAGCCGCGCCCATTTCGCGCCCAAGCCATCATCGCGCCAGGCCGCATCAATCGCGGGCCATAGTTCAAGGTGAACCGACCCGTCGTCACTGCCGAAACGCTGCTGCCATGCCTCTTCGGTGGTGAACACCAGAACCGGCGCATACCAGCGGGTCAGCGCATGGAACAGCATATCCAGCACCGTCCGGCAGGCGCGGCGCTTCGCCGATGACGGCGCATCGCAGTAGAGGCTATCCTTGCGGATATCGAAATAGAAGGCCGACAGGTCGCCAACGCAGAAATTCTGCAACGCACCGACATAGGCTGTGAAATCGAAGTCCGCGAGATACTGGCGCAATTCGGCATCAAGCGATGCGAGGCGATGCAGGACCCAGCGTTCCAGTTCCGGCATCCCGGCGACGTCGATCTTCTCGGCGTCGGTGAAGCCTTCGAGCGCACCGAGGAGATAACGGAAGGTGTTGCGGATCTTGCGATAGCTGTCGGTCGTGCCCGCAAGGATTTCCTTACCGATACGCACGTCCTCGACAAAGTTCGTCGTCACCGTCCACAGGCGCAAAATATCCGCGCCGCTTTCGTTGATGATCTTCAACGGATCGACGGTGTTACCGAGGCTCTTCGACATCTTGCGGCCTTGCGCGTCAAGCGCGAAGCCGTGCGTCAGCACCGCATTATAGGGCGCGCGCCCGCGCGTGCCGCAGCTTTCCAGAAGCGACGACTGGAACCAGCCGCGATGCTGGTCCGACCCTTCAAGATACAGGTCCGCCGGCCATGACAGTTCGGGCCAGCGGCCCGATTCCAGCACGAAGCTGTGCGTGCAGCCCGAATCGAACCAGACGTCGAGGATATCGACGACCTGTTCGTAATCGCCCGCCGCATAGTCGCTGCCGAGCAGCACCTGCGGATCAGTGGTGTACCATGCGTCCGCCCCGCCTGCGCGGATGGCATCGGCAATGCGGGCGTTGACCGCCGCATCGCGCAGATAATCGCCGGTACCCTTTTTCACAAACAGCGTTATCGGCACACCCCATGCGCGCTGGCGCGACAGCACCCAGTCGGGGCGGCCTTCGACCATCGCGCGGATGCGGTTTTCACCAACCTCAGGCACCCAGCGCGTGTCGCCAATCGCCTTCAGGGCGCGCTGGCGCAGCGTCGTGCCATCATCAAGCGCGCGGTCGATGCCGACGAACCACTGCGGCGTACAACGGAAGATCAGCTTGGCCTTCGAACGCCAGCTGTGCGGATAGCTGTGCTTGTAATTGGCGGTCGCTGCCAACAGCGCACCGACCTCGCGTAGCGCGCTGCACACCGGGCCTTCGGGGGCATTGACCTTGTAGACATGGTTGCCGCCCACCACCGGCCAGTCGGGCAGATAGCTGCCATCGGGCTGGACGACGAACTTCGGCTCGATGCCATGCGCCTTGCACAGATAGAAATCGTCCTCGCCATGATCGGGCGCCATATGGACAAGGCCGGTACCGGCATCGGTGGTCACGAAATCGCCAGGCAAGAGCGGGCGCGGTTCGGCAAAGAAACCGCCTTGCGTGTGCCACGGATGGCGGGCGATGGCGCCTGCCAGACGCGCGCCCTTGAAATGCTTCACGGGTTGCAGGTGCGTCAGACCCGTGCGTTCCTTGAACGCACCCACCAGCGCTTCGGCGACGACGACATGCTGGCCCTCGCCCGACAGCAGGACATAGTCAACGTCCGCACCATATGCGAGCGCACGGTTGACCGGCAGCGTCCACGGTGTTGTCGTCCAAATGACGGCGCGCGCACCGACAAGGTCGGGGTCGTTCGGCGCCTCGACAATCTCGAACGCAACATCGACCTGCGTCGAGGTGATGTCCTCATATTCGACTTCGGCTTCGGCCAGCGCCGTCTTTTCGACCGGCGACCACATCACCGGCTTTGCGCCACGATACAGCTGGCCGGTTTCGGCGAACTTCATCAGCTCGGTGGCAATGACCGCCTCGGCCTCGAAGTCCATCGTGAGATAGGGCTGGTCCCAGCGGGCGAGCACGCCAAGGCGCTTCAGCTGCTCGCGCTGCGTATCCACCCATTTCTGGGCATAGGCGCGGCATTCGGCGCGGAAGGCAATCGGATCGACCGCGTCCTTCGACTGGCCCTTCTTGCGATACTGTTCCTCGACCTTCCATTCGATCGGCAGGCCGTGGCAATCCCAGCCCGGCACATAGGGCGCATCGCGGCCCAAAAGGCTCTGCGAGCGGCAGACCACGTCCTTCAGGATATGGTTCAGCGCATGGCCGAGGTGCATGTCGCCATTGGCATAGGGCGGACCATCGTGCAGCATGAACTTCGGCGCATCGCTGCGGGCCGCGCGCACGCGCTCGTAGAGGCCAAGCCGGTTCCAGCGTTCAAGCCACTTCGGCTCGGACTGGGCGAGGCCCGCCTTCATCGGGAAGTCGGTCTTGGGCAGGAACACCGTCTGCCGGTAATCGGTCTTGCTGTCGGTCATCGTTCCTGCGCCTTAGCGGTTATGTGCGGGGGTTGTCGAGTGCAGAGGGCCGGGCCAGCGCCGCGCGCGCCGCATCGCAGTCCGACGCGATCTGGCGTTTCAGCGCCTCCAGCCCGTCCAGCTTCCATTCGGGACGCAGGAAGTCGATCAGCTCGACCGCGATTTCCTGCCCGTAGAGGTCGCCTGAAAAGTCGAAGATGTAGGTCTCGAGCAGTTCGACGGGCGGCTCGATCATCGGACGGATGCCAAGGTTCGCCACGCCATCGCGTGACGAGCCGTCGGGAAGGCGCACGCGCACGGCATAAACGCCGTAAGCTGGACGTTGATAAGCGCCAAGCTCAAGATTCGCGGTCGGAAAATCGAGGGTGCGACCGAGCTTTGCGCCATGGCCGACCACGCCCATGATCGTATAGGGCCGCGACAGCAAGCGTGCCGCTTCGCGCGGGTCGGCGTTGGTCAGCGCAGCGCGCACACGGGTTGAACTGATCGCGGCATCGCCATCTTCAACGGGCGCGACCGTGTCGGTGGTAAAACCGTGATCGCGCCCCAGTGCTGCCAGTTCTTCGACGCTGCCCGACCGGCCTTTGCCATAGGTGAAATCCCAGCCGGTCACGACATGCGCGACACCAAGCTTTTCAACCAGCCATTGCGTCACGAACTCCGGCCCGCTCAGCGCCGCAAGCCCTGCGTCGAACGGGATCACGATGGTGGCATCGACGCCAAATGCCTCAAGCAGGTCCAGCCGCTGGTCGATGGTCGTCAGCGCGAAGGGTGGCGAATCGGGACGGAAAAAGCGCGCCGGGTGCGGGTCGAACGTCGCGACCAGCGCGGGGCGGCCAGCCGCACGCGCCGCAGCCAGCGCACGGCCCACCACGACCTGATGGCCCCGATGGAATCCGTCGAAATTGCCAAGGGCGACCGCGCCGCCGCGCAAGGCAGCCGCCGGAATCGCGCCGCCCGTCAGTCGTTCCATGGCATGGGTGCCCCAGTCTTCATGCACGGCTCTATAATGGCGAGGCTTTGCTGCGCGCAAGCATGGCGCTTTTGCAACAGCTTGACGACGACCATGCACCGCATGCGCGACAATATTTGACAACCCCCCTGCATCGCCAGCATTAGGGCCGAAAATCCCGCCGTTTCGAACCGTGGAGTAAGCGCGATGTC
>CAZWMK010000008.1:0-42620 GCA_964635065.1 uncultured Sphingomonadaceae bacterium | reverse complement strand
TCAGCCCGCGAAGAAGGCATAAGCGGGGTCGGCGGGATCGCGCCGTCCCCGCGTGATGAAATCGGCATACATGCCGCGATCCCAGATCGCCGATCCCGGCTGGTTCATGTTCCAGTCGTGGACATAGACCTTGTGCGCCACCTTCCACACGCCCGCACGCTTTTCGAAACGGTCGAGATAGCGCCCGCCCGTCACGCGGTCGGTTTCGACGCCGTCTTCCACCGCCGTCGAAAAACAGACGGTGTAGGATTCGCCCAGCGCCACATCACCGCGCACGTCGAACCATTCGTTCGAAATCATGTGGAAGGTGTGCTTCAGCCCCGCGTTATAGGCGGTGATCGCCGTGCAGAAATCGGTGGCGCTGCCCTTGAACACGCCGGCATCAACCGTCGCGTCATCGTGCCAGACGGTCGCCAGAAGGTCGGCGTCCAGCCGGTCGACGCCGCGGCAATAGGTGGCCGACAGATCATGCAACACCAGCTTGACGAGAAGATCGGCCTCGCTGCTCATGACGCGGCCTGATAATCGACGGCGACCGTCATCGGCTTGTCGCCGGGCGGATCGCCCCATGGGCCGCGCGCCGCCTGTCGCACGCCGGTGTAGCGGAGAAGCTTGTAGCGCCAGCCATCGGCGGTGCGGACATATTCCTCGTCATAGATGCCAAGGAACCACGCCGTCTTGCCATCGGGCATCTCGCTTGCGCCGATAAAGTGCCAGTGGCCGCGCGCCGTGTCGCCCGTTACCTCGATCTGCGGGATGACCGCATTGTGGAACGCGAAGGGGATGACGCGCAGGTCGATGAACAATTGCGTGATCGCCGCCCGGCCGCGCGCCGCCGGCATGCCGGGGCTGGCGTCCCACACGCCGTCTTCCACGAAAAGATCGGCCACCGGCCCCATGTGGGTGCCGCCATGCTGCGGCCACCCGCCATCGACATAATAGCAATAGCGGGCTTTCAGCGCACGGATCTCTTCCTTGTCGCGCAAGAGGCGCAACTCGCGCTCCAGAAGTGCGACCCGGCTTTCCAGACTGTCCGCCATATCAACTCCCCGTTAAGCGGTCTTCAACGCCGCACTGATTTTGGACGAGTGTCAAGGTGAACGATAAGTCTCCCATTGTCATCCCATGAAATATGCCGCATCAAATGTTTCATATCCGGTCATTTACCAACAAGCCGGAACCAATGGGGAGAGCCGCAGTGACGGCAACAGCGCAGGTGGCAGCACCGCAACTGCCTTATGACCTGATGGACCCGGCCGTCCAGCAATGCCCCTATGCCGCCTATCACTGGCTGCTGGCGCATGCCCCTGTCTATCACGACCCGCGCACCGGCATGGTGTTCGTCACCGGCTACGACCTCATGCGCGAAGTGCTGCGCGACCCCGTCACTTATTCAAACGCGCTCGACTGGAAGGCGCTGCGCCCCGGCGGCGTGCCCGATGCCAGCCGCCAGCTGATCGCCGAAAAGGGCTTCACCGAGCATCCGACGCTGTCGCAGATGGACGATCCCTTGCACGCTGCAAAGCGTGGGCTGGTCGACAAGCTGTTCGTCGCCTCGCGCATCAAGGGGATGGGCGGCGAGATCGAGGCAATCTGCCACCGGCTGATCGACGCCTTCATCAAGACGGGCGAATGCGATTTCATCCGCGATTTCGCCGTGCCGCTGCCGTGCATCGTCATTGCGAGCCAGATCGGCGTGCCCGAAGAGGACATCGGCCTGTTCCGCCACTGGACCGACGCGATCATGGCGCGCATCGGCAACATGCTCGACGATGCCCAGTATCTCGACGCCACGCACGTGATGGTCGAGGCGCAGCATTACATGAAGGCGATCATCGACCGCAGGCGCGCCGCGCCGAAAGACGACATGATCAGCGACCTGATCCTGACGCCCTTGCCCGAAGGCCGGCTGCTTGATGACAGCGAGATCATCGCCATCCTGTCCGAACTCCTGGTCGGCGGAAACGAGACGACGACGAGCGCCATCGGATCGGCGATGAAGATGCTGCTCGACAATCCCGACCTTGTCGCCAGAATCCGCAGCGATCCGGCGCTGATGAAGAACTTCGTCGAGGAAGCGCTGAGACTCGAAACTCCAATTCAGGGCCTCTATCGCGTAACAACGCGCGACGTCGAACTGGGCGGCGTGATGCTGCCCAAAGGCACCGCGCTCAACATCCGCTGGGCAGCCGCCAACCGCGACGCCTGCACCTTCGCCGACCCCGACACCATCGACATGAACCGCCGTAACGCGGGCGCGCACATGACCTTCGGCATGGGCATCCACCATTGCCTTGGCGCACCACTCGCCCGGCTGGAAATGACCGCCGCCTTCACGGCGCTGCTGAACCGGCTCGACAATCTCGCTTATGCGCCGGACTTCGCAGGACCGCGCTACGTGCCGAGCCTGCTGCAACGTTCGCTCGTCGAACTGCCGATCACCTTCACCCCGCGCGCCGCCTGACAGGGAAATCCCACACATGCGCCTTTTCCAGACCATTCTTGCCGCCCTTCTCTGCCTGACCGGCCTTGTCCTTGGCGTCGGCGGCGCACAGCTGATGCTGCTGGGTGGCTCGTCTTATTATCTGCTTGCGGGCGGCACGGTTTTGATCGCGGGCGCGCTGCTCTTGCGCCGCCGCAGGCTTGGCCTGTGGGTTTATGGGGCGGCGCTGGTCGGCACGCTGGGCTGGACGGTTGCCGAAACCGGGCTTGACGGCTGGGCGATGGTGCCGCGCATGGTCGGCCCCGTGCTGGTCGGTGCCCTGCTCCTGATCGCCTTTCGCGGGCGCGATCTGGTGGCCGCGCCCTATAAGGGCGGTTGGCGCGCGCTGGCGCTTGGCGGCGCGGGCGCGCTTGCGGTTGGCTTTGCCCTGTTCCAGTTGACGCCCCGTCCCGCCGATCCGGTCTATCAGGCAGGACAGCAGGACAGCATCACCGCCATCTCCGCCGCACACAGCGGCACGGAGGCCGATGGCGAATGGCCGGTATGGGGGCGTGATGCCGCAGGCTCGCGCTTCAGCCCCGCGGCGCAGATCACGCCCGGAAACGTCGCCGATCTGAAACCGGCATGGACCTATCACACCGGGATGGTGCCCAATGGTGTGGCGTTCAACATGGCCGTCACGCCGATCAAGGTGAAGGATCGCCTCTATCTCTGCACGCCGACGAACGACATCGTCGCGCTCGATGCCGAAACCGGTCGGCAGGTCTGGCGGCACAACGTCAACAACAACATCGCCGATGTCGCACTCGTCCACTGCCGTGGCGTCGCCTATCATGAAACGTCCGCCACGCCCGGCCTGTGCGCCGCGCGCATCTACACCAACACCACCGACGCGCGCCTGATCGCGGTCGATGCCGCGACCGGCCAGACCTGCCCCGGCTTTGGCAAAAATGGCGTTGTGTCGCTCCTGGATGGCATGGGACAGGTGACGAAGGGCTATTATTACGTCACCTCCGCCCCCACCATCGTGCGCGGCAAGATCATCTTGGGCGGCTGGATCACCGATGGCCAATATTGGGGCGAGCCGTCGGGCGTGATCCGCGCCTTTGACGCCGTCACCGGCGCGCTGTCGTGGGCGTTCGACATGGGCCAGCCCGACCGCATCGGCGCACCCGCGCCCGGCGAAACCTATACCCGCGCCACGCCGAACGCTTGGGCGCCGATGAGCGTCGATGCCGAACTTGGCCTCGTCTATGCGCCCACCGGCAATGCCACGCCCGACTATTACGGCCCGCACCGCCGCCCGTTCGACGACAAATATGCCTCGTCGGTCATCGCGCTCGACGCCGAAACCGGTCGCCCGCGCTGGACCTTCCAGACGGTGCATCGCGACCTTTGGGATTATGACGTCGCCTCGCAGCCGACGCTGCTCGATCTGCCTGGAAAGGACGGTGGCGTGATCAAGGCGCTTGTCCAGCCCACCAAGCGCGGCGACCTTTTCCTCCTCGACCGCGTAACCGGCGCCCCCCTGGCCGATGTCGTCGAAAAGCGCGTGCCGCAAAAAGGCGCCCCCGCCGAGGAGCGGCTGTCGCCCACCCAGCCTTTCTCGGTCGGCATGCCGTCGCTTGCCGGACCTGAACTGCGCGAAGCCGACATGTGGGGTATTTCGCCCTTCGACCAGCTGTGGTGCCGCATCAAATTCCGTGAAGCGCGTTACGAAGGGATGTTCACGCCCTTGGGCGAAACCCCGATGATCATGTTCCCCGGCTATCTTGGTGGCAGCAACTGGGGCAGTGCCACCTATGATCCGCAGCGCGGCCTTTTGATCGCGCCGTCCAACCGGATGGGCAATTACAACCGGCTGATGCCCCGCGCCGAAGCTGACAAGAAAGGCATCAAGCCGCGTGAACCGGGCAGCACGGCCTATGTCGGGGGCGCCGTCGCCCAGGCGGGCACACCCTATGCCGCGGACATCAAACCCTTCCTGTCGCCCATCGGCGTGCCGTGCCAGCGCCCGCCTTATGGCTTCCTGACCGCCATCGACATGAAGACCAAGCGCGTCGTCTGGCACCGCGCCATCGGCACCGCCGAAGGCAGCGGACCGATGGGACTGAAATCGGGCCTGCCGCTACCGATGGGCGCCCCGATCGTTGGCGGTGCCATCACCACGGGTGGCGGGCTCACTTTCGTGGCGGGCACGCAGGACGAACGCTTCCGCGCCTTCGACAGCAGCACGGGCCACGAACTCTGGTCTGTAAAGCTGCCTGCCGGCGGACAGGCGACACCGATGACCTATATCTCGCCGAAAGGCCGCCAGATGGTCGTGATCGCCGCCGGTGGCAACGCCATCCTGACCGGTCGTCCCGGCGACAGCATCATTGCCTATGCCCTCCCCGAAAATGATGGAAAGAACTGAACCATGGCTGGAAAATGCCCGCTGTCATCAATGAGCCTGCTCGATCCCGCAATCCAGAGCCGGCCCTATGATTTCTATGCCGCGATCCACGAACAGGGACCGGTCTATGTCATGCCGGAAACCGGCGCCTATGTCGTGTGCGGCTATGACGCACTGACCCGTGTCCTGCGCGATACGGAGAATTTTTCGAGCGACATCGGCGACAATTATTTCCAGATTCAGGGCGAGGCGGGCGCGAGGCTCTACAAGTCGATCCTCGCCGCACGCGGCTGGGATCATGTGAAGACGCTGCAACGCACCGATCCGCCGCTTCATGGCCGCTATCGCCGTCTGGTCGATCAGGTGTTTTCGCTCGCCCATGTCCGCACGATGAAAACGCGCATCGAATCGCTGTGTCATGAACTGGTCGACAGCTTCATCGACCGGGGCGAATGCGAATTCATTGCCGATTTCGCCCTGCCCCTGCCCGGCATCATCATTGCCGAGCAGCTGGGGCTGGATGCTAGCGAGCTGCAACGATTCAAGAACTGGGCCGACACGCTGGTCAACACGGCCTCCATGGTCATGGACGAAGCGCAGTTGAAGGCTGCTGCCGAAATCGAACTCGACATGCAGCATTATCTGGCAGCCATGCATGCCGAACGCAGCGTCGCCCCGAAAGACGATCTCATCTCGAACCTCATCCATGCCGAAACCGAGGGCGAACCGCCGCTCAGCATGGCTGAATTCCAGAATGTCATGCACCAGCTGGTGTCGGGCGGCTTCGACACCACGACAAACGCGCTTGCCCACGGGCTGTGGCTGCTGATCCAGCATCCGGATCAGATGGCCAAGCTCCGCGCCAATCCCGGCCTGCGGCGCAGCTTCATCGACGAATCGCTCCGGCTGGAAAGCCCCGCGCAAGGCTTGATGCGGCGGGCGGTCAACGATGTGCAAATCGGCGACACGCTGATTCCGGCGGGCGCGCATGTCATCGTGCGCTATGGCGCGGCCAATCAGGACCCGGCAAAATTCCCGGAACCGCGGCGTTTCGACATCGAGCGCAACAATGCCGGATCAAGCCTTGCCTTTGGCAGCGGCGCGCATTTCTGCGTCGGGCGTCTGCTGGCGAAGCAGGAACTCGACACGGCATTCGATGTGCTTCTGTCGCGGCTCGACAATATCGAACTCGCGCGTCCGCTGCCCGAACCGCCGCATCATGAAAATCTGTTCCTGCGCCCCCTGAAGGAATTGCCGATCCGCTTCACCCGCGCCTGATCGCAATTGTTGCATTCCGCAGGGAAAGGCAGAAAATCTGCCTTTCCCTGCGGCGCACTTGCACAAACCGGAAAGGCGGGGAGGCGCGGATGAAGGAAAAGGAACTGCGGCTGGCGCTCGTGCTGTTTGGCGGCGTGTCGCTTGCCATATACCAGCACGGTATCAACCGCGAGATGCTGAACCTGATCCGTGCGTCGCGCGCCTATCATGACGCGCCCCGCGCCACGGAAAAACAGCATCCCGACCATCGGATTCATCCCTCACCGGGGGAAGCCGAGACGACGCTGTCGGTCTATTTCGATCTGCTGAAAACGATCGGCAGCACGCTTGACCTGCGCGTGATCGTTGATGTCATTGCCGGCGCGTCGGCAGGGGGCATCAACGGTATCACGCTAGCGCGGGCGCTGGCGCATGATCTCGATATCGAGCCCCTGACCGACATGTGGCTGGAAAAAGCCGACATGCTCGATCTGCTCGCGCCCGAAGCCCGTGCGCGGATGTGGAGCAAATGGTATTTCTGGCCGCTCCTGCAGCCGCTGCTATCATGGCTGGGGCGCGAGGCACTGCCACCAGGCATTGCGAACCGCGAAATGCGCGAGCGCCTGTCGGTGTTCATGCGCTCGCGCTGGTTCAAACCGCCTCTTGATGGTCCCAAGCTCACAACGCTGCTGCTCGACGGCCTGACCGCCATGGGAACCCCCGCACAGGCCACCCAGTCGCTGATGCCATCGGGCACGCGGCTCGATCTTCTGGTGACCGTTACCAATTTCCATGGGTCCGAACGCAGCATCTTCATCCATGATCCGCCGCTGCTGCACGAACGCGAACACCGGCATGTGCTGCGTTTTTCGTGCACGCACCACAAGTCTGGGGCGCTCGACAGCGATTTCGGCGCGGACAATATCCCGACACTCGCCTTTGCCGGGCGCGCCTCGGCCTCCTATCCTGGCGCCTTTCCGCCGGCGCAGATTGCGGAAATCGACCGCCTGCTGGCAGCACGGCAGGAAGGCTGGCCGGGTCGCGCGGCCTTTCTCGCCGAAAGCCTGCCACCGGGCGCAACTGCCGAAGATCTCGTGCTGCTGGATGGCAGCATCCTCGACAACAAGCCGGTAATGGCGACCGTCGAGATGATCCGCACGCACAGCGCCTTTCGCGAAATCGACCGGCGGCTGGTTTTCATCGATCCCCATCCCGGCAAATCGGGTCTGGGCGACATCGCCACAACCAGCAGCGCGGTACCCGGCTTCTTCACCACACTGCGCGGCGCACTGTCCGACCTCCCCCGGCAGGAACCGATGCATGACGAACTGGCGGAAATCAGCCGCTACAACAAGCAGGTCCGCCGCCTGAAAGCCGCCATCCTGACCGTCCGGCCCAAGGTCGCGCACATGATCGACACTGCGACCGCAGGCGGTATCAACCAGTCCTTCACCGTCGAACAGCTTCAGCACTGGCGCCTGACATCCAGCAATCTCATGGCTGACAATGCGCTGGTCTATGACCAGTGGATGCGCACGCTGATCATGGAGGGCGTCGATTTTCTTGTCGCCATGCTGTGCCACATCTGTGGCGCACCGCCCGATTCGCCGCATGGCATCTGGCTGCAACATGCCATCGAGGCCTGGGCGCATCACAATGGCGTTCTGTGTCAGAGCTACCACGTCCCGGACGACGCCAGAACCACGATCGACATGCCGACCTTCGCGCAGTTCATCATCGCTTTTGGCGTGGACTACAAGAAACGGCGCATCAATTTCGTCCTGCATGAACTGAACGCTCTTTACAGCCGTCTCGAACAACCGGGCTACTGCACGACCGATGCCGCGATGCTTGATGCCATCAAGGCGGACATTCATGCCTGCCTCGACCAGCTCTCCGAGCAGGAGCGCTTTACCTTCCTCGACGATGAAACGACAGCCGCTGTCCGCCGGATGTTCGGCACGCCCGAAACCGGCCATCCTGATCTCGCCACCTGGCTTGACGCGCACAATACCGCGATCAGCCAGGTGATCGCCCGCCTTGGCGACGCCAGCCAGATCGCCAGCGCCAATGCCGACATGGACCAGGTGCTGACATCGCCCCGCATGGCCGCCATTGGCGCGGCCTGCCGCCGCGACATGTTGACCGGTTATCTTGGCTATTTCTACTGGGACATTCTTTTAAGACCCGTCATCAGCGCCCTGTCTCTGCGCGCCGGTCCGATCGAGGAAATCCTGATCGACCGCATCAGCCCGGACGATTCGACCGCGCTGAAACGCGACGATGGCAGGCCGGTGCTGATGGGTGGCAGCGTTGCCGGTTTCGGCGGTTTCCTGAGCCGGACCACGCGCGAGAATGACTTTCTGTGGGGACGAATGCACGCCGTCGACCGGTTGATCGACATCGTTGCCCGCGCCGCCGATCCCTATCATCCGCTGCCTGCGGGCCTGCTGGCCGGTCTCAAGAAACGCGGCTTCATGGCGGTCCTGAATGCCGAACGCGCCCATCTGAAAACCGCGGCCGACCTCATTTCCTCCCTCGACACGCAGGTCAGCCGTCTGTGACAGGTGACGGTGATCGCGCTTGATCCGCCTCTTTCGGCCAGAAACGCCGCACGGCCGCAATCGTCTGCAATGCCTGTTCCGCCCGGGCGAGAAGGGTGACATCGCGTGCATCATGCGCCGTCAGAACATGGGTCAACGCCGCGCTCAGCCGTGCGCGGCGAATCGGTTCGATCCGTGACGAGCCAAGCAGAGGCGCATTGCGTACATTTTCCATGTCGTTCAGGGTGCCCAGTGCAGACTGGACCTGCGCCAGGGCTTCGGTCAACTCGCCCATCCGTGCCCGCTGCGCGGTTTTCGTGAACAGGCTGTCCAGGGCCTCGATAGTGTAGCGCAGTTTCTTGCCCGCAATGCGCAGGCGGTGGCGTGCCGCAGGCGTCATCTTCGCCAGATGCCCGGCAGCCTTCGCCAACTTGCGACGGCGCCTTGGCAGAATCCGCGCGACAAACGCCAGCACCGGTTCGCGCGCGGGCGCGCTGTGCCGCCAATCACCCGTTTCCAGCCAGAGCATCGTATCGAACAGCAGATGCTGCAACGCCGGACCGTCGAGCACCGCAACAGCACGCCCATAGGCATCGCGCCGCCGTCGCCGGAGATAAGGCAGCAATTCGTCGCGCAGATCGCGCGGCAATATGCTGTCGTCCGCGCGCGCGACGTGACGGATCAGAACATCAAGATCGCGGGCCGGGCCGGTTGCCGCTGCCACCGCCCGAAACTCGGCACGCAGCACGTCGGCCATGTCCTGATCCATAAGCGGCTTGAACACGGAAAAGGCCGTGCGCAGGCGGCGCAGTGCAATGCGCGTCTGGTGCAAGGCTTCGGTGTCGCGTTCGACCGCCAGGCGATACTGGGCAAGGAACTGCGCAAGGCAATGCCAGACAATCGCTGCAAAGGCATCGCCCGCCGTCATCGCCGCATCGAGCGGGACCGACCTGTTCCCGCTTGCCCTGCCTTCCGCGCCATCCGCCAGAAGGGCGTGACCGCGCGCGGCCTTGGTTGTCAGCGACCAGTGCAGGCCCGGCCCCAGCGGCAAGGCCCGCGCCAGCCGGAACAGCGCCGCTGGCGCACCCGCCCGGCATTCGAGTTCAAGCTCGCAGAAAAGTGATTCGCGGCCCGATGCCGCCACCCGACCTTCGTCAAAGGCGACTTCGATCTCTGCATCGTCCAGTGTCAAAAGTCGCAGTTCGCGCATGACGTCGACCGTGAAGCGCAGCAGCAAAGGCGCGCCTGCGGTCAGGGCATCCAGACGGGCGCGCGCGGCATCCGGCAGCACGCCCGGCGCAAGGGTTCCATCCGGCAGGCTGACGGACCATTCGTGACGTCTGAGGCCACTGCCTGCTGGCCCCGGCACCTTGAAGGTCTGCTCGTGACCGCGGTCCGACGTCCGCACCCGCAACGCTGCACCCGCAGCCGACAAACGGCCATCCGCAGTGTCATAGTAGCAAGCATGAAGACGGATCGTGCGTCCGGGCGCTGCAAGCGCGGGGTTGGTCCTGAGCGCCGCCAGCATGGCATGACTGGCCTCGAGCTTGACCTCGGTTTCGCTGTCGCCTGCACTGTGCCCTGCGTCCGTCATGCGGGTCACCATTCCGTTTGCTGAAAGCCGGATTTCCACAACATATACCACTGCAAATCACTGCAGGGAAATGACACGGCCTGAATTGCAACGCCTCGCCACGCGCGATCATGCACGCTATGCCTTGGCCAGATCAAAATCTTGGGAGGATTTCTGCATGGCATCAACTGCTTTCGCCACCGACAGCGCCGAGAGCGTCGCGCCGCTGTTCACGCCCTTCACGCTTGGCAGCATGACGGTGAAAAACCGTATCGCCATGGCGCCGATGACACGCTGTTTTTCGCCGGGCGGCGTGCCTGGGGCTGATGTTGCGGCCTATTACCGCAAGCGCGCCGAAAACGGCGTCGGCCTCATCATCACCGAAGGCACGTGGATTCCCCATGCCGGCGCGTCGAACGAAGAAAACGCCCCGCGCTTCTACGGCGACGATGCACTGGCCGGCTGGCAGCATGTTGCGGCCGAAGTCCATGCCGCGGGCGGAAAGATCGTGCCGCAGCTCTGGCACGTCGGCCAGACGATCAAGCCCAAGCTTGAAAATGTCTATGACGAGGAAGGCACGCTGGAGCCACGCATGGTCGGCCCATCCGGCATGGCCGCAGGCATCGGCACCATGCCGGAAAAGCTCGGTACGCCGATGACGCAGGCGGATATCGATGCCGTGATCGAGGCTTATGCAACGGCCGCGCAATCCGCGATGGAGCTTGGCTTCGATGGCGTCGAGCTGCATGGTGCGCATGGCTATCTCATCGACCAGTTCCTGTGGAAGGTCACCAACCTGCGCACCGACGGCTATGGCGGCAGCATTGCGGCCCGGTCGCGCTTCGCCGCCGAAGTAGTGGCTGAAATCCGCCGTCGCACCCGGCCCGATTTTCCGATCATCCTGCGCCTGTCGCAATGGAAGCTGGCGAATTACGACGCGAAACTGGCCGACACGCCGCAGGAACTGGAACAGATTCTCGACCCGCTGGCCGAAGCCGGCGTTGACATGTTCCATGCGTCGCAGCGCCGTTTCTGGGAAACCGAATTCGGCACCGACCTCAACCTTGCCGGCTGGATCAAGAAACTGTCGGGCAAACCCACGATGTCGGTCGGCTCGGTCAGCCTCGATGCCGACATGACGGCGACCTTCTTCTCGGGCGCTGGTGCGAAACCGGCCAGCCTCGACCGGCTGATGGCGATGTTCAATCGCGGCGATTTCGACATGGTGGCGATCGGCCGCGCGCTGATCTCGGACCCGGCATGGGCCGACAAGGTGCGCACCGGCCGTTTCGAGGATCTGCTGCCCTTCGTCGCCGCCGATCTCGGCACGCTGGCCTGATGCAAATCATGGGCAGGGCGCGCGGTGCTTGCCTGCGCCCTGCCCCGCCGATCAGAGCAGGCGGATCGGGTCGCGGCCGTCCCAGTTGACGGCGGCATCCGACACGCGCTTGAAGGCATCCCGGATCGACGGGCGGTCCTCGATGATCTCGGTCATGAAGCCCAGCGTCGGGCGGGTATCGACATAGGCGAAACGCATGTCGCCAAACACGCCCTCATGCGCAACCGGCGCACCAAGCGCGGCATAGCGCGCGACTTCGGCATCATAATCGTCGATGAAGGTGCAAAGGTGGTGGAAACCTTCCTGCCCTTTCGGAAAGGTATCGCGATAGGCGGACGGGCTGTCGCAATGCTGCTGGATCAGTTCGATCTGCATTGGCCCGGCCTGGGCAAGCGCGCCGGAGAAATCGAGCGTCCCCGGCGTGCCGCGATAACGATAGCCCTGCACCTTGACATGCGGGATGACGAAAAAGGGACCGACGTTCGTGGTCTTGATCCAGTGATTCATCGCAGCATCAAGATCTTCGACCAGCATGCAGAACTGGAAATACTGGTTATTCAACGTCATGCACATCTCTCCCCAAAATTGGCAGGCACCTTTGCAGCGCACTGTTGACAGGACAAGGCCACAGGCATACCCAAATTACAAGATTGGACGCGCGTCAAAGTTGCGTCACCATGACGAAATGTCATGAGGGGAGGTTTTGGATATGAACGTAGCCACCACCGTCGTGGACAATGGGCTGCCTGCGCATGTGCCGCCGTCGCTTGTCGTCGATTTCGACATGTATGCCCCGCCCGGCGCGGATACCGATTTTCAGGGCGCATGGAAGGCGTTGCAGGACAGCGCGCCCGCCGACATCGTCTGGACGACCGCGAATGGCGGCCACTGGATCGCGCTGCGTGGCAAGGACATCGCCGCGATGTTCGCCGACTATGCCCATTTTTCGTCGAAATGCATCATCGTGCCCCGCGAACGCGGCGACCAGATCAAGGTGCTGCCGACCACGCTCGACCCGCCCGAACACCGGCCCTATCGCGCGCTTTTGAACGCGGGCCTGTCGCCAAAGGCGGTGCAGCGCATCGAACCCAAGGTGCGGGAACTGGTGGTCGCCACCATCGAATCGTTCAAGGCCAACGGCAAATGCGAATTCATCCATGATTTCGCCGAGGTGCTGCCAATCGGCATCTTCATGCAGATCGTGAACCTGCCGGTCGAGGACGCAAAAATCCTGAAACCCTGGGCCGACCAGATCAACCGGCCCGATGGCACGATGAGCCCGCCTGAAGTGATGGAGCGCTTTGCAGGCTATCTGCGCCCCTATATCGCCGAACGCCGCGCCAATCCCGGCGATGACCTGCTCAGCAACATGATCAACGGCGAAGTGAATGGCCGCCCGCTGACCATCGAGGAGGCGACCGAGCTCTGCACGCAGGTGCTGATCGGCGGCATGGACACGGTGGTGTCCTTCCTCGGCTTCATGCTGCTGTTTCTGGCCCGCAATCCAGACCATCGCCAGCAACTGAAGGACGATCCGTCGCTTATCCCGTCGGCGGTCGAAGAGTTTCTGCGCCGTTTCCCGATCGTGATCAATGGTCGCCTCGTTGTCGAGGATTACGCCTATGAAGGCGTGTTGCTGAAAGCGGGCGACATGATGATCCTGCCCGGACCGCTGCACGGCCTTGACGACCGCGAGCATGACGACCCGCTGCGTGTCGATTTCCACCGCGCCAGCAGTCTGCATTCCACCTTCGGCAACGGCGCGCACCGCTGTCCCGGCGCGATGCTCGCGCGGACCGAACTGCGCGTGACGCTGGAGGAATGGATGGCGCGCATCCCCGATTTTGCGATCGATCCCGATGACCGGGTCGAACTGAATGGCGGCATCGTCGGTTGCGTCACCCGGTTGCCGCTGGTGTGGGATGTGGCATCCACCCGCTGCCCGACTTCAACAGCCGGATAAAACCGGTGAGCCATAGCTGAGTTATCAAGGAGACGTTGACCGTGGCCCAGGATCAGACCCTTGCCGAAGTTGATGCCATTTTGTCGCGTCAGGCGATTGCCGATCTTGTCGGCGCCTATGGCCGCGGTGTCGACCGCGCCGACCCCGAACTGCTTGCTTCGCTTTTCCATGACGATTCCGTCGTTGTCACGGGTGTCGTCAACGGCAGTGGACAGCGCTTCGCGCGCGAAATCACCGAATTCGTCAGCAAAAACCTCGATTACTGCTTCCATTCGGTCGCCAACCACTGGGTCGAGATCAATGGCGACCATGCTGTCGGCGAAAGCTATGCCATCGCGACCGTGAAGGCCGGCGGGCATGATGTCATCACCGGCGGGCGCTATATCGATGCCTATGAACGCCGTGACGGCCGCTGGAAAATCAAGTCGCGCGTGTTCGTGCAGGACTGGGCGCGCGGGCAGGCCGTGACCGATCCGGGCAATGCGCCATTTGCGACCGGAAAATGGGGCAAGAGCGATCCGGTTTACGCCATAAAGGCCGCCTGAACTGACGGGGGCGAAGGGGAGTGGCGCGTCCTGCGCGCCCCCCGACCCCATCTTTCAGGCCTGCTGGCCCAGCAGGCCTTGTCCAACGAATTTGAGATAAGTCCCGATCACGCTGCCCGGCAGGGTGACGATCGAACAATGCTGCGTGGCATAGCGCTTCAATAGCTGCGTGCGCACACCCATCAGCATGTTGGCGACGCTCAGCATCTCGTCCCCCCGGAACCGTCCCTCGGGCAGGCTGCGCACCAGCGAACGGGCATAGCTGGCGGCCAGCATGTCGCTGTAGCGACGATAGGCGGCAGGGGCGAACTGCTCCGCCTCGAAAAACACACGGTGCATATGACTGTTCGCCGCAAGGTAAGCGAAGTTCGCTTCCAGACCGCGCCGTTCAAGGTCAAGGACATCGACGCTGTCGCGCACCGCGTCGTGCAGGCTTTCCAGCATGCGCTGGCCCAGCGTCGGTAGCACTTCATCAAACAGCGCCTGCTGCGATGCAAAATGCAGATAGACCGAACCGTGCGCGACCTTGGCATGGGCCGCCACACGCCCGATCGTGCAGCCGGCATAGCCATGTTCGCCGATCACCCGGCCTGCCGCTTCAAGAAGCTGGAGCCGCGTGGCCTGCTGTTTGCGGATGCGTTCGGGCGAACGCCTGCGCCGCACAGGGGGCGTCGCACGCGGCGATGCCATGGCCGCAGCGGCGTCGCCCGCCTGTGTCATCTGGTCATTCAGCATCGCGCACCCGCCTGACCGGTCAGCCCCGGCCGGTCAGTTTTTCGGCGATCACCTTGCGCAGAATATCCTTCTTGATCTTGCCCGAAGCCGTGCGCGGAAATTCGGTCACGAACTCGACATGTTCAGGATATTTCTGCTTCGCCAGTCCCGAACCGCCCATGAACGCGATCAGACCGGCAAAATCGGTCTGGGCGCCCTGACGCAGGATGACATAGGCACAGATGCCTTCACCCAGCCGTTCATGCGGCATGGCGACGACAGATGCCTCCTCGACGGCCGGATGCTGATGCAGCACGTCCTCGATTTCCTTGGCGCTGATGTTTTCGCCACCGCGGATGATGAGGTCCTTCTTGCGACCCGTAATGACCAGCCAGTGATCTTCGGTGACATAGCCGATGTCGCCGGTGCGGAAATAACCATCGGGCGTGAAACTGTCGTCAGTCTGCTTTTTGTCGGCATAGCCCATGTAGAGCGACGGACCGCGCGCGACGATTTCGCCATCGACACCCGGCGCAACCTGCACGCCGTTGTCGTCGAGCACCTGCACATCATAATCGAAAACGCGGCCATCGGTTGTCGCGGCCTGTTCGAGTGCATCAGGCGTACCGACGCCGATCGCAATGAGCGGCGCTTCCGAACTGCCATAGACGCGAAATGCGCAGGGATTGGCAAAAGTGCTGTTGGCGTCGCGGATGACATCGGGCGGCACGGCGGCACCGCCGCAGGCGAAGATGCGCAGCGACGGCAGTTTCGAGCCTGCGGCCTTCGCAGCCGCCGTCAGTTCCTGCAGGAACGGCGTGGCACCGACCGTGGCGTTGACACCGTGGCGGTCAATCAGGCCGACCGATTCAGCCGCATTCCAGCTTTCCATCAAGACAGTGCGCGTGCCGCCGAGGAACGGCATTTCCAGGCCATTGCTGTAGCCACTGACATGGGTGACGGGGGACGGCATGAGGAAGACAGAGCCGGGCGCCAGCCGCCACTTGTCAAGCGCCGTGCCGCAGGCGCGGGCCAGCGTGTCGTGACTGTGCAGCACGCCTTTCGGGCGGCCGGTGGTGCCCGAGGTATACATGATCATCTTGACGGCTTCGGGATCGACCTTCGGCCAGTCGATGCTGCGGCCACGCCCGGCGGCGACCAGCGCTTCATAATCCAGCATGCCATCCGCCGTGGCACGGACAAGGACGACATGTTCGAGATTCGGCAGCGACGGCTTGAGCCGCGCGATCATCGCGGCATAGTCGTAACGGCGGAAGACATCGGGCAGGAACAACACGCGGCTGTGGCAGTCTTCCAGCATCAGCCCGACTTCGGCATCGCGATAGATCGGCACGACCGGATTGATGACGGCCCCAAGAAGCGCGCAGCTGATATTGATGACTGCGGCTTCGACCCAGTTCGGGATCTGGAAGCTGACGACATCGCCCGGGCGCACGCCCAGATCCCACAGGCTGACGGCCAGCGCCTGCGCTTCTTCATAAAGCGCCTTGTAGGTCGCGGGACGCGCTTCACCCAGAAAAACCTGGGCGTCAGGTTCGCGTTCAGCCCAGTCGCGTGCATCGTCGGCGATCGTCCGGCCACCCCATGCACCCGTTGTGCGATATTGCCGGGCCAGTTCCGCATCCCGCCACGTCGGCCAGTTGATGGGCTGATACATGCCTTGTTGCACCTTCCTCTTGTTCTTACCCAGACGCGGACAGCACAGAACGCGGCTGTCACCCATTGCAATAATGCCTCTATCGGATGGCTTTGTCGCGGAATCAACTAGAGGAAAAGAGGGTACGCGCGCCTGATCCTCCCGCACGCCGACAGCATGAAAAGGGCCCGGCCAGAACAATCTGGCCGGGCCCCAAATCATCACTAGCATTGCAATATGCCGGGCATAAGCGATGTAATGCGACGATCCCCTCCGGTCGCGCGCCCCCCCTAGGTCAGATAAACTGCGTCGTATTGTAAAAAAGCGACATGATTGATGTCATAAGGCTGCATGTATCCGGGGCAATCAGGCGCTTTGACCGGTGCCGTCCAGCCTGCCATAACGCGCGCATGGCTGACCTATATCCGCTCCTGCGACCGCTGCTTTTTCGCCTCGATCCCGAACGCGCCCACAATATGACGCTACGCGCGCTGGAGATGGGCCTGGGGCCGACCGACAACAGCAATGATCTGATCCTGACCACCGAAGTCGCCGGATTGCGCTTTCCCAATCCGATCGGCCTTGCGGCGGGCTTCGACAAGGACGCCCGCGTACCCGATGACATGCTGAAGCTTGGCTTCGGCTTTGTCGAAGTCGGCACGCTGACTCCAAAGCCGCAGGACGGCAACCCCAAGCCGCGCATGTTCCGGCTGACTGAAGACGAGGCCGTCATCAACCGGCTCGGTTTCAACAATGGCGGCATCCATGCCGCCATGGGACGCTTGCGCGGGCGCGCCTGGAAACGCTTGCATGGTCTGGTCGGTGTCAATGTCGGCGCCAACAAGGATTCGGCAGATCGAATTGCGGACTATGAATTCGGCATCCATGAAGCGCGTGACATCGCTGCCTGGATTACGGTCAATATCAGCTCGCCCAACACGCCGGGCCTGCGCGCCTTGCAATCTCGCGATGCACTGGCCGAATTGCTGAATCGCGCCATTGCCGCGCGCGAGGGGACAAAGCCCCCGATCTTTCTCAAGGTCGCGCCTGACCTGACAGCCGAGGACATCGTCGACATCGCCGCAGTCGCGCTGGCGGCAGGAATCGACGGCCTGATCGTATCGAACACCACCATCGCCCGTCCGCAGACGCTGAAAAGTGCGCATGCATCGGAAACCGGTGGTCTGTCGGGCGCGCCGCTGCGCGATCCTGCGCTGACCGCGCTGCGCGCCTTCCGGCAGGCAACGGGCGGACGCCTGCCCCTGATCGGCGTGGGCGGCATTGCCAGCGGCGCAGACGCCTATGCCCGCATCCGGGCAGGCGCAAGCCTTGTGCAGCTCTACACGGCTCTTGCCTATCGCGGGCCGGGACTGGTCGCGCAGATCAAACGCGATCTTGCCACCCTTCTGCGGCGCGATGGTTTCACGCGCGTCGGGCAAGCGGTTGGCGCGGACGTCGCGGACGCCTGATCATGCACCGCCGGATCGCCACAGCCTTTTGTACCGTGGCCCTGATGCTGGCGGGCTGCACCACCCCGCGCCTTGCTTCGGAGCGGTTGGCAGCGGCGGCCGACAAGGCCATGGTTTCGACCCCCGACCCGCGCGCAACCGATGCCGGCGTCACCATGCTGGCACAGGGTGGGTCGGCGGCGGATGCCGCTCTTGCCGTCGCCCTCGCCCTGACTGTCGTCGAACCGCAATCATCGGGCATCGGCGGCGGCGGCTTTCTGCTGTATCACGACGCCAAAGGCGGGCTTTCGACCATCGATGGCCGCGAAACCGCACCCGCGCAGGCATCGCCAGGTTGGTTCCTTGACGATCAGGGTCAGCGCATCCCCTTTGCTGCCGCCGTTGCCAGCGGCAAAAGCATCGGCGTGCCCGGCACATTGCATCTGATGGCCACCGCCCATGCCCGCTGGGGGCGCCTGCCCTGGGCCAGCCTGTTCCAGCCCGCCATCCGGCTGGCGCGCGACGGCTTCATCATCACGCCACGTCTTGCCAACGCCCTTGCCCGCCATGCCGACCGGCTGAAGCGCGATCCAGCAGTGCGAGAAATATTCTTCACCGCCGATGGCGCCCCCAAGACGGCAGGAACGCTGCTACGCAATCCAGCCCTTGCGGCCACGCTTGAACAGCTTGCCCGTCATGGCAGCGGTCATTTTTACCGTGGCGGCAACGCCCGAGCGATCAGCGCCGCCAGCCGCGACGCGCATGGTCCGGCGCGGATCACCGAAGACGATCTGGCCCGTTACACCGCGCGCGAACGTCCGCCGGTCTGCGGCGATTACCGCAGCTATCGCATCTGTGGCATGGGGCCGCCTTCGGCAGGTGGCATTGCCGTCGTCCAGATCCTCAAACAGCTTGAAGGCTTTGATCTCGGCACGCTGGGCGCCGATCATCCAGATTCCTGGCACCTGATCGCCGAATCGATGCGTCTCGCCTATGCTGATCGCGCACGCTATGCCGCTGATGGTGATTTTGTCAGCGTCCCGGTCGCCGGCCTGACCGATCCCGCCTATATCCGACAACGCGCCAGCCTGATCAGCCAGAGCCGGGCGATGACGCATGTCGAACCCGGCGTACCGCCGGGCGCGCCGCAGGTGGCATATGTCGCGCAGCCCGATCAGGCTGGCACATCGCATTTCGCCGTCGCGGACAGGCACGGGCACGTGGCTTCCTACACATCGACTGTCGAAGGGCCTTTTGGCGCAGGACGCATGGTCGGCGGTTATTTCCTCAACAACGAACTGACCGACTTCAGCTTCCAGCCCGACGAGAACGGCCAGCCGGTTGCCAACCGGGTGGAGGCGGGCAAACGACCGCGCAGCGCCATGTCGCCGACCATCGTCTATGACCACAAGGGCAAGCCGGTCATCGCGGTCGGTGCCGCGGGCGGGCCAACGATCATCGCGCAGGTGGCCAAGACCCTGATCGGCGTGATCGACTGGAAACTCGGCATCGACAAGGCCATCGCGCTGCCGCTGCTGATCGGCATGCCGGACCGGCTGATCATTGAGGCCGACAGTGCGCTCGTCCCGCTCATGCCCGCGCTCACCGCACGCGGCCACAAGGTCGGGACGGCCACGATGCCGCTCAAGGCCAATGGTCTCATGGTGGCAGGCAAAGGCTGGCAGGGCGCCGCCGATCCGCGCAGCGAAGGCACGGCGCGCGGCCCGCATACCGACTGAGGATTTCGTCATGGCAGCTGTTGAACACTGGCCCAACCTCGTTACCATGTTCCTCGATCAGGCCGCTCGCCTCGGTGATGCGCCGTTTTTGTGGCAAAAACAGGCGGGGACGTGGCAGGCCATATCCTGGGCCGAAGCCGCGCAGACAGTCGCCAATGTCTCGAGGGCCCTGCAGGCGCTCGGCATCGGACGCGGCGACCGTGTGGTGCTGGTTTCGGAAAACCGGCCCGAATGGTGCCTTGCTGATCTTGCCATCATGGCAGCGGGCGCCGTGACGGTGCCGACCTACATCACCAATACCGAGCGCGACCATCTACACATTCTGGAAAACAGCGGTGCGCGCGCCGCCATCGTCTCGACGGCGAAACTGGCGCAGACTTTGCTGCCTGCCATTTATCAGTCCGGCCTGTGCCGCCATGTCATCGGCATCGAACCGCTGCGTGCTGCCCAGAGTTCGGGCGTCGAACTGCACGACTGGGCCAGCCTGTCGGCGGCGCACAAAGGCGACGTTGCGGCACTGCGCGCGGCGGCTTCCGCCATGACGCGCGATGATCTGGCCTGCCTGATCTACACATCGGGAACCGGCGGCGCGCCACGCGGCGTGCGCCAGCACCATGCGATGATCCTGTGCAATGTCGCGGGCTGCATCGATATCATCGCACATGACTTTCCCCCCACCCCGGATGTTTTCCTGTCCTTCCTGCCCCTCAGTCATGCCTATGAACATACGGCGGGCCAGTATCTGCCCATCGCGCTTGGCGGTCAGATTTATTACGCTGAAAGTCTGGAAAAACTGGCGGCCAACATCGCTGAAGTCCGGCCAACGATCATGGTGGTGGTGCCGCGTCTGTTCGAGGTGCTGCGCCAGCGCATCCTGAAACAGGTGGAAAAGCAAGGCGGACTGTCAGCCCGGCTGTTCGCCCTGGCACTGGGGACGGGCGAACAGCGCAGCGCCCGTGCCAGTGGCCGCCTGCCGCTGTGGGCGCGACCGCTCGATGCCCTGCTCGACCGCACAGTGCGCGCCCGCATACAGGCCCGTTTTGGTGGCAGACTGAAGGCAATGGTCGCAGGGGGCGCGCCGCTCAACCCCGAAGTCGGCCAGTTTTTCGACGCCCTTGGCCTGACCCTGCTGCAAGGCTATGGCCAGACCGAAGCAGGCCCGGTGATCAGCTGCAACCGGCCATCCGCAGGCATCAAGATGCACAGCGTCGGCAGGCCCATGAAAGGCGTGGAGGTCAGGATCGCCGAAGACGGCGAAATCTGTGTCCGCGGCGATCTCGTGATGACCGGCTACTGGCAAAACCCTGACGACAGCGCCCGCGTGCTGACCGCCGACGGCTGGCTTTTGACCGGCGACATCGGCCACATCGACGCAGATGGGCATATCGTCATCACCGACCGCAAGAAGGACATCATCGTCAACGACAAGGGCGACAATGTCGCGCCGCAGCGGATCGAGGCGATGCTGACGCTGCAACCCGAAATCATGCAGGCGATGGTCCACGGCGACCGCAGACCACATCTTGTCGCCCTGGTGGTGCCCGATGCCGAATGGGCCGCCGCCTGGGCCGCAGCGCAAGGCCTGCCCGCCGATACCGATGCCGCGCAGCTGTGCAACAACGCTGCCTTCCAGCGCGCTGTCATGGCCGCTGTCGATCGGGTCAACGCCCGGCTTTCCGTGGTAGAAAAAATCCGTCGCATCACGCTCGCCGGCGCGCCGTTCACCGTCGAGAACGAACAGCTCACCCCCTCGATGAAAATCCGTCGCCATGTGTTGCGGCAGGTCTATGGCAGCAGACTGGATGCACTTTATAGTGGTTGAACGGTTTTTTACCTTATATCCAAGCTGATTAATAATGTGCACGCGCGCATAGCAGCCTTCGGAACGCGCACTGCAGGAGTCCGCCATGTCTTTCAGGCTCGTCGTGTTCACGGCCTCGCTCAGCGACCATGTAGAGCGCACCATTGCCCGCGTCCTGAGAGAGCATCACGATTGCGAACTGCTTGTGATGCTGCACCAACCCCACAAGCCAGCGCGCCGCCTGATCCGCAATCAGTTTCGTAACTTGCGTCGTCATGGCTGGCGGTGGATTCCCTATCAGGCAAACGACATCGCCCGGCGACTTCGTGGCAGCCGCAAATCCGCACCCTCGCTTCTGGCACAAAACCCGCGCGTCACGATCATCCCCGTCGCATCGCTGAATCATGCCGACAGCGTCGAACACGTTGCCGCCTTTGCACCCGACCTTGGCCTGTCGCTTGCCGCACCTGTGCTCAAGCCCTGCATCTTCACCGTGCCGCGCCTTGGCACGATCAACATCCACAAGGGCAAACTGCCGGATTACCGTGGCATGCCCCCCGGTTTCTGGGAGTTGTGGAACAAGGAGAAATCCGTCGGAGTCACAGTACATCGTGTCGACAGCGGCCTCGATACAGGCGACATCCTGCTGGAACGCAGCATCCCGATCTTGCCATTTTCAACCGTGGACGGCCTGCGCGTTCGACTCGATGCACTGGGCATCGCCATGATGGCCGAAGCAGTCAGCCAGATCCGCGCCGGTTCGGCCCTGTTCAAGCCACAGCCGACCGGCGGCACGACCTACAGCCGCCCTACGCTGGCGCAGGAAGCGGCACTGAACCAGCGCACGCAGCCAGGCTCACTCAAGCGACATGTCAAGAATGCGGTTTTCAACTGTTACGCGGCCCTGAAACCGACCGATCAGAATCGGGTCGTGGTCTTTCTGTACCATCGGGTTTCGGATGCATTCCGCGATGCCGTGACCATCGGCGTCGCGCAGTTTGACCGTCAAATGCGATGGCTGGCCGACCATGTGCAGATCGTCTCGCTCGACGACATCATCCGCGGCAACCTGCCCGCAACCGGACCGGTCGTGGCGGTGACTTTCGATGATGGCTATCTCGACAATTACGAGAATGCCGCCCCCATTCTGCTGAAAAACCGCATTCCCGCGACATTCTTCGTCTCAACCGGCCACATCACGCATAATACGCCCTTTGAACATGATCTCCGCAAGCTGGGCCGGGGACTGCCCAATATGAACTGGGACAATATTCGCGAAATGCATGCAGAAGGGCTGCATTTCGGTTCGCACACCGTCAATCATATCAATCTCGCAAAAACCGACGCGCAGACCGTGGCACTTGAATTGGCCGCGTCGCAGCAGACCCTGCGCAACGAACTGAATCTGACCGAAGTAATGATCGCCTATCCCTTCGGAAAGCGGGGCGATATCACGCCTGAACGCCTCGCACAGATCAAACAGGCCGGATATGTCGCCAATTGTTCAGCCTATGGCGGGGTCAACACACGGACAGTGGATCCATGGGATATCAGGCGTCAAGGCATCGATCACAGCTTTGACTGTGCCGCGCTACGTGCCAAAATCGCAGGATGGAAATCCACCTCATACGTCTGAGGCTCGCTGTGTGAAGCTCTGCCGCACACTATCTACAAGACCAGCCCGTCAATCGCGCGGGCAAGTGCGATGTCCCGCATCGTAAGGCCAGAGGCATCATGGGTGGTCAGGCGAATGTCCACACGATTATAGACATTCGTCCATTCGGGGTGATGATCCGCCTTTTCCGCCAGCAAGGCAACGCGGGTCATGAAGCCGAATGCGGCACTGAAATCCCCGAAGCGATAGCTTTTGACGATCGCATCACCGGCGCCGTCGACCGCCCAGCCCGCCAGCGCCGGCAGCAGCCGGGTGCGCTCCTCCTCGCTCAACCGTTCCATGCCTGGCCTTCTCCTGCCTGCCTGTTGCGCCCGCGCGTGCATCCGACTATCGCTGGGGCATGTCGCTGCGTCAAACCTATGCGCCCTCGCTTGCCGATATCGAGCGTCTGGCCCAGGAGGCGGTCGAACGGCTGCCAGAGGTCTTTCGCCAGTTTCTGAACGGTGTGCTGCTGCGCGTCGAGGATTTTCCTGATGCCGATGTCGTGCGCGACATGGGCCTGGAGACACCGTTCGACCTCCTCGGCCTCTATCAGGGCCATGGCGTCGGCCGGTCGGTCGACGTGTCGGGCGCCCTGCCCGACATGGTTTTCCTGTATCGGCGCCCGCTGCTCGATGCATGGGCCGACGGCGATGAAACACTCGAGTCGCTCGTCACCCATGTGCTGGTACACGAGGTCGGCCATCATTTCGGCTTGTCGGACGAGGATATGGCGCGGATCGAGGAAACCGCCGCCTGACAGGCCTTGCCCCTGACAGGCCTGACCGATGGGCGCGGGTCAGGCCACCATGCCGAGGAAGCCGAGTTGCGTTGCCTTGAACACAGTCTGACTGCGGTTGACGGCGTTGAGCTTGACCGATGCGTTATGAATGTGAAAACGCACCGTCGCGCGCGAACGGGCCATGATCAGGCTGATTTCATGGTCTGTCTTGCCGACCGCCGCCCAACGCAGGCATTCGACTTCGCGCTTTGACAGGCGCGCGCCCGGCGGCAACCAATGCGCCGCGCACATCACCTTGACATAGCCCGAAATGAAGGTGCGGACATACACGGCAAAGGTATCGGCATGTTGCTGATATATGTCGGAAAGATCAGTGACTTCGGCATCATGCGGGCAAAAGCTGGCCGCCGCGATCTGGCCGAACGGCAAATGGACCGGCACGACAATGGCAGACGCCGTCTTGTGCCGTTCACGCATGTTGCCAAGATCGATGGCTTCAAGATGGCGGTTTTGCTGGCGCGTGTAAAAACCCAGTTCATTGCACCAGAAGGGTTCGCTTTCATAACGGCAGGCCGCCGGAATAGGCGCATCCAGTGCCATGCGCGTATTCTGCCACCAGCGGTCTTCGGGCGCATCCCAGCCAAACACGTCGCAGGCGAGCACATGACCATCGGCATCGACCATCGGCTGCTTGGAAGCAATATTGTGGCAGATCGCCGGGCGGACATCGGCAAGCGCAGTGACTGCTTTCTGCAATGCTTCCGCTGCTGCACGCACGTCGGATGGACTGCGAATGATGATGGCATCGACCACTTTGGGATCGAACATGCAGTACTGCCCTTCCTTGCCGCTGAATGCGGCTATTGTCGCGCACTCCCTGCCTTCAGGCCGATTCGAGGATGGTTAGCCTGATTGCCTAATCAGATTAGCGGTCAGTTGGGCATTTGACCAGCGCGGACTCGCCCGACTGCATCGTTTCGCCGCATTTCCATTCCCGTCTGTCTGCCGCATTTTCGCCTACATGGCATGGCTGATATCAGCCCTATACTTTTTCAGAGCGTCCACAAGCGTCCTTTTTGCCGCTATGGACCGCTGTTGATGTTGGCGCCCCGGCGCTTTCTAGGTCAGGACAGGCTTGTGAACTTTGATCTCGACGAACAGCAGGTGCTGCTGAAGAACATGGTGGAACGGTTCGTGCTGGACCGCTATGACCTTGAAAAGCGGCGCCACTATCTCGGCGAAGCGCTCGGCTTTTCTGCGGAAAACTGGGCGATGCTTGCCGAACTGGGCCTGCTTGCGCTGCCGTTTCCGGCGGATGTCGATGGCCTCGATGGCGGACCGGTCGATCTCATTACCGTGACCGAAGCCCTGGGCCATGGCCTTGTTGTCGAGCCGTTTCTCGACAGCGTCGTGCTGGCAGGCGGCCTCCTCACGCGTGGCGGCACCGATACGCAAAAAGCGGAATGGATTGGCCAGATCATCGCCGGCGCCGCGCGACCCGCGCTTGCCCACAGCGAAGCCAAGGCGCGCTTCAACCTCGCACATGTCAGCACCACCGCGCGCCATGATGGTGGCAATGTGGTTCTGAACGGTGCCAAGACGCATGTTCTGGCGGGCGCGTCGGCGGATCTTCTGATCGTCTCGGCGCGCGAAAGTGGCGCAACAGGCGACCGCGACGGCATTGCTTTTTACCTTGTGCCGGGCGACGCAGCGGGCGTGACCCGTCGCAGCTATCGCATTGCCGATGGCACCCAGGCCGCCGAAATCACGCTCGACAATGTCACGGTCAGCGCCGACGCACGCCTTTCAGGCGGCCTTGATGCCCTCGAAGCGGCAATCGACCAGACGCATCTGGCCGCCTGTGGCGAAATGCTGGGCATCATGGGCCTGCTCATGGAAACCACGCTCGACTATTTGCGGACCCGCAAGCAGTTCGGCGTCACCATCGGCAGCTTCCAGGCGATCCAGCACCGCATGGTGGCCTGCTATATCGGGCAGGAACAGGCCCGCTCGCTGGTCTATGGCGCCGCCCTCGCCGAACCTGGCCCGGCACAGCGTCGTGCCATCGCGGGCGCCAAGGCCTATGTGACCGAAGCGGCTCTGCGCATTGGTCACGAATCGGTGCAGTTCCATGGCGGCATGGGCGTATCGGACGAACTGATCGTCAGCCACGCCCACAAGCGCATCCTTGTGCTGTCAAAGCTTCTGGGCGACGGACAGACGGCGCTGCAGGCCTATCAGCGCGCTGCCTGAGCCGGCGATCGCCCCTTTATCGACGAACAGCCGTTGCAGCATCGCGCCGCAGCGGCTGTTCTGCATTTGAAGGCCGCGCAACGCAAAACTGCACCTCTGTCCAATTATCCGGCTTCCAGCCCGCAATTTCCGTCCTATACATAGGGCCGTGAAAATTTCTGTATCCAACTGGGGAGACTGACCATGGTATCGACCGGACCCATCGAAGATCGTCTGGCTATTCGCGAACTGCTTGAAGCCTACAGCGACGGCGTGACACAGTGCGATGTCGACATCTGGGGCGCCACCTGGGCCGAGGATTCGAACTGGAAACTCCCTGCCATTCCCGGCATGGAAAATATTTCGGGCAAGGCCGCGATCATCGAAGCCTGGAAAGGCGGCATGGGCCTGTTCAACTTCGTCATCATGGTGACGACGCCCGGCATCATCACCATCAACGGCAACACCGCCACGGGCCGTGTCTACACGTCGGAAGTCGCCGAACTGAAGGACGGCACGCTGCTGCGTCCGCGCGGCCAATATGATGACGAATATGTCAAGATCAACGGCAACTGGCTGTTCAAGAGCCGCACCTTCAAGGTGCTGCACGGCGAATAATCCGTCAGGCATGGCGAGGGCGGCGGCCAGACAGGCGCCGCCCTTTTCATTTTGGCACCAACTGGAAAGCTGCGTCGATGGCAAACGAACTGGCAGGCAAGGTGGTCATCATCACGGGCGGGGCCCAGGGCATCGGCTTTGCTACCGCGCGGCGGCTGGCGGGTGAGGGCGCGACCATCATCATTACCGGACGAAATGCCGACAAGGGCGCCGCCGCCGAAAAGACGCTGGTGTCCGAAGGTGGCAAGGTCAGCTTTGTGGCGCAGGACGTAGCAAAAAGCGACGACTGGGCGCGCGTGACCGATCGCGTGCTCAACCAGCATGGCCGGCTCGATGTTCTCGTCAACAATGCGGGCGCAGGCATGTATCAGCCACTGCTCGAAGGCAAGCACAGCGATCTCGCATGGCAACTCGCCACCAATTTGCGCGGCACCTTTCTGGCCCTCAAGCACGGCGCGGCGGCCTTCCGCCGTTCCGGCAATGGCGGCTCGATCGTGCTTTTGTCATCGACGATCGGCAAGATCGGCGGCGCGGGCTTTTCGGCCTATGGCGGGGCCAAAGGCGGCGTGCGGCTGATGGCGAAGGCGGCAGCGCTGGAATTCGGCCCAGAGCAGATCCGCGTCAATACCGTGCACCCGGCCTTCACCAAGACCGAGATGACCAAGGACGTCGATCCCGCCTGGATCAAGACGATTCCGCTCAACCGGCCAGCCGAGCCGGAGGAAATCGCCAGCGTCATCCTGTTCCTCGCCTCCGACCGCTCGCGCTTCATGACAGGCGCCGAGCTGTTCGCCGATGGCGGCATGACAGCGCAATAAGCACGGGCAGGGGAAAGCATCATGTCGGGCAAACTTCAGAACCGTGTCATCCTCATCACCGGCGCCGAACGCGGCATCGGACGTACCGCCGCCGAACTTCTGGCACAGGAAGGCGCAAAGGTGGTCGTCTCTGGCATCCTTGATGCCGAGGGCGAGGCCGTCGTCGCTGCCATCACGGCGGCAGGCGGCACCGCGATCTATGTGCATCACGATGTCAGCAGCGAATCAAGCTGGGAAGCTGCGATAGCGCGCACGTTCGAATGCTTTGGCGGCCTGGACGGCCTCGTGAACAACGCCGGCATGTTCATCTACAAACCGATCGCGGACACAAGCGATGCCGAATATGATCGCATGCAGGCGATCAACGTCGATGGCCCCTGGCTTGGCATGAAGCACGGCATGGCAGCCATGGTGCGCACGGGACGCGGCGGCGCGATCGTCAATGTGTCGTCGCTGAATGGTCTTGTCGGCGAACCCAATGCCATCGGCTATTGCGGCACCAAGGGCGCTGTCACGGTCATGACCAAATGCGCGGCGCTTGAAGGTGCAGCATTGACCCCTCAGATCCGCGTCAATTCGCTCCACCCCGGCGTCATCTGGACCGACATGCTGATCGAGAAATTCGGCGGCGATCCGGGCATCAAACAGACGCTCGAAGAAGGCACGCCGCTTCGGATGCTCGGCAAGCCCGAATATGTGGCCGATGGCATCCTGTTCCTGCTCAGCGATGACGCCAGCTTCATGACCGGCGCCGAACTGGTGATCGACGGCGGGCGCGGCGCCGACTGAACCTGCGCCCCGCGCCCTGAAAAACAGCCGCGCTTCTTGTCGAGGCGCGGCCTTTTTTTACTGCCAGACCGCGCGATAAAGCATTTCGATCTCAGACCCACTGGCCACGCGCGGATTATTGGCGGGCGAACCCGACGCCAGCGCCTGTTCGGCCATGACCGGAACAAGATCGTGCCAGCGCGCCCGGTCGATCCCGAAAACTGACGGCGTCGGGACATCGAGATCGGCATTCAACCGCAGAAGTGCCTCGTTCAACCGAGCCACCGCCGACTGGTCGCCCTCGCCGTCTTTCGCCACGCCCATGGCGCGCGCGCAATCGGCATAGCGGGACAGCGCGGTCGGGGCCGAAAAAGCAGTGACTGCAGGGAGCAGCATCGCGTTCGACAGGCCGTGCGGCACATGGAAAAAGGCCCCAATCGGCCGACTCATGCCATGCACAAGCGCGACAGAGGCATTGGAAAAGGCGATGCCGCCGTGCAACGCCCCCTGCATCATCGCGGCACGCGCGGGATGATTACCCGGATCATTGCAGGCGGTACGGATATTGGGCGCGATCAGCCGCATGGCGGACAACGCCATGGCATCTGAAAACGGATTGGCTTTTTTCGAGACATAAGCCTCGATGGCGTGCGTCAGCGAATCGATGCCGGTATCGGCGGTCAGGCGGCGCGGCTTCGCCAGTGTCAATTCATAATCGACGATGGCGATGCTGGGCAGAAAACCAAGCCCCATGCACAGCATCTTCTCGTCATTGTGTGTATCGGTGAGGATCATGACGCGGGTAGCCTCTGATCCTGTCCCAGCCGTTGTCGGCACCGCAATGATAGGCAGGCCCGGCCTGTCGATGATGTTCGGGACCTTGAGGTCGGTCATCGGCATGGGATGGACCGCAAGGACCGCAACCGCCTTTGCCGTGTCAATGGGACTGCCGCCGCCAAATCCAAGGATGCAGTCATGGTGACCATCCTTCAGCGCGGCTAGGGCCGCATCGACCGACGCGACGGTGGGATCGGGTACGGCGCCGTCGAACAATCGCCACGCCATGCCCGCCGCATCGAGCACATCGGTCACGCGCGCCGCCAGCCCTGAAGTCACGAGAAAACCATCGGTGATGATGAAGGGCCGCGACAGGCCGCACTGGCGCAGCGCTTCGGGCAGTTCGGCAAGCGCACCGCCACCGACGCGGATGATGCGGGGCAGACAAAGCGTCGACATAAGGGCACCTGCTAGAGCCACAAGGAATCAGGCCGGCCATCCTGTCCAGACCACCGGCCGCTGTCGCCTGTTTTTTTTGCGCCAGCCACAGTGCAGCATGGGTGCAGCAAAATCATGCTGCACCCATGCCCGTCTCAGACGGCAGCGCCCGCCAGATGCCCTTCGCGGATCGCCATTTGCAGGTAACGCGGCGTGTTGGCGTCGCCGACGACCCGGACATTGACACCCTTTTCCATGAGGACGTCATAAAGGTCGCGATTGGGGCGGTTGATCGACACGAACACCACGGTATCAGCCGGCACGCGCGTACGCTGGTTGCTGGTTTTGGGCAGGTATGTCGGCCCGACCAGTACGCCTTCGTCATCGACAGCCAGCGCACGCGTCCGCGTCAGCACCGTGCATTGCCCCTTTGACAGGCGTTGCAGCGCCGGTTCGGTCATGAGCGCCGTCTCGACCCCCGGCCCAAAGGCCGTATGGCGCGATACAAACGTCACCGACAAGCCGCGCGACACCAGATGTTCGGCTGCGGCGATCGCTTCGAAATGGCCGGCATCGTCGATCACCACGGCCGTACGACCAAGATCGGCCCTGGCACCAGTCAGAAGATCGATGCTCGAAATCACTTTCGGGTGATCGAACCCTTCGACCGGTTCGCCAGGGTTCGACAGCTGGATACCATCCATGCGCGGATGCGCGCCAGTGGCGACAATCACGGCATCAGGCGCTTCGGCCATAATTTCGTCGGCATCGACATAGCTGCTGAGCCTGACGTCGACGCCATGACGGTAGATTTCCTGCTCCTGCCATGCTGCAATGTCGAAGATGCCATGCCGCGTCGGTGCTTTCGCAGCGATCTTGAGCTGCCCCCCCAGGGCAGCTTCGGCTTCGAAGAGTGTCACGTGATGGCCACGCAAGGCCGCAACGCGCGCCGCTTCCATCCCTGCCGGGCCGCCGCCGATGACAATGACCTTGCCGGGCGTGGCTGCGGGAATCAGGCGATCATCACCAACCGCCTTTTCATAGCCGACCGCCGGATTGACGACGCAGCCCAGCTTTCCTGCGGGCCCAAGCAGATTGCCGACACAGCCCTGGTTGCAGGCGATGCACGGGCGCACCTGTTCGGGATGGCCCGCCAGTGTCTTGTTGACGAGATCCGGATCGGCGATATGGGCGCGCGTCATCGCCACCATGTCGGCATCGCCCGCGCGAATGACGGCGTCAGCCTCTTCCAGCGTGCGGAAACGGCCAATCACCATGGTTGGCGTTTTCAGGGCGCGGGTGACGGGCGTGCTGGTCGCCAGTTCATAGCCAACCGGCTCGTGCATGCCGCCGATCATCTTCGGGAAGCTGTGGTAATTGCCCATCGACACGTTGACGAAATCGACAAGGCCACGTTCTTCCAGCATCAGCGACAGGCGCCTGTAATCATCGGCATCGATACCGCCGACCGTATCGTCGTGCGCTACTCGGATGCCGACGACGAAATCATCGCTGACGCGGGCGCGGATCGCGGCCATGATTTCCATGATGAAGCGCGCGCGGTTCTCGAAACTCCCGCCATAATCGTCGGTGCGCTTGTTGGCGTTCGGTGACAGGAACTGCGCCGGCAGATAGCCGTGGCAACCATGCAGCTCGACGCCGTCCAGACCCCATTTTTCGCATTTCTGCGCCGCATCAGCATAGGCATCGACAATCGTGTCGATCATGCCCTTGGTCATCGGAATGGGTGCGATGCCGACGGCGGGGCTGGGGATGTCGGAAGCCGACCACGGCGGGCTGCCGTCGACGGGCAGGATATTGTGCCCGGCGTGCCAGAGCTGCTGGAACAGCTTCATGCCATGCGGACGGAGCCTTTCGGTCATGCGCGGGTAAAGATCGTCAAGCGCGGGGTCAAAGGAACATAGCGGCCCAGGCCCGCTGGGGTGGACACCCATCACTTCCATGATCGTCAGCCCAACGCCGCCTTTCGCGCGCGCTTCATGATAGGCGATCAGATCCTCGTTGATCGTTCCGCCACCCAGATTCGTGCCATGCGCCGACCGCACGACACGGTTGCGGATTTCAAGATTACGCAGCCGGATCGGCGTATGTACATGCGTGAGCGCCATGGCGATCTCCCCTGTTGTCGCTGTCGGACGTGATGGCCGCATTGTCGTTGGTGCAGCGCGTGATGCAATGATCATCACTGGAACATCGGCGGCGGCTGTTCCAGCGCCAGTGCTTCAACAGGCAGCGAGACGCGTCTCGACCCGCGCCGCCAATAGCGTACTGGCTGCTCCCAGCAACGGCAGGCCGACCGCCAGCAGCAACCCGCGATGCAAAGCCTCGCGCGCAATGCGGCCATCGACCCAGCCGACGAGCTGCGTGGCAATGGCATCGCAGAGCGTCGAGGCCAGGGCCAAGCTATCGACCCATGGCTTCAGCAGATCCTGCTCTGCAAGCATTTGCAGATGCGCCGCCACTGCCGTGCGCAGGCGCGCATAGGTGATCCGGGTGATGGGATGTTCATGGGCGCGCAGCAAAGTGACAATGGCGCGGGCATAATCTTCATTCGCCGTGACATAGCTTTCGACCGTATCGCAATAGGCAAGGACGAAGTCGCCCGCACACGCCGCATGGGCGCGGGCATGGGCGATCTGGATGTCGAACAGTTCATCGACCGCCGCACAGAGGATCTGCTCGCGCCCGCCGATCAGACTGTAAAGCGTCTGGACGGCAACGCCGCAATCCTGCGCAAGATCGCGCACCGTGACAGCCGCCGCCCCGCGTTGCGCCAGAGTGCGGCGGGCGCGGGCCAGGATATGGGCGCGCTTTTGCGCCTGCTTGCGGATATTCGCCGCGCCCACGGGACGCGGCGCATTTCGGGCGATCGGGGTGTCGGGCGGTGGCAGAACGCCACCGGTCTCGACAGGATCCATCACAGGCCAACGCCTTTCAGCAGGCGATAGGAATAATCGTTGCGATCGCGTGTCGAGGGTTTCGGCGCGACTTCGGGATTGTTGACCACAACCGAGACAGGCGCGTCCGGACTGGCCATCGTCATCACGACAGGGTCGATGCGGTCCCAGTCGTGCAGCGACTGGCGGTGGCGGATCGCCCAAACGCCGTCCACGCACTCGAAGCTGTCGACATAGCGGCCCTGGCCGACGATATCGTAAAGCCCGCCATCGCTGCCGCGCATCCTCAGCGTGACCGTCCAGTAGCTCTCGCTGGCGGCGCGGTCGCCATCCAGCTCGATCATGATGTTCGAGATATTGTGTCGCGTCCGTTCCATCGCGGCATGAACGGGCCACAGCCAGTCGATGAAGCCCTGCGCAGTACCCGCATAAAGCGGGGCATGATCGTCGGTGCCGCCGGGGTGCCAGCAGCTGAGCGCGAGTGCGCGGTCCATGCGATCGAGCGCCCGGGCATAGCGGTGCAGCACATCGGTAATGGCGACGTGCGCTGCAAGCGCATGATTGTTCTGCATCGCCCTGAGCCTTCCCCCGGTTTCCTCGGTACCGATCATGACCAGCCCTGCCTCGGCTGTCCACGCCTGAAATAATGTCGCAGCGCTTGTCAGTCGCGCCATGGCGTGGACATATGGCGGTCATGATGGACCGCGCCCTTCGTGCTTCTTTTGTCCTGTGGCTGCTGCTCGCCGCATGGGTGCAGTCTGAAAGGACAAACGCGGGCGGCATCGCCCCCCCGCCGCCCGTCGAGGCTTATGGTGTCCTGCCCGATCATGATCAGGCCGTCCTGTCGCCATCGGGGCAGCTTTACGCAACGGTGGCGACAATCAAGGGCGTGCGGCAGGTCGTGATCGTCCAGAGCGACGATCACCAGCCGCGCAGCAGCCTGACGGTCGGACAGCAGAAAATCCGCGGTCTGATCTGGGCAGACGAACGGCGGCTTCTGGTGCGCACCAGCAATGCCTACAGCTTTGGCCCGCTTGCGGTGGCAGACCGGTATGAACTGTCGCATGTTACCGTGTTTGACGTGGTCAGCCGGAAAAGCTTCAAGGTACTGGCGCAGGATCGCACCTTCGGCGGCACGGTGATTGCCGATTATGGCATCCGCACGATGGCTGATGGCAGTGTGCATGGCTATTTCGGTGGCCTGACGATGACGCGCTCCATGGCATCGGGTGATCTTTTCTTCGTCCGGCGCAGCGCCGATCTTTATCGCGTGGCGCTGGATGATGGCCGCCCGGTTCGCGTGGCGCTGGGTGCCGGCAGCGAGGATCTGGTGCGCGACTGGGTGCTTGGCAGCAATGGCCTGCCGCTCGCGACCCTCGACCGCAACAGCCGCACGGGAACCTGGCGCCTGATCGATCCGGCGACCGGCCGTCTCGTGGCCAGCGGTCAGGATTCCTATGGCAAGATCGGCCTTGTCGGCCCCGGTCCCGATGACAGCCAGGTCCTGTTGTGGACTGAAGACGGGACGGCGGGCGACCAGTGGCGGCTGGTGACGCGGGCAGACGGCACGATGACCCCGCTTCTGCCCGGCGTGCCCGTACGCGGCTGGCTGTTCGCCCCCCGCAAGGGCCATCTTCTGGGCTATGTCAGGGACGGCGACCGGCCCGTGCCGCATCTCTTTGATCCGGTGCGCGAAGAACGTCTGCGCCGTGTCGACCGCGCTTTTACCGGACAGCAATGGACCCTGCTGTCATGGGATGACCATTTCGAGCGGCTGATTGTCCTGACGCATGGCGCGACCGATCCGGGCACGACGTGGCTCGTCGATGTGAAAAGCGGAAAGGCGCAGGATATCGGCACCCATTATCCCGCTCTTGCCGCGGCAGCTACCGGCCCGGTACGGATGATCCATTACACGGCCCGCGACGGACTGGCGCTGGCGGGCGTGCTGACACTGCCGCCCGACCGTCGGGCGCGCGCCCTGCCGCTGATCGTCTTTCCGCATGGTGGTCCGGCGGAGCGCGACTATCCTGGTTTCAACTGGTGGGCGCAGGCGCTGGCTGCACGCGGCTATGCCGTGTTCCAGCCCAATTTCCGGGGTTCGACCGGCTATGGCGCCGCCCACCGCAATGCCGGACGCGGCCAGTGGGGGCTGGCGATGCAGGACGATCTCACGGATGGCGTGCGTGCCCTGGCGCAAGACGGCCTGATCGACCCCGCGCGTGCCTGCATCATGGGCGCAAGCTATGGTGGTTATGCCGCGCTGGCAGGTGTCACGTTGCAGCAAGGCCAGTATCGATGCGCCATATCGGTGGGCGGCGTGTCCGACCTTGGCCTGATGTTCGATTATCTGCGGCGCACATCGGGCAGCGACCAGACACTGTTGCGAAACTGGCAGATCGATGTCGGCCCGCGCGCATCCCTTGCCGCGCGTTCGCCGGCACGGCTGGCGGCACGGGCAGATGCGCCGATCCTGCTGATACATGGCCGCGATGACAGCATCGTGCCGCTCAGCCAAAGCCGGATCATGGCGAAAGCGCTGGCCAAAGCAGGAAAACCGGCGACTTTCCAGACCCTGCCCGGTGAAGATCACTGGCTATCGCGCGCCGAAAGCCGCACTGCCATGCTCCGCGCGGTGGTGGCATTCATCATGGCGCATAATCCGCCCGATTCCCCGCCCGCCCCTGACATGATGTGACGTTTGAGATAAAATCAGCCATCATCGGAAAAGAGAGCGCCATGGCCACAAACAAGCATGCAGGCTGCTGCGGCCACCGCGAAGCGGCCGATATACATCACGCTGCGGCGCGCGATCCGGTCTGCGGCATGATGGTCGATCCGGCGACTGCGGCACATCACGCCCGGCATGACGGCGTCACCTATTATTTCTGTGCCGCACGCTGCCGCGACCGCTTTATCGCCGATCCGGCCCGCTTTCTTGCGCCAGATGCGGCGGACAAAGCCGCATCTGTTCAGGCAGATGCGATCTACACGTGCCCGATGGACCCTGAAATCCGGCAGGTCGGTCCCGGCACATGCCCGATCTGCGGCATGGCGCTTGAGCCTGAAACGATCACGGCAGATATTGGCCCCAATCCCGAACTGATCGACATGACGCGACGGTTCTGGATTGCCCTTGCACTGACGCTGCCCGTCTTCCTGCTTGAAATGGGCGGCCATCTGCTTGGCCATCGCCTGCCCGTCGATCCGCACCTGTCGCGCTGGATTCAGGCGATACTTGCAACGCCTGTCGTGCTGTGGGCGGGTGCGCCCTTTTTTGCGCGTGGCTGGACCTCGGTCAGAACCCGGCGGCTGAACATGTTCACGCTGGTCGCGCTTGGTGTCGGCGTTGCCTGGAGCGCCAGCATTGCTGCTCTTCTTGCACCATCGCTGTTTCCGGCAACCGGCCATGGCGCGAACAGCACGCCGCTCTACTTCGAGGCCGCTGCCGTCATTACCCTGCTGGTGTTGCTGGGACAGGTGCTTGAGCTTCGGGCGCGCGAGCGGACATCGGGCGCGATCCGCGCCCTGCTTGATCTTGCGCCCAAAAATGCGCGTCGTGTCCGCGCGGATAGCGAAGATGAAGATGTGCCTGTTGCTGATATCACGGTCGGCGACCGCCTGCGTGTCAGGCCCGGTGAAAAACTGCCCGTCGATGGCCTGATCGTCGAGGGCAGTGGCGCAATCGACGAATCCCTGCTGAGTGGCGAAGCCCTGCCTGTCCTGCGCCAGCCGGGCGATACCGTGCGTGCCGGTGCGCTCAATACCAGTGGCAGTTTCGTGATGCAGGCCGACAAAATCGGCGCTGAGACGCTGCTGTCCCAGATCGTGCAGATGGTGGCGCAGGCCCAGCGCAGCCGTGCGCCGATCCAGCGCCTCGCCGATCTGGTATCCGGCTGGTTCGTCCCGGCGGTTATCGCAGCAGCCCTCGCAGCCGCAGCCGTCTGGTGGCTGGCGGGGCCGGAACCGCGCTTCAACTTCGCCTTGCTGGCTGCCGTCTCGGTGCTGATCATCGCCTGTCCATGCGCGCTGGGGCTGGCGACACCAATGTCGATCATGGTCGGGATCGGACGCGGCGCGCAATCCGGCGTGCTGGTCCGCGATGCCGAAGCGCTTGAACGACTGGAACGCATCGACACGCTTGTCATCGACAAAACCGGCACGCTGACCGAAGGCAAGCCCGTCCTGACGACACTCGCGCCACAGCCGGGTCATGACAGCGATCAACTCCTGCGCCTTGCCGCCAGTCTCGAACGCGGCAGCGCGCACCCGCTGGCAGACGCAATCGTCAGAGCCGCGCAGGAAAAGGGGCTGATGCTGTCAGCGGCAGATGATTTTGATGCGCCCGTCGGCAAGGGCGTGCTTGGCACGGTCGACGGTCGCCGGATCATCCTCGGCAGTGCAGCCTTTCTGGCAGAGCATGGCATCGACAGCAGCCCTCTGACCGAAACCGCCGTAAAACTGCGACACGCCGGCGCGACAGCGCTATTTATCGGCATGGATGGCACACTTGCCGGGCTTTGCGGCATTGCCGATCCTGTGAAACCGTCATCGGCCGGGGCGATTGCCCGGCTGAAAGCGCGCGGCATCCGCACGATCATGCTGACCGGCGACAATCGCGCAACGGCGCTTGCCATCGCCGGCCAGGTCGGGATCGATACGGTCGAAGCCGATGTCCAGCCACAGGAAAAAGCCGACTTCGTCAGCCGCCTGCGCGCCGAAGGCCGGGTGATCGCCATGGCGGGCGATGGCATCAACGATGCCCCAGCACTTGCTGTCGCCGATGTCGGCATTGCCATGGGCGCGGGTGCTGATGTCGCCATTGAAAGTGCAGGCATCACATTGTTGCGCAGCGACCTTGGCGCCCTTGTGACGGCCCACACACTGTCGCGCGCGGTGATGCGCAACATCCGGCAGAATCTGTTTTTCGCCTTTGCCTACAATGCGGCGGGCGTGCCGATTGCCGCCGGGCTGCTTTACCCGCTTTTCGGCCTGCTGCTCTCACCCGCCATCGCCGCAACCGCCATGGCCCTGTCATCGGTCAGCGTTGTCGGCAATGCCCTGCGTCTGCGTCGCGTCCCGCTTTAAAGACGGTCGCGCCCGAGATGTCGCCGCGCAGGGCGCCCCGCCTCAGCGCCCGACCAGCGCATTCAGGCGATAGGCGGCAACCACATGGTCCGCACGCGCCTGTGAGGCCGCCGTTTCAGCGGCTAGCGCCTCGCGTTCGGCATCCAGCAAGGCGAGCTGGGGTTTCATGCCGACCCGCACTTCATGGCGCACACTGTCGCGCGCGGCAGACGCCGCCTGTGCCTGATCATGCGCGGCCTGTTCGACAAGCGCTGCCGCACGCACGCCCTCGAACGCGGAAATCACCTGCTCCTCGATGCCCATGCGCGCCGCCCGCAGACCTTCCTCTGCGGCACGCGCCTCGGCGCTGGTTTCCGCAATGCGACCCATGGTGCGCCCGCCCGAAAAAAGTTCCCAGCGCGCACGCACACCCACTGTTGCGGCATCGCTCCGGTAATCCGGGAAAAACTGGTCGCGCACGCTGGTCGCTTCGGCAAAGGCGCCAATGGTCGGCATCAGGTCGGCCTTGGCCATCCGACGGGCCGCGCGCGCCGCCGTAACGCCGGCTTCGGCGCGGGCAATCGCCGGGCTGTAATCGGCAGCCATGGTCACGGCCTCGTCAAGCGAGGCCGGAATGGCGGGCGGTGCTGGCAGCGGCGCAAGCGCCTCTGGCGCCTGCCCGACAAGATTGCGGTAATGCGCGACAGCGGTCGCGCGCTGGCCTTCGGCGCGCGCCAGTCCGGCGCGCGCTTCGGCGAGGCGCGCCTTGGCTTGCGCAACATCAGTGCTGGGCAGTTCGCCCGCCTTGAAGCGCAAGGCTGCCTGCCGCGCGATTTCGGCCATCGTATCAGCCTGACGCTGGTAAAGGCGGACGGCATGCTCCGTCGTCAATACGCCGCCATAGGCAGCGGCCACGGCCGTCGCGATTTCGGCGCGCATCGCCCGGCGTGTGGCTGCGGCCATCGCCCGTCCTGCCCGCGCCTGATCCATGCCCGCCATGATCCGGCCCCCGGCGAACAGCGGCTGTTCGATCGCCGCCTGCGCCATGCGCGGCGTGACATTGGCCGCACCAAGGCCAAAGAAGTTCTGCGGATCCAGCCGACCTGTGCCAATGCTGCCGCTGATCGTTGCCGTTGGCAGCGCTGCACCGATCGCCTGCTTCACGCGGCCATCGGCGGCGTCATGCGCGGCTTCGGCCATGGCGACGGCTGGTGCATGCACCAGTGCCGCTGCAATCGCTTCATCCAATGTGGTTGCCTGCGCCGATGTGGTCGCAAGCAGACCGGCGCAAAGCGCTGCAAACCTGTGCATCATTGAAAGGTCGGTCCCGGCTTGACGCCAAGTTTACGGAAAACCATCGCTGCAGGACAAAAACCCGTCACGCCCGCAACGATCAGGTTCACCCCGGCCAAGGCACACAGCGCCAGCCACCACGGGTGCACCAGATAGGCCAGCGCCAGTCCGGCAAGAATGACGATACCGGCAAAAATCATCACAACGCGATCCAGTGTCATGGTGCCCTCCTGGCTGTTTCGATCCCGCATTGTCAGAATTTCAGCTTGCGGATGCCAAGCACATGAAGCGCCAGCTTTTCATAGAAAGGCTCGGATTCGCCTTTGCGCACCTTGTGCAGGAAGTATTTTTCGAAGCCGATCTTTGCGAGATGCACCCATTTTCCGCTGGCCGACCAGTTGAGATTTCGCGGCGGAATCTGGGGTTGTGCGACAAATGCGACGCCGCCATCGCCAAAATCGGCAAGGCAAACGGCATTCCAGGTCGCCTCGGCCTCCGGTTCGCGGCCATCCAGAATGGCATCGATGTTTGCAGCAATCGCGCTGACCATCGATTCGATCATGAAGCCGGTCTTGGGCACGCCGACCGGCACCGGCGTCGGGCCGACCGGCGGGATGGCGACGCAGACGCCCAGCGCGAACACTTCGGGATAGGTCGGGTTACGCTGGTTCTTGTCGACGATGATAAAACCGCGCGGATTGGTCAGTCCCTCGATGCCGCGCACGGCGGGCACCCCACGGAAAGCCGGCAGCATCATCGAAAAACCGAATGGCAGCGCATGGGTTTTGGCGACCGCGCCGCCTTCGGCGATTTCCTCGACATGCATCGTGCCGGGTTCGACCCTGGCAACGCGCGCATTGGTGATCCACTTGATATGCCGGTCACGCAACGTGCTTTCCAGAAGCATCTTGGTATCGCCCACCCCGTCAAGTCCGAGGTGGCCGATGTAGGGTTCGGCGGTCACGAACGTCATCGGCACGCGGTCGCGGATCTTGCGCCGGCGCAGTTCGGTATCGAGGATCAGCGCGAATTCATAGGCCGGGCCATAACAGGATGCGCCCTGCACGGCACCGACAACAATCGGCGCGGGATTGTCCACAAAACGGTCGAAGGCATCCGCCGCCAGCGCGGCATGATCAGTCTGGCACACCGAAACAGTGTGACCGCCATGCGGCCCCAGTCCTTCAATCTCGTCAAAGGCGAGATCGGGACCGGTCGCAATCACCAGATAATCGTAGGACAGGCTTTGCCCATCGTTCAACTCGACGCGCTTTTCCGCAGGATGCACGCGCTTGGCGCCGACTGCGGTAAAACCGATACCTTTTTTCGCATAGACCGGCGGCAGATGTACCTGAATCGCCTCCGGCGTTCGCCAACGGACAGCAACCCAGGGATTCGACGGGACAAAGCTGTAATTTTCCGATTCGGAAATCATCGTCACATCGGCGCGATCGCCAACCATGTGCTTGATTTCATAAGATGCAATCGTACCGCCCAGCCCGGCGCCAAGGATCAGGATCGTTGGTTTTGACAACTTGACCTCCCAGTGCCGACTGGTGCGGCGGTCGTGAATGGATGTTGCTTGACCTAATATTATATTTACACGATATAAGCAAACAAGAAAGCGCACAGCCAGGGAATGGGCATGATGAAGCGGAAGATGAAAACGATGAACAAGGCCGCGCCGCTGGCCGCCGCCCTGATCCTGACGATGGCCGGATGCAGTGAAAAGGCTGAAGCACCTGCCGAACAGGCGATGCCCGCCGGCACGAAGATGACGGTCGCCATGGCCGACATCGCCGACATGAAAGCCGTGGCTGCAACCATCACGACGCGCGATGCTGCCGCCGCTCCGGCGCGCATTCCCGGCACTTTGGTCGCGCTTGAGGTCCGCGAGGGAGACCGGGTGAAAAAGGGACAGCGTATCGCGCTCATCACTGACAGCCGCATCGGCAGTGAGGCCGAAGCGTCACGCGCACAGGCCGTCGCCGCCGAAGCCGAAGCCGTGCGCGCCCGTGCCGAACTGGCGCGCGTCGAGGACCTTTATCGCAACAATGTCTATGCCAAGGCACGGCTCGATCAGGCCGTCGCCAGCGCCCGTGCCGCCGAAGCGCAGGCCCGCGCCGCCCGCGCGCAGGCGGCCGCAGGCGCCAGTGTTGTCGGACAGGGCGCCATTCTGGCCCCTGCCGATGGCCGCATCCTGACCGCCGACGTCCCGGTGGGGGCCGTCGTCGCGCCCGGCATGACCATTGCCACCGTCACCGCAGGTCCACCCGTGCTGCGACTGGAACTGCCCGAATCCCTGGCTGGCCAGATTCGCGTCGGATCGGTCGTCAACGTCACCGATCCGGCCTATGCCGGTGCACGCCAAGGGCGGATCACACAAGTGTATCCAGCCATTTCCGGCGGACGCATCAAAGCCGATGCCGCCCTGCCCGGCCTGAGCGACCAGTTGGTCGGTCGCCGCCTGGCCACTGCGGTCGAGGTTGGCCGGCGCCAGGCAATCGTCGTGCCGCGCACTTATGTCAGCACGCGTTTCGGCCTTGATTATGTCGATATCGCCACGCCGGGCCAAGGTCTGTCGGCAGTCACTGTTCAGACCGCGCCGACAGGCGACCCCGCCACGATCGAAATTCTGTCGGGTGTCCGGCCCGGCGACGTGCTGTTCGCGGCGAAGGGCGCAGGCCAATGAACCTCGGCATTTCCGGCCGCCTGACGCGCGCCACCATCACCTCGCCCTTGACGCCGCTGTTTTTGCTGGCTTCGATTGCCGTGGGCCTGCTTGCGCTCATGGCGATCCCCCGCGAGGAAGAACCGCAGATCAGCGTGCCGATGGTCGACATTCAGGTGATGGCGCCCGGCCTGTCGGCGGCGGATGCGGTTGAACTGGTTGGCATTCCGCTCGAAACCATCGTCAAAAGCGTCGATGGCGTCGAACATGTCTATACGCAGGCCGAAGATGATGGCGTGATGGTGACAGCACGTTTCCTCGTCGGTTCCGACCCGGAAGACGCTGCCATCCGCATCGAGGAAAAGCTGCGCGCCAACTGGCAGCGAAAGCCGGTCGGCATTCCCGATCCGCTGGTGACGGTGCGTGGTATCAACGATGTGCCGATCGTCGTCCTGACTCTGGCGCCGAAACCCGGTGCTGCCGGGCAATGGACCGATCAGGCACTGCACGATCTCGCCGCGAAACTGCGCACCGAAGTCGCCAAGGTCGAGGATGTCGGTCTCACCTTCGTCACCGGCGGCCGCCCGGAAGAAATCCGCATTGCGCCCGATCCCGCGCGTATGGCGCTGAACGGCGTGCCGCTGGGCAGCCTGATCGAAGCCGCAGGACAGGCCAACCGCGCCATGCCGGTCGGCAACATTCGCGATGGCGGGCAGTCGATTTCCGTCACCAGCGGCCAGCAACTGACATCGGCACACGACATCGGCCTGCTCACTGTGCGCGCTGCCGATGGTCGACCGGTTTATCTGCGCGACGTCGCCACCATCAGCCAGGCCCCGCGCGAGGATCAGACCCGCGCGACACGCTGGGCGCGAGATGGCACAGACTGGCATCAGGCCCCCGCCGTCAGCATCGCCATTGCCAAACGCGCGGGCGCCAATGCCGTTGTCGTGTCCGACGCCATTCTCGAACGCGTCGAAGGCCTGAAAGGCAGCCTGCTGCCCGATGGCGTGACGGTCGCCGTCGCCCGCAACTATGGCGAAACTGCCAATGAAAAGGCCAATGAACTGCTTTTCCATCTTGGCCTGGCAACAGTGTCGATCGTCGCCTTGATCGGCTTTGCCATTGGCTGGCGCGAAGCGGGGGTGACGGCCGTTGTCATTCCGACGACGATCCTTTTGACCATGTTCGCCTCGAATCTGATGGG
>CAZWMK010000007.1:4514-44359 GCA_964635065.1 uncultured Sphingomonadaceae bacterium | reverse complement strand
GTTACCCCGTTCTCGTAAGCCCAGCGATCCAGGGCCTTCGAGATGAACTCCGGGCTGTTGTCCACACGGATGGCTCGTGGTGCGCCGCGCATCGATGCGATCCGGTCGATGGCCTTGACGACCTGCTCTCCTTTGATGCCCTGGTCGACGTCGATCGCCAGGGCCTCCCGGGTGTAGGCATCGACAACGGTCAGGGCACGCAGGCGCCGACCATCGAACAAGGCATCCGAGACGAAGTCCATCGACCACATCTCGTTAGGCGCCAGCGCCGCCGGCTACCTCTTCCGCTGAGCCGCGCTGACATGCCGACGCGGCCGTTTGAGCCGTAAACTCAAGCCATCCTCCCGGTACAGCCGATAGACCCGCTTGTGGTTCACGACCCAGCCCTCGCGGCGAAGCAGGATGTAGATCCTGAAGTAACCATACCGCATACGGGTCTGCGCGTTGTCCCGGATGCGCATGATCAGAGGCGTCTGTTTGGCTCGAACCGACCGGTACCCATTGATGCTGTTCTAGGATCGGCACCGGAAACTTCTGCCGGATGACATTTTGAGCGAGGACCGAACCTTCTTCTTGAAGGTCGATTAGCCGGACGTTTCGGGCGGTGCCCTTGCCCCGGTTGAATACCTTGAGCCGCCAGTTGTTCTTGCCCACGCTGATTAGGTTTGCTGACAGGTCCGCTCGCTTGCTGTCCTGCCCCGCTTGGGTCTCGCGTTCGATGAGCAACCGGTTGAGTTGCTCGGTGGTCGCGGCGAGCTCGTCCTGCCGCTTGTCCGATCTATGATTCTTGTAGAGCGAGATGCCGGCCAGAAGGAGCGCCAGCCACGCCGCGCCCGCACTGGCGATGCCTGCCCAGTCGCCGGGACTCATTTGAGCTTAAAGTGCTTCGAGCCCAAGAGGGCCTTGCGCATCGACTTGCGCAGCTCGTCTCGCGCGTACTTGGCAGCATAGGTGGCCATCTCGCCAACCTCGTTGTCTATGGGGAGCCCGTTTTCGCGTAGCACCTCCTCGCGGGCAAACGAAGGGTCGCATCCAAAGCACCTGTAGGGCCCGGTCTCCGCCTCGCACTCGAATTGCGTCCCCCCGCAGGTCGAACATCGCATTGTAAGTGACCTCGAGAATTTGTCGTCCGGCATCGCCCCACTCCTGCTACTGTACGTCCCGGCCGTCTCGCTTTGCGATAGCTGCGCGGGCACCCTCCGGAAGCCCGTCGAACATCTCCGCAATGCGTTTGGGCTGGGAGATCATCGCGTCGGCAATGATATTGACGAGATCGAAGAGTTTCTCCGCCGTATCGACATCGTCGCGGAGATTGACTTGCCCGGGATGGACCGCATTATTGCCAATTACTCGGACAACATCGAGCGCCTGTTGAATGCGAACGTCGAGCCCCTTCTCGACCAGAGCAGCAATGTCGCTGTCGATGTTCTTACCCTTCCCGCCAAGCTCCTTGCATAGCTTCTGAATGGCAAGGCGAAGTAGGGCTGACGCGCCTCGAGGCGACAGTCGCAAAATCCGGCCTGCCTCGTCGAAGTCTAGGCGGACATCCTCGGGGAGGTCGGGATTGGGTAATGGAGCATCGCCTCGTACGGGAAAGACAAGTGCGGACTGAACCCAGATCGCGATTTTGTCGCAATTGTAGCAGCGGGAGAGGTCCGCATTATGGAGGTCCCAGTAAACATAGGCGCCCTCCTTATTTCTCTCGATGAATGGCGCACCCGCAAGAATGCGGTCCGCCAGTGCCAGCGTGCGCTCGCGCTCTTCCTTGTCCTCGATTTCTTCTATGGGTTCGCGATTGAATGTCTCCTCCGAAAGGCGGAGCGGGAGCTCGCCCTTCTTCTTGGTGTCGCCCTTGAGGTGGAACCAAGTTTGATTCGCTAGGGCGCCGCAATGCGGACAGTTGAAGGCCGTCTCTGTAATGGAGGGCGGGACGTACTTGGGGATTGGGCTCGACATAGCCCAATTATGCACCCCCGGCACTTACGGGCAATAGCGATAGAGGGTCGAGCTGTGTATAGCGCGCTCTACCCCTCTCTACCCCCCGACCGGAAGTGGCGACCCATAATCCCAGCTAAGTGCTTGAATTATGCAGGGCGCGGCAGTGATTGAACCTGCGACCCCACCCGTGTGAAGAAGCAGCAAGAGTTCCCCTGCCGTTTCCCCGGTCGGGAATGGCTCTCGAAACTTCTCTCTAAATGTCTGAAAAACTGGCGCACCCGAGAGGATTCGAACCTCTGGCCTCTGCCTTCGGAGGGCAGCGCTCTATCCAGCTGAGCTACGGGTGCGTGGACACTCGCTTAACAAAGCCTGTGTTCACGCGCCAGCGTAAAAACCTTATTTTTGTTCCGTTTTGGGCGGCGGCGTGTAGGGAACGAATTTGCCGAGGCCGCAGCTGGCGCCGCGCATCATGCTGCCGCCTGTGCTGTGCAGCACGGTGATGATGTCGGTCGAGCAAAGCTGTGAAAGCGATGTCGCGTAGGTAAAGGCTTTTTCGAAACCGAGGCTTGAACATTTGTGCGGCAGGGTGTTGCGATAGATTTTTCCACCCGTCGTGATGAAGTCGATCGTCTGGTCGTCGATCACGCGCGATTCCCGGATCGTGGCGATCGACAGGCAATCCTTGGCCGCAGCGCTGGCGCTTTGCGGCGCGGCCGCCGGCTCGGCCGGTTTTTCCGTGGCGGTGCAGCCAGCGATAGCCAGCGGCAGCAGAGCCAGAGCCAGCATCGACGGGACGCGGCGGGTTTGTGATGTTGTCATGCGCGATTCTCCCTCGTTTCTTGGACGCCATCTTTCCCGACCAGGCGCCCATGGCTTCGGCAGGACCCTGCCTAACTCCTCGTGCGACGGACGCTCTTGCCGCGCGGCATGGCGGCAGGAGCCTTGCGCCGGGGTGGCGGGGCTTTCGGCAACGCTACATCGACCTGCGATCCAGATAAAGCACCTTCCTTGAACGCGGGCTGAACTTTCGTCGGCCAGGCGCAAAGATCGTAAACCGGACAGTCGAAACACCGCGGACTGCGTGCCATGCAGATATAGCGGCCATGCAGGATGAGCCAGTGATGGGCGTGGCGGCGATAGGGTTTCGGGATGACCTTCATGAGCTTGTCTTCGACGGCGCGCACTGTCTTGCCCGGCGCAAGGCCGGTGCGGTTGGCAACGCGAAAGATATGGGTGTCGACGGCGCAGGTTTCTTCGCCGAATGCGATGTTGAGGACGACATTGGCCGTCTTGCGTCCGACGCCCGGCAACGCTTCGAGCGCTGCGCGGTCACGCGGGACTTCGCTGCCATGATCGCGGATCAGCTGTTCGCTGAGGGCGATGACATTGACCGCTTTCGTGTTGAACAGGCCGATGGTCTTGATGTGGGCCTTGAGCCCGTCCAGTCCAAGCGCCACCATGGCTTCGGGGGTCGTCACGGTTTCGAAGAGGCGCCTTGTTGCCTTGTTGACGCCGACATCGGTGGCCTGGGCCGACAGCACGACGGCGACGAGCAGCGTGTAGGTGTTGACATATTGCAACTCGGTCTCGGGCGCGGGGTTGGCGGCCGCGAGGCGGGCGAAGAAGGTTTCGATGTCGGCGCGTTTCATGGATACAGTGCTAGACGATTGCGGGCGCTGCAAAAAGACGGCTTGATGCTTGACTTCCGGGCCGGGCTGTGTCGCCTTGTGGCCGCAACAAAAAGGAGAGGATTGCCATGCTCGTTATCGTCGCCACGATCGATTTTCATCCCGACGACATGCCCAAGGCGCTGGAACTGACCAAGGATATCTGCACCAGGACGCTGAGCGAAAAGGGTTGCCGCCATTATTCCTTCGCCGTCGACAATCTGACGCCGGGCCGCTTCCAGATCGCCGAATGGTGGGACAGTGAAGAAGATCTCCAGGCGCATCTGAAGACGGCGCATGTTGCTGAATTCGTGGCGGCCATCGGCAAGCTGCGCCTCTTGGGCGCGGCCAACAAGCAGTTCGAGGTTTCGAGCGTTGGCGAGGTCAAGGGCCCAGACATGTAAGACCGGGCGCTTGCGCGGTCTATGAATTGAAACGGGCGCCCCGACGGGAGCGCCCGTTTTTTATGCAGCGCGCAGTGCGGCGATCATGCGTCGACCAGCTTGTCGGCATAGCCTGCGAAAAAGGCGGGATCGGCGAAGGTGGTCTGGATTTCGACCGACTGGAAACGCCAGCCCTGAGCCGTGCGGACATAGCTGTCGGTATAGATGTTGGAAATCCAGATCGGTGCCGCCTGCAGCGCCTTGGTGAAGGCGAACAGACCTGTGAACTTGCCGTCGGCGCGGTCGCCCTTCAGCTCAATGACGGGATTGATCATGTAATGCATGGCGGTGTGCCACTGCGTCGTGATTTCCTTCATCATCGCTTCGATGGCGGCAGGTCCGACTGCCGCACCCATGCCGACGTCAAAGCGGCCATCTTCGGCGAAGAGCGCGGCAAAGGCCTTGAGATCGCCGGACTTCCCGTCGATGATGTTGGCGCCATAGCTGTATTTGTAGCGCAGTGTCTTGATGTCTTCGATGTCTTGCAGGCGCTGGATCTTCGCCTCGATCGAATCGCTCATGTGGAACTCCTCCCAAGGAAATCGCGCCCGCCGTGTCGATGACAGGCGGGCGCGGTCAGTCTGACAAATGTATAAATTATCGCAACCGGATTCAGTTGCGCAGCTGGATGAACACTGATTTCTTTTCAAGGAAGGCATCGAGACCTTCGCTGCCCATTTCGCGGCCCCAGCCCGATTCCTTGAAGCCGCCGAACGGCATGGTGGGGTGCATCACGCCATAGCAGTTGATCCAGACGTTGCCAGCCTGCAGACGGCTGGCAACGCGGTGTGCCTTATTGACGTCGGTGGTGAAGATACCGGAACCAAGGCCGTAGCGCGTATCGTTGGCAGCGGCCACGATATCGTCGATGTCGTCGATGGGGGTGGCGACGAGGACCGGACCGAAGATTTCTTCCTGCACGATGCGCATGCTGGCGTTCACATTGGCAAAGACGGTGGGCTGCACGAAATAGCCGCTGCCCGGCAGTGCCTGGCCGCCCGTGACCACTTCGGCACCTTCCTTGCGGCCAAGTTCCATATAATCGGTGACGCGCTGATGCTGTTTGGCCGAAATCAGCGGGCCGACCAGGGTTTCGGGATCGAAGCCGCTGCCGATCTTGAGGTTTTGGGCAAAGTCGGTGATGCCGGCGACGACCTTGTCGAATGATTTTTTCTGTACGAACAGCCGTGATCCGGCGAAGCAGACCTGGCCGGTGTTGGCAAAAATGCCCATGGCGGCACCGGGAATGGCCAGTTCCATGTCGGCGTCGTCAAAAACGATGAGCGGTGACTTGCCGCCGAGTTCGAGCGTGACGCGTTTGAGATTGCCCGAGGCGGTGCGCACGATGTGCTTGCCGACTTCGGTCGATCCGGTGAAGGAAATCTTGTCGACCAGCGGATGTTCGGCCAGCGCCTGACCGGCCGTCGCCCCATAGCCGTTGACGATGTTGATGACGCCGGCCGGGACGCCCGCTTCCAGCGCGAGTTCGCCAAGGCGGAAGGCCGACAGCGGCGTGTTTTCCGCAGGCTTGATCACGACCGAACAACCGGCGGCAAGCGCAGGGGCCAGTTTGATGACCGTGGTGCCCAAAGGGCCGTTCCACGGTACGATGAGGGCGGCGACGCCGACCGGCTCGGATGCGGTATAGGCGTGGAATTCCTGGCCGTTGCCCGACATGGCGCCCGATGTGTTGCGACCGAAGATCTTGCTGGTCAGGCCGGCATAATAGCGCAGCCATTCCGACGAATTGGCGACCATCCAGTTGGCAAAGGCAATCGGCATGCCGTTGTTGATGACGTCGATATGCGCGAATTCTTCGGCATTGGCTTCGATCAGTTCGGCAAGGCGCCACATGATCTTGCTGCGCTGGTCGCCGGAAAGCCCGCGCCATGCCCGGCTGTCGAAGCTGTTGCGGGCGGCTTTCACCGCCATGTCGATGTCGGCCGCGCCGCCATCGGGGGCTTTGGCGATCACCTGGCCGGTGGCGGGGTCGAAGACGTCGATCGTGCCGCCCGATTGTGCGGGCAGCCACTGGTCGCCGATCAGGTTGCGATGTTCGCGGGCCAGAAAGGCCGAAACCGACGACATGGGTTGGTGCAGGGTCATTGAAGTCTCCCCAGGGTCATTTATCTTGCAGTCGCAAGGGCGGCGAGACTTTCCGGGTGAAAGCCTCGCCGCTGCAGTGCCATGATGGTGATGTCAGGCGGTCTCGATCCGCGCGATCACGGTGCGGACTTCGACGGTTTCACCTTCGGGTGCGAGGATTTCGACGAGCGTGCCACTGACCGGCGCCGGCACTTCGACCGTCGTTTTCGCCGCTTCGACCTCGACCAGCGCCTCGCCTTCGGTAACGCTGTCGCCGACCGCCTTCAGCCACTTGGTGATGTCGCCATCCTGCATGCCCATGCCATATTGCGGCAGCAGTACATCGGTAATTGCCATTTTTGTTATGCTCCTCAGGCAGCCACTGGTGCTTTCACCAGCCTGCGGACGGCATCCTTGATGCGGTCCTTGCTGGGGTAAAGCGCCTTTTCAATCGCCGGGCTGAACGGCATGTGGGTATCGGGTGTGGTGACGCGCAGCACCGGCGCGCGCAGATGCTCGAAAGCCTCTTCCGCGATGGTGGCCGCAATTTCGCTCGCGGCGCTGCAGGTCTTGTGCGCCGGGTCGACCGCAATGGCGCGGCCGGTCTTGCGCACCGATGCAAGGATCGTCGCATGGTCGAGCGGAACAAGCGAACGCGGGTCGACGACTTCACAGCTGATGCCCTCGGCGGCCAGATCCTTGGCAGCGGCCAGCGCAAGCTGCACGGCACCGGCAATGGCGACGATGGTGATGTCGCTGCCTTCGCGCTTCACTTCGGCCTTGCCGAGCGGGATGATGAAGTCGGGATCGTCGGGCACTTCTTCCTTCACGTTCCACAGCGTCGCGTCTTCAAAGCTGAAAACGGGGTCGTTATCGCGGATCGCGGCCTTCAGCAGGCCCTTCATGTCGCGCGGGCCGGATGGTGCGATGATCTTCAGGCCCGGCATGTTCATCAGCATCGGATAGGGCCGGTCGCTGTGCTGTGCCGCGTTGGCATTGGCGTAGAACATGCAGCTGCGGACGACGAGCGGCAGGCTGGCCTGACCGCCATAGATATAGCGCGATTTCGCGATCATGCTGACGATCTGGTCCATCGCCGGATAGAGGAACGATGACAGCGTCACGTCGGCAATCGGACGGGTGCCGACCATGGCGGCGCCGGCAGCAGCGCCGACGAAGCCGTTTTCCGAGATCGGCGTGTCGCGCACGCGTTCCTTGCCGAAGTTTTCAACGAAATCGGTGGTGGTGCCGAACACGTTGCAGACGATGTCTTCGCCCATGATGAAAACGCTGGAATCGCGCTTCATTTCCTCGAACTGGGCCTGACGGATCGCTTCCAGAAATGTGATTTTTGCCATTGTTTTCGTGTCCCTCAGGCGTTCGCGGTCAGGAATTCGGGAATCGGCAGGCGTTCGGCGAACACGTCGTCAAACGCTTCTTCCTGCGTCGGATAGGGGCTGCTGCGCGCAAAGGCGATGGCGTCCTCGACGTCGGCAATCACCTCGGCTTCGATGGCATCGACCTCGGCCTCTGTCTTGCCGCCCGCGATCATCTTGGCGCGGTACAGCGCGATCGGATCGCGTTTTTTCCAGTCTTCCAGTTCCTGTCCGCGGTCGAGCAGGATGCGGCCCATGTTCACGGCATGCTCGTTATAGCGGTAGGTCTTGGTTTCGATGAAGGTCGGGCCGCCACCACCCCGCGCGCGTTCGACAGCACGCGATACGGCTTCGTAAACCAGTTCGACATCCTGGCCATCGACGATCTCGGCGGGCATTGAATAGCCCTTGGCGCGTTCAGCGATGTCGGGCACCGAGACCGAGGCAGAGGCGGGCGTCGAGACAGCGTAGCGGTTGTTTTCGCAGACGAAGATCACCGGCAATTTCCAGATCGACGCCAGATTGCAGGCTTCGTGGAATGCGCCTTCGTTGGATGCGCCGTCGCCGAAGAACACAACGGTCACGCGATCGCTTCCCTGCAGCTTCGCACCCAGCGCGGCCCCGGTGGCGACCGGAAGGCCGGAGCCGACGATGCTGGTTTCGCCCAGCGAGCCGACCGAGAAGTCGGACAGGTGCATCGATCCACCCTTGCCCTTGCAGATGCCGGTCACTTTTGCCAGCAGTTCGGCCATCAGCGGGCGCAGCTTCGCGCCCTTTGCGATGGGGTGGCCGTGCGAACGGTGGGTGCCCAGCATGTAGTCGTCGGTCCTGAGCGCCATACAGGTGCCGACGCCTGAGGCTTCCTGCCCCGAATAGGTATGAAGCGCGCCCGGAATTTCGCCTGCCGCATGCATGGCTTCGGCACGCGTTTCGAAGTGGCGGATCCGCAACATGCGGCGGTAGAATTCCGCCGACTGGTCATTCAGTCTGTCACTCATCTGTTACTCCCAAGGATGTGTAGGCGCATAGCGCCACAGCGCACCAGCGGGTGCAGCCATGGTCGCGAATCGGCAGGGAAAGTTCGGACCGGCAGCGTCTTGTCGTGTGGCTCTGCGGCGGCACGCATGGTCGCACCCAGCGGCATGTTTCCGGCAACCTCCCCCATATTTCTTGTTCTGTGCCGTACCTGAGTTGCAAGCCGCAAGACCATCACAAAAGCACGCGCGAACAGAGGCTAGCGTGTCGTTGGCGCTTGCCAAGGCAAAGTTAGCGCGGGTGTACTGAACCTGTCAAAAGTCATAGGCTCGTCTGACCAATGCGATCCTTGCCATGCCCGGCCCGGTGGCGCACTGATTGTGCCTTCACCATGCGAGCCGTCATGCTGCCAGACCCCATTGTCCCTGAACCGCTCGATACGCGCCAGACCATCCTGCTGGCGGCCGAACGCGTGTTCGCGGAAAAAGGTTATAATGGTGCCAGCGTTCGCGACATCGCCAAGGCAGCCGGTGCCAATCTTGGCTTGATCGCTTATTATTTCGGCAGCAAGGACCGGTTGTTCGTGGCTGTCGTCAACCATCGTCACGATGCCTGGCATGGGCATGTCCAGGACAGTGTGCAGGCTGCCATCAATGATCCCGATGCCTGTTTCGAGGATTTCGTCCGCGCATTCATCCGGCCTTTTCTCCGGTTCATCAGCCACGAGGGAGAAGGCTGGCGCAATTATCTCAGGCTCTGCGGGCGTGGCATGAATGTATACAGCAGCAAGGAAGTACATCCGGCGCTGCGTGGCCTGTCGTCAATTCCCGACAGTTTCAAGCAGGTCCTGCAAACGCATTTCCATATCCCGGATCGCCGACAGCTCGATATCGCCAGCTATCTCATGGAGGTGGCTCTGACCTACATGGTGCAGGATCGCGGCCTGATCGATGCGCGCACCGACGATGTCGTAACGGCCGGGTGCATGGAGGCTGCCATCGATGACATCACCCGGTTTTTCACCGGCGGGCTGGTGGCCTGCTGCCATCTTCCGCGCAAACCGCGCCGCCAATCGACAAGGCCGTCATGCTGATCGAGCGCCTGAAGCCCTATTTCACGGCCATGCTGCACTACAGGCGTGCCAACAACGCGCTGACGAAGGCCGTGATCATCCATGTCGATCTGCCGAAAATTCTCGACAGTGCGCCATCGCCACGGATGCGCGCGCAGATCATGGCGCTGAAAGCCCGGCATGATGCCCTGTCGCAGGCCGCGCAGACAGAGGATTGCTGACGGCGCATGGCAGGCCCTGCGTCTGGCGGGGCTTGCCGTTTCGGGATTTGGCGGGCAACAATGTAGAACATATTATACTTTGATGCCGCAGTGCAGGATCCTGTCTCATGACCCCAATCTATGAAACCAACGAACCCGTGCTTTACCGGCAGGAAGACGCGATAGCGTGGATCACGCTCAATCGTCCGCGCTATGGCAATGCCCAGAATGCGCAGATGCTCTATGCGCTCGACGATGCTTTCCGGCGCGCGGCGGACGATCCTGCTGTGCGCGCGATCGTGCTTTCCGGCGCGGGCAAGCATTTTTCAGGCGGACACGACATCGGCACGCCCGGCCGTGACACGCATGTCGGCCATGACGACCGGCGTTTTCTGTGGGGCGACCATGCCGGACTGGACGGCGCGGCGCGCGCCTATGTTCGCGAACAGGAAGTCTATCTCGGCCTGTGCCGCCGCTGGCGCGCCATGCCGAAACCGGTGGTGGCGGCGGTGCAGGGCGCGTGCATTGCAGGCGGTCTTGCGCTGGCGTGGGTGGCCGACATCATTGTCGCCAGTGACGACGCCAGTTTTTCCGATCCGGTGCTGCGGATGGGGATTCCGGGCATCGAATATTTCGCCCATGCCTTTGAAATGCATCCGCGAATCGCCCGCGAATTTCTGTTTCTCGGAGAAAAAATGACGGCGGCGCGCGCCTATCAACTGGGTATGGTCAATCGCGTCGTGTCGCGGGACGCCCTTGAAGCCGAAGCGCGCACCATCGCCGCGCGGCTGGCGGATATGCCACCCTTTGGCATGGCGCTCGCCAAGCAGGCGTTCAACCATGCCGAAGACCAGATGGGCAAGCGCACGACGATGGATGCGGTGTTCCACATGCACCATCTCGCCCATGCCCATGGCCAGCTCACCACGGGCGATTACATCGCAGGCAACAGCATCACGGGCCGCGGCGATGCTCAGGCTGCCGAGGACAAGGCCTCGTAGCGCGCCATGTGCTGATCGGCAGAGCCAAGCGCGCGCTGGATCACGAGTGCACGTTTGAAATAGCGCGACAGTACCAGTTCGTCGGTCGTGCCGATGCCGCCATGCAGCTGAACGGCACCATGGGCTACAGTGCGCAGTGCCTGATCGACGCGCACCTTGGCCGCAGACACATGGCGCGGCGAACCGATGTTGCAGGCGGCGACCCAGGCCATGGATTCGGCTTGTTCGACCTCGATCAGCATGTCGGCCAGCCGGTGCTGGACAACCTGAAACTCGGCTATCGGACGGCCAAACTGCACGCGCTGTTTCACATAGGCGACGGTCTGATCGAACATGGCGCTCATGATGCCGACCGCTTCCGCACATTGTGCTGCAATGGCGCGATCATGCGCCGCCAGCAGCAGCGCATCGACAGCATTGCCATGGGCGATCAGCATGTCGGCACGCACAGGGCAGTTCTCGAACGTGAAATCGGCGGCAAGTCGGCCATCGACCAGCGGGTAATCGTGGCGCACGATGCCCGAGGCCGCACAGGGCAGAAGCAAAAGCGCAGGGTCGCCCGTGGCCATCTCTGCACGCAGTAGCAGATGGGTGGAGTTGCCGCTGTCGCTGACAAGGATTTTCCGGCCATCCAGACGCCAGTCGTCGCCGTCTGCGGTCAGGGTGGCGCGCGCGCTGGTCTCGGTGCCATCGGCGGGATCGCAGTCGGCGCCCGCCAGCGCAATCCGCAGCGTCCCGTTCGTGATCGCCTCGATCAGACCCTCTCGCCCGGTTGCGGCAAGCAGCGGGGCGGCCGCCGCCACGGCGCTGGCAAAGGGGGCCGGTGCACAGGCGCGTCCAAGCTCGCCCGCAACCACCATGGCATCTATCGCACCGCCGCCGAGGCCGCCGAAGCATTCATCGAGCGGTGCCGCAAGGATGGCCAGTTCGCCCGCCAATGCCTGCCAAAGGGCTGCGGGATCGATGGTCGCCGGATCGATGCCGGCCAGATAGCGGCGCAGAATGTCGCGGACCATGATCTGCGTTTCGTTCAGGCTGATATTCATTATGCCTTCTGCCTTGTATTCGCTTCGCTCATCAGTTGATTGCCCGCGCATGTCCTGCCCAATAGGGGGCGCGCAGTTCGCGGCGCAGCACCTTGCCGGTGGCGTTGCGTGGCAGGCTGGCGACGAAGTCGACCGATTTCGGCACCTTGTATCCACCTATCCGCGCGCGCGCCCACTGACGGATGGCTTCGGCGTCGGGTGTGACAGAGTCGTGCAGGACGACTATCGCCTTCACAGCCTCGCCCCACAGCGGATCGGGCACACCGATCACGGCGACCTCGGCAATGTCGGGGTGCGCCCACAATGCCGCCTCGACCTCGGCGGGATAGATGTTCTCGCCGCCGGACACGATCATGTCCTTCAGTCGGTCTTGCAGGAAAATATAGCCATCTTCATCAAGGTAGCCGGCATCGCCTGTACGGAAAAAACCATCCGGTGTCATGACGGCGGCGGTCGCGTCGGGCTGGTTCCAATAGCCGCTCATCACGGTCGGTGCGCGGATCGCGATTTCGCCGCTGACATGGGGTGGCAGCGCCCGGCCATCGGGATCGAGGATGGCGACGTCGACGCCTGGCAGGGGCTTGCCTGCCGAGCGCATGCGGGCGTTGCCGTCTATGCTGTGATCTTCAGGCGGGAGCACGGCGATCGTGCCGCACATTTCGGTCATGCCATATTGCTGGACGAAGGCGCAGTCGAACATCCCGATCGCCGCGCGCAGCAGTTCGAGCGGAATGGGCGAAGCACCGTAAACGATGGTCCGGATGCGGTCATAATTGACCGACCGGGCACGGGGATGTTGCAGCACCAGCTGCAATGCTGACGGAACAGTGAAGAATTTCGACAGGCCGTCATTGGCAATGGCATCCAGCACGGCGCTTGCGTCGAAGGCCTGCTGGATCAGGCCGGTTGCGCCCGCGCACAGGGTTTGCAGGCCAAAGCCGGTGCCGCCGATATGGAATTGCGGCATGACGATCAGGCTGACATCGTCGTCAGTCCAGCGGTTCCATGCCGGCTGCATCTCAGGCGGAAGGGCGCGAAAGGCCATCAGCGCCCGATGGCTCAGCATGACGCCCTTGGGCTTGCCGGTTGTTCCAGACGTGTAGATCTGGACAGCAATGGTTTCCGGATCGACGGCCATGTCGGGGTGGGCATCGGAAAAACTGTCACGCCATTGGGTAAAGCTGTCCGTGTCGGTCAGCACATGCGCCGCATTGCCGGGCAAGACGCTGGCGAAATCCATGTCGGCCGCAATGAAACGCGGGGCGGCATCGTCGAGAATGGCGTCAATTTCGGCCGGAGCAAGCCGCCAGTTGACCGGAATGGCTGTCGCACCCAGCCGGGCGGCGCCAAAGAGCAGCTGCCAGTAACCGATACCGTTACGCCCGATGCAGGCGACCCGGTCGCCCGGCCCGACCCCGGCGGCGGCAAGGCCATGCGCGACGCGGTTGGCCGCACGATCGAGCGTGGCATAGCTCAGGTCGCCTGAGGCGCTTTTCAGCGCGGGCTTGTTGCCATGGCGCGCGGCTTGTGCCGCCAGCATGGCACCAAGCGTGGTGTAGAGCGGCGCGGTCATCGCTTCAGGATCGCCTTGCCCAAAATGGTGCGCTGCATTTCACTGCTGCCACCGAAAATGCTGACAGCGCGCATGTTCATGTAGCGCGCGGCCGGCGTCAGGGCATGGTCTCCGCCGATAGCGGCAGCATCGCCGTAAAGTGCCGCCGACTGATCGACCATGGCCATCCGCCCCAGCGCCTCGATCGCCAGTTCGCTGGCAGTCTGCACCAGTTCGGTGGCCTTGAGCTTCATCACCGCCGCTGTTGTCATGCCGACCGATTCACCGGTGGCAAGGCCCGCGACCGCGCGCTGCTGGGTCCAGCATGTCGCCATGATCTCGATTTCAAGCGCGCTCAGCCTGCGCCGGAAAAACGGATCGCGGCCCGGCGCATCAGGCTGGTCGGCGCTGGCATCCAGCAGTGCATAAAGGCCGCGCAACACTCTGAGGGCGCGGCCGGCTGCCGCACCGCCCCCGCGCTCGAACTCAAGCAGATATTTGGCGACGGTCCAGCCGTCATTTTCCGCGCCCACCCGGTTTGCGACCGGGATGCGCACATTGTCGAAAAACACTTCGTTCACGTCATGCTCGCCCGACATGCTGCGGATCGGGCGCACGGTGATGCCGGGGCTGTCCATTGGCGCCAGCAGGAAACTGATGCCTTTTTGCGGCGTTGCCGCCGGATCAGTGCGGACAAGCAGGAAAATCCAGTTGGCGATGTGGGCATGCGTCGTCCAGATTTTCTGTCCGCTGACGACATAATCGTCGCCGTCCCGCACGGCCCTGGTTTTCAGGCTGGCAAGATCGGAACCCGCCCCCGGTTCGGAATAGCCCTGACACCAATAGTCCTCGCCCGATAGCATGCGCGGCAGGAAGCGCGCCTTTTGTTCGGGTGTGCCATGACCGATCAGCACCGGGCCGCACATCTGCAAACCCATGGCGGGCAACGCTGGTGCGCCATGGGCTGCGCACTCAAGTTCGAAAATCAGCTTCTGCGCCGGTGTCCAGTCAGTTCCGCCATATTCCTTCGGCCACGCCGGCGCGGCCCAGCCCCGCGCATGCAGGATCGCCTGCCATTCGCGCGCCAGTTCCTGATCGGCGAACAGACCGGCCTGCCGTGCGGCACGGGCCGTCATGTCGGGCGTCAGCGCATGCGCCAGAAAAGCACGGACCTCGGCGAGAAAGTCGCTGCTGGCACCCGTATCATACAAGGTTGCAAGATCCATTCCTGCCAAAGCCCCATCCTGCGCCAAAGGGCGCGGTAGAAAACGCAACATGTTATTCTTTTATCCTAGTCAAGGATGTAACGCTTGTCATCCATTATTGTACGGGGCTTTTGCCGGTCCAGCCGCAGCAAGGCAGCGCCCGGCGTGCAGCAACTCGACGCGCTTGTCATTGTCGACAAAAACCAGACCTGTCGTCGTTCCGGTCGTGATCCATGTGCCGGGGGCGAGGTCGATGCCCTGTGCCCGGCAATGGGTGAGGACATGGCCAAAAAGCGCGAACGGGTCGGCGGCATTGCGACCCGGTGCGGCGATACAGACACCATCGACGTGAAGCGCGAAGCCGGGTGCGGCAAGATCCATGCGTTCCCAGTCGCCCAGCGCATCGCCGATGATCAGTGCGCTGCCCAGAAGATTGTCGGCGACGATGGCAAGTGGCGTCGCCGCGCGCCAGTCGGCAAGGCGGCTGTCGACGACTTCGATGGCGGCATGGGCTGCGGCGATTGCCGCACGCTGTTGGAGCGGATCGAGCGGCGGGCCCGCGGCAGGAATGGCACGGGCGAGGCGAAAGGCGACTTCGGCCTCCACGCCCGCGCGTGGCAGGCAGGTTTCCGGACGCGAAGCCGGCGTTGTCAGCACGGTCGCACCCGGTAGCGGGGCGCAAAATATCTGTCCGTCGGGGAAGATCGCCGCCTTCCAGCCAGCGATGCCGCCAAGGCGGTCCGCCACCGCCGCCTGCACGGCATAGGCGGTATCGGCATTGGCCATGTCTGGCAGGGCGCCGGTCGCGCAACGCGCTGCGCGCGCCGAACAAAGCGCGTCTGCGGCGGCGTCTATCAGCGCGCGATCAGACGTCATGACGATCGATCGCCATGCGATAGGGGGCAAGGCCACGCGCGGCAAAGATGCATGCAAATGCGCCGCCCAGCACCCCGACGAGCGCCATCGCCTTGCCAATGCCGCGGGCATCGCCTGCGAACAGAGTATCGGACAGGCCACCGATCGCGGCAGCGCCAAAGCCGAGACCGCACAGGCTGACCACCAGCGTCAGAAGCGCGGCATTGGTCGCCCGCAACTGGTTGGGCGTGATCATCTGAAGGGCTGCGAGCGTGTTGCCGTAATAGCCATTCTGCAGCACGACCGCGATGAACCAGAGCGCTGCGGTCAGTTCAAACGTCGGCATCAGGGGCGCAACATAGCATGGGGCAGCCAGGGCCGATGTGATCATCACAGTCCGGAGCGGACCGTCTGTGCGGCCTTTTCTGGCGAAATATTCCGACAGCATCGTCCCCAGCGTCACGCCCAGGGCCGGGCCCGCCATGTGGATGATGCCCAGAACCGTGCCGGCTTCGCCCGGTGACAGGCCATAGCTGCGCATCATGTGTGTCGGCATCCATGTGATGCCGCCATAGCTCAGCACCGCCATCGAAGTTGCCGCAAGATAAAGCGGCGCATAGCCCGCGCGGTTGGCCCACAGATAGGCAAAGGCGGCCCGTGTGGCGGGCGGCGGCCCCTTGACGCCCCGGCGCGCGGGTTCCTTGATCAGGAGGACAAGGGCGGCGACGAGAAAGCCCGGCAGGCCGACAATCATGAAGGTCAGCTGCCATGGGCGATAGGCCGTCAGCCCAAAGGGCAGATTGTCAGTGTGGGTGACATATTCGATGACCGCGCCGCCCACGATGAATGCCAGCCCGGCCCCCAGCATGCCGCCCAGCGCGAAGGTTGATGTCGCGCGCACCAGCCGTTCGCGGCGAAAACTGTCGGCAATCAGCGAATAGGCAGCAGGCGCAAGCGCGGCCTCGCCGACACCGACACCCATGCGTGCGAGGAAAAGGGACAGGAAATCATCGGCCAGCCCGCAGGCAATGGTCATCAGGCTCCAGAGAAAGATGCCACCCGCGATGATGTGTTTGCGGCTGTAGCGATCGGCCAGACGCCCGAACGGGATACCCAGGATGCAGAAGAACACTGCAAAGGCGAGTCCCTGCAACAGGCTGATCTGGAAATCGCTGATCCCGAGGTCGGCCTTGATCGGTGCGACGAGGAGCGCGAGGATCTGCCGGTCAATGAATGAAATGATATAGGCCAGTACCAGTGTGCCAAGCATGAACAACGCCCGTTCGCGGCCAGGATAGGCGGGTTCGTCGATTGTCGGCGCGCTGCTGCTCATACTGGCCCCCAAGGCTGCCGCCGTTCTTTGCTGACGGGTCGGCATGAAAATATACCTTGCTATAATATCTTGTTGTCGCCCCGGCAATGGCCATGATAACCAGTCGCAAAGGGGAGGTGCGATCATGACGGAAGGCGGGAACGGCACAGACGAGATCGTCGCGCAATTGCAGGCGGCACTGGGGGCGTCTGTCGTCCTGCCGGGTCATGCTTGCGCCGATCGCCGCTTTGCCGACTGGAGTGGCGTGCCCGCCGCTGTCCCGCTGGCGCTGATCCGTCCGCGCACGACGGCCGAGGTCGCACTGGCCATGGCCATCTGCCATGCTGCAGGCCAGCCGGTGGTGGTGCAGGGCGGGCTGACCGGCCTTTCGGGTGGCGCCTGCGTCCAGCCCGGCGAGGTGGCCTTGAGCCTGGAACGCATGACGGGGGTCGAATCGCTTGATCCGGTGTCGGGCACGATGACGGTCTGGGCCGGTACGACGTTGCAGGCGGCGCAGGACGCGGCCGAGGCGGCGGGTCTTTATCTCGCGCTTGATCTTGGCGCGCGCGGCAGTTGCACGATTGGCGGCAATATCGCGACAAACGCGGGCGGCGTGCGCGTGATCAAATATGGCATGATGCGCGACCAGCTGCTTGGTGTGGAGGCGGTGCTGGCCGATGGCCGGATCGTCAGCGACCTGCACGCCATGGTCAAGAACAACACCGGCTATGATTTCCGCAATCTTCTGGCCGCAAGCGAGGGCACGCTCGCCGTCATCACCCGCGCGGTGCTGCGCTTGCGCGCCATGCCGACGGCAACGGCGACCGCCTGGTGCGCGCTGCCGGATTTCGAGGCGGTCAAGCAGTTCATGGTCGCGGCGCGCGGACGGCTGGCCGAGAATCTTTCGGCCTTCGAAGTGATGTGGTCGAGCTTTGCCGAAGGCATCCTCGCGCATGTCCCCGGTCTGCGCCGGCCCGTGGCGGGGGCGCATGCTTTTCATGTGCTGATTGAAAGCAGCGGCACTGACCGCGGCCAGATCGATGCGGCGTTCGAGGCGTTTCTGGCCGATGGGCTGGAACGCGGCTGGCTGAGCGATGTGGCCATCGCCCAGTCCGACAACGATGCGCGCGCCTTCTGGGCGATCCGCGAATGTCCGGAAATGGCAACGATGATCCCGCATCCGGTCGTGTTCGACATTTCGGTGGCGACCGGCGAGATCGGCGAACTGGCCGACCGCTGCGAAGCCGCGATTGCCGCGCGCTGGCCGGCCAGCCGCTTCGTTGCGCTCGGGCACATGGGCGACGGCAATATCCATGTCATCGTCGAGGCGCCCGATGCCTCGCACGCCGCGCACGATGCCGTCGAAGACGTTATCTATGGCTGCGTCGGCGACATGCACGGCTCGGTCTCGGCCGAACATGGCATCGGTATCAAGAAGCGGCGGGTCCTGCACCACAGCCGCGATGCGGTCGACGTGGCGCTCATGCGCGGCGTGAAGGCGGCGTTCGATCCCGCCGACATATTGGGCCGGGGGCGGTTGCTCCCGGCCTGATCGGCCTATTTCACGCGATCAAGGAACGTCAGCACTTCTTCCTGTACATATTGATCCAGACGGTCGCGGATCGACGGGAAGCTGGGGTGTGCCGCAAAGCCCTGATAGGCGCGGCGGAAATGCTCCATGTCGTCCATCTCCCACAGGTCGATGATCGTATTGCGTGGCCCGCTGACGCCGGTGAAGCAGCCGAGCAGTTTCCAGCCCTGCGTTTCCATGATCGGGATGAGTTCTTCGGTCAGAAGCGCCAGCATCGGGCGCAGCTTGCCGGGGTTGACGCGGATGACGGCCTGCATCTGGACGGGCATGTTTTTTCCTTCGCTTAAATGACGGCTTCGATGAGACGCGGGCCGGGGCGGCGCATGGCGTCGATGAACTGGGCTTCGAAAGCGGCGAGAGTTTCTGCGCGGCTCGCTTCGACCCCCATGGCCTGCGCCATCGCTACCCAGTTGATGTCGGGATTGCCGAGGTCAAACATCGACAGCGCGCGTGGCCCCGGATTCTGCGCCCCGACGCGACCCATTTCGATCTGCAAAATGGCATAGCTACGGTTCGAGAAAATGACGGTGACGACATCGAGTTTTTCGCGCGCCTGCGTCCAGAGCGCCTGCAACGTATACATGCCGCTGCCATCGGCCTGCAGGTTGACGACCTTGCGACCGGGGCAGGCAACGGCAGCCCCCGTCGCCACGGGGATGCCCTGCCCGATTGCGCCGCCGGTGTTCGACAGCCAGTCATGCGGGCGGGCGTTGACGGTCGCCATCATCGGGCCAAGGCTGTTGGTCGCGGCTTCTTCCGAGACGATGGCACCTTCGGGCAGATGGCGCGCGACGACCGCGCCGATGCTGAACTGGTCGAATGCCGCACCTGTATCGGGCGCGGGCAGGTCGAGTGGCGTCAGCCGGTCGGGCGCGGCGGGGGCGTTCAGCGCATCGGCCAGCATGGCGAGCGCGCCCATGCCGTCTTCATGCTCATGCGCGAGATAATGGATGGCGATGCCGTCGGGCAGGCACCAGCTCGGGTAATCGGGATAGGCGAAGGCGGCGACGGGCGGATGCGTACCGACAAGGATCAGATGGCCGATATCCCGGAACAGGTCGACGATAGCTTCGGCGCGGTATGGAATGCGTTCGATGGCGACGCGCCCCGCGCCGCGCGCCGCGCGCGGCGCCAACAGATCGGCCATCAGACGCGCGCCGGTCGCCGCGCGGATGCGACCCAGCAGCGCGAGGCCTTCTGTGCCAAGCACGTCGCCACGGCACAGAATGATCGACTTGTCACCCGATTTCAGTGCCTTGACCGCAGCGTCGATGGCGGCACCGCTGACAGGCGCGGGCGGTGGCACCGGCAGTGCGGGCGCGGGGTCGGCAGCGGGTTGCCATGCGGTATTGGCGGGCAGGATGAGGGTGGCGACGCCGCTCGGCTTCTGGCGTGCGGCGGCAACCGCGCGCGCCGTATCTGCGGCGACGGTCAGCGCGCTTTCGCTGCGATGCACCCATTTCGACACTGGCCGCGCAAGGCCGGCAATGTCGCTTGCCAGTGGTGTGTCCCACTGCAGATGGTAGGTGGCGTGATCGCCGACGATGTTGACCATCGGCGTCTGCGCGCGTCTGGCGTTGTGCAGATTGGCGATGCCGTTGCCGAGCCCGGACCCCAGATGCAGCAGTGTCGCGGCGGGCTTTTCCGCCATGCGGCCATAGCCATCGGCCATGCCGGTGACCCCGCCTTCGAACAGACCAAGCACGGCGCGCATTTCTGGCACGCGGTCGAGCGCGACGACGAAATGCATCTCGGACGTGCCGGGGTTGGCAAAGCAGGTATCGACGCCCGATGCCACGAGCGTGTGGATCATCGTATCCGCGCCATTCATCGATTCTCCGTCCACGCCGTCCTGCCTCCCCCGTTTGTTGCGTTCTTAAATATATTTCATGCGCTAATTTTGTCGAGCGACCTTTCGCACGGGTCTGGTCGCTTTCTCGGCTGCCATCGGGAAAATTGATCTGGATCATTTTTATTGCGCGTGCTTAAATTAGAAACATGGCCAGCAGCGCGCTCTGTCGCGCGAATCGCAGTGGTGGTAACCTGCCGCGGCGCACATAAGCTTGGGGAGTATCGATCATGGCAACGAATCCGGTCATGCCTGATGATGAGACGGTCCTGCGTGAACGGCGGCTGGCCTCGCACGCCGATATGCGGCGGCGCACGATTGCGCACATGCGCGCCCGCACCACCGACCTTGCCGACAATGGCAGCGTGGCGATCGATCCGCGCATCTATGCCGATCCCGCGCGCGATGCGCTGGAACGGCGCGAGCTGTTCCTGAAGCGCCCGATCCTCGCGGCATTGTCGGGCGATATTCCCAATCCCGGCGACAAGCTGCTGTTCGACGTGCTTGGCCCGGCGATCCTCCTCGTCCGCAACAAGGACGGCGTGGTCAAGGCCTGGCTCAACATGTGCACGCACCGCGCCGCGCGCCTTGTGACCGAATGCGATAGCCGCACGCGCATGACCTGCCGCTTCCATGGCTGGACCTTCGATCTTGATGGCAAGCTGATCGGTCTTCCCGGCAAGGAGGGCTTTGCCGACGTGCCGACCGAAAATCTCGGCCTCATTCCGGTGCCGGTCGCCGAATGGCATGGCATGATCTTCGTGCGCGGCACGCCGGGCGGCGATCCCATCGATGTGGCCGAATGGCTGGGTGAGATGGGCGACGAACTCGCGCATCTTGAGCTTGGCAAGGCAGTGCCTGCGAAAAGCGACACGCTGACGGCGGCAGCCAACTGGAAATATGCCTATGATACCTATGGCGAAAGCTATCATTTCGCCACGCTGCACCCATCGACCATCGGTTCGCTCGCCTTCTCGAACACGATGACGCACAAAGGCTATGGTCGCCATGTCCGTCTCGGTTTTCCACGCGCCGATTTCGCATCCTATGCCGACAAGCCTGAATCGGAGTGGCCACATAGCGATTATGGCGGGCTTTACATGATTTTCCCGAATACGGTGATCAATGTGAACAGTGTGCCGGGCGCGGGCCAGTTCTATGGCATGTCGCGTGTGTTTCCCGGCAAGACGCCCGAAGACTGCGTGACATTGATGACACATTACAAACCTGGCCATGCCGACCCGGCGCAGCCGCTGTCGAAATGGGCGGACATGCATGATTTCGTCCACGGCGTCGTCCGTGACGAGGATTACAGCGTCTCGGCCGAAGGACAGCGCAACCTCGCCTGGGCGCCGCCCGGATTCCAGATGCGTTTTGGCGCGAATGAAGCCGTTTTGCAGCGCCAGCATCGCCAGATCGAGGAGATCATCCGTGCCGCCAATGAAGGCTGACGCGGCGGTGGGCGCGGGGCGCCTGTCGGATCTCGGCACCGTGTTCCAGATCGCTTATGTCCCGCGCGATTTCGATGCGGCGCTGAAATTCTGGACCGAGGTGATGGGCGTTGGTCCCTTTTACCGCCGGTCGCGCCTGCGCTTTCCCGAATGCCGGTATCGCGGCCAGCCGAGCGACATCGAGTTTTCGGTGTCGATCGCTTATTGGGGCGATACGCAGGTCGAGCTGATCGAGCAGCATAATGATGCGCCGTCGATCTACACCGCATGGCATGATGCCGGGCATGACGGGGTGCAGCATGTCTGTATTGCCGTCCCTGATATCGCTGCGGCCAAAGCCGAATGTGAAGCGCGCGGCCTTGCGATTGAACAGGAAGTCGGCTGGCCGGGCGGCGGCGCGATCTATGTCGATGCCGGCGGCGGTCCGGGCACGATGGTCGAGATGATCCAGCTCAATCCTGCGATGGAGGAGCGTTTCGCCATGATACGGGCGGCGGGCCGCGTCTGGGATGGGCGCGATCCGTTGCGCGAAAGCTGAGGCACGAAATGATTATTGCAATGCGTGATATTTTCTATATCTTGTACGTGCAATAATCTGGGGAGGTGGCGACGTGACGCAGTCGCTGGCAGGAAAGGCCGCCGTTGTGCTGGGCGCCGCCGGGCGCGATAACATGGGGCAGGTCATTGCGCGCGCGCTGGGCGCGGCAGGCGCCCATGTGCTGGCGGCCGGGCGCGACGGCGATGAACTGGCGCGCTTTGCCGCCGAGACGGGCAGTGAATGGGCGCGCGCCGATATCTGCGACAAGGCCGACCTCGATGCCTTGGCCGCGACGGTGAAAAACCGCTTTGGTGGTGTCGATATCGTCGTGAATGCTGTCGGATGGGGCCTGCTCAAGCCTTTTGCGCTGACAACCGACGATGAATTGCGCCACATGACTGCTGTACAGTTCATCGGTCCCTTCCAGTATTTTCAGGCGATGCTGCCCGTCATGCGGCCGGGCGGTTCGCTGATCCAGATCAGCTCGGCGACCGCGACGATCATGCTGGATGATCATGCGGCCTATATGGGGACGAAGGCAGGCATCGATCATGTCATTCGCTGCATTGCCAATGAATATGGCGCGCGCGGCATCCGCGCCAATTCCGTCTCGCCCGGCCTGACCGAAACGCCGATGACGGCGCGCGCAAAAGGCGTGCCGGGCCTGTGGGAGACCTATGAGGCCCGCTATCCGCTGGGGCGCGTGGGGACGAGCGCTGATATCGCCGCCTCCGTATTGTGGCTGGCAAGCGATCAATGCTTCATGACCGGGCAGAATTTGCAGGTGAATGGCGGCCTGACGTTGCGCGGCAATCCATCCGCCGCAGAGATTGATGCGGCTGTCATGGCGCGGACGGGACAGCCGCGGCCACGGCCATGGGCAACCGCGACACAGACAATTGGGGAGCAGGAAAAAGCATGACCGATCACATGGACAGCAAGCGGCGCGGACCGGGCCGGTCGTGGGACGAACTGTCGGCAACCGACGCCAATCCGGTGCCCGCCTTCCTGAAGGAAGATCATGCGCGCTACCTTGGTTCGGCGCCGCTGGATGTCGCGCGTTATACCTCGGCGGATTTCTTCCAGCAGGAAATCGACAAGATGTGGCCGCACGTCTGGCAATATGCCGCCCGCGACGAGGACATGCTCAACCCGGGCGACAGCGTCGTCTATGAAAATGCCGGGCGCAGCTATCTTCTGATCCGGCAGGATGACGGCTCGGTCCGTGCCTTTCATAATGTCTGCCTGCATCGTGGCCGTGCGCTTCGCTATCATGACGGCCCGGTCGACAAGCTGGTCTGTCCCTATCACGCCTTTACGTGGAACCGCGACGGTTCGCTCGACAGGATCCCCTGCGCATGGGATTTCGAGCATCTCGAAGGCGAGGACATGCGCTTGCCGCAGGCACAGGTCGGCAGATGGGGCGGCTACATCTTCGTCAAGGATGCGGACGGTGGTCCGACTCTGGAGGAATATCTCGCGCCGCTGCCCGATCATTTCCAGCGCTGGAAGCCCGAGGACTATGCCACGGTCAACTGGGCGGGCAAGGTCATCAAGGCCAACTGGAAAGTCTGCATGGAAGCTTTCATGGAAGCCTTCCACGTCATTGCCACCCACCCGCAGATCATGCCGTTCACGGCGGACGCCAATTCGAAATATAATCTCTATGGCGACCATGTGAACATTGCGATCACGCCCTTTGGCGTCCCGTCGCCACATATCGACAATGGCGCGATGGACGAGCAGTGGGTCATCGATCAGTATCTGAAATATAATGGCCGCGTCGTCGAACCGGGCGCGCATATCGACGTGCCTGAAGGCGGCACGGCACGCCGGGCGATGGGCGAACATAACCGAAAGCGGTTCGGCAAGCTGTTCGGCATCGACATGAGCCATGTCAGCGACTCCGAAGTGCAGGACGCGCTGACCTACAATGTCTTCCCCAATTTCTCGCCGTGGGGCGGGGCGGGGCCGCAGGTGATCTATCGCTGGCGGCCATGGCCCGACCATGAACATACGCTGATGGAAGTGCGGCTGATCCAGCGCCGCCCGGCAGGCCAGCCGCCCGCGCCGTCCGAGCCGATGCGACTGCTGGCGGAAGAGGAAAGCTGGGTCGATGTCTTTGGTCAGCTAGGCGCGGTGCTGGAACAGGACATGGCGAACATCCCGCATGTCCAGCGCGGCATGAAGGCGTCGAAAACGCGCAAGTTGCAACTGGCCAATTATCAGGAAAGCCGCATTCGTCATTTCCATCAGACGCTCGATAAATATCTGGCGCGGAGCTGAGATTGGTGGCGGGTTTTGATCTGGGCCTTACGGGCAGGAAGGCGATTGTCTGCGGTTCAAGCAGCGGCCTCGGCCTCGCCTGCGCCAAGGCGCTGGCACAGGCAGGTGCGCGCGTGACGCTGAACGGCCGCAGCGCCGACAAGCTCGCCGCTGCCGCCGATATGATCGCGGCCCTGACCGGCGAGCGGCCGGCGGTGGTCGCGGCTGACGTCACGACGGCTGACGGTCGCGCTGCGCTGCTGGCGGCCGTCCCTGCGCCCGATATTCTTGTCAACAATGCGGGCGGGCCGCCTGCGGGAAATTTCCGTACCTTCGACGAGGAGGAATGGCTGTCGGCTTTGCGCGGCAACATGCTGGCGGCGGTGTTCCTGATCAACGGCGTCATCGACGGCATGATCGAACGGCGCTGGGGGCGGATCATCAACATCACATCCGCCAATGTGAAGCTGCCGATGGCGATGCTGCCGCTCAGTAATGGCGCACGCAGTGGCCTGACCGGCTATGTCGCGGGCGTCGCGCGTGAGGTGGCACCGCATGGCGTCACGATCAACAATCTTCTGCCTGGCCCCTTTGCCACGGATCGCATGACGAGTCTTGTCGGTGCAGGCGCGGCAGCGCAGGGCAAGTCGCTTGAACAAGGCATGGCGGCGATGGCAGCCACCGTGCCGATGGGCCGCATCGGCGATCCCGACGAGTTCGGGGCCTGGTGCGCCTTTCTCGCCAGCCGGCAAGGCAGCTACATGACGGGACAGAATCTGCTGATCGACGGCGGCAGCTATCCCGGTACCTTCTGACGGCCGCACAGGGGCGCGCGATGCAACCACGTTGTTTCGAGGATTACCGCCGCCGCGCCGCGCAGCGTCTGCCGCGCTTCATGTATGAATATGTCGAAGCCGGTGCCTATGACGAAGTGACATTGGCCGCCAATGCACGGGATCTGTCCGCCGTATCATTGCGCCAGCGCGTGCTGCGCGATGTTTCGGCCATCGATATCGGAACCGCATGGTTCGGCGTGCCCTGTGCATTGCCGGTTGCGCTTGCCCCTGTCGGCATGGCGGGGATGATGGCGCGGCGTGGTGAAGTGCAGGCGGCGCGTGCAGCCCGCGATGCCGGCATTCCCTTCACCCTGTCTTCGGCGGCTTGCTGCGCGGTGGAGGAAGTGGCGGAGGGGTGCCGGGTACCCTTCTGGTATCAGCTCTATATGTTGAATGATCGCGGCTATATGTCCGCGCTGATCGACCGCGTGCGCCGCGCCGGGTGTAGCGTGCTGGTGCTGACGGTCGACACGCCGGTCTTGAGCGCGCGTTACCGCGATTTTCGCGCCGGAATCTCGACTGATCCATGGCTTGTCCGCATGGCGCGCATGGCAATGCAGACACTGCCGCGCCCGCATTGGTCTTGGCATGTCGGGGTGCGTGGCCGGCCGCATGGCCTTGGCAACATGACGGCGGCGGTCGGCCCCGATGCCTCGCTGGCGCAGGTCGTCGGCTGGATGCAGGCCAATCTCAAGGCCTCGCTCGACTGGGCGGACGTCGACTGGATCCGCAGCCAGTGGAATGGCCCGATCCTGATCAAGGGCATCCTCGATCTCGACGACGCGCGCCGCGCCGCCCAATCGCCCGTCGATGGCCTGATCGTGTCGAACCATGGCGGGCGGCAACTGGATGGTGCGCTTTCGACGGCGCGCGCGCTGCCCGCGATTGCAGACGCGGTCGGCGACCGTTTGACGATCATGGCCGATGGTGGCGTGCGTTCGGGGCTGGATGTTGCCCGTATGCTCGCACTTGGGGCGCAGGGGGTGCTCGTTGGCCGCGTCTGGGCCTATGCGCTGGCGGCGGATGGCGAGGCGGGCGTGCGCCGCATGATCGGCCTGCTGGCCGCCGAACTGCGCACCGCGATGGCGCTCACGGGCGTGACGCGCATTGCCGATCTGGGCCGCGCCAATCTGGCCGAAGCATACAAGAACTGACGGAAGAAGGACGCACCATGGACGCCGCACTTGAACAGCGCATCCGCGCGGAACTGGAATCCGAAGCCAGCCGCAAGACCGCGCCTGCGGGCTTTGCCGCGCTGCCGGAAATTCCGGCAGGGCGTTATACGCGTGCCGATTTTGCCGCGCTTGAGCAGGAATATGTGTTCAACAAAGCATGGCTGCCCGCCGCCCGGATGGAGGAATTGCCGAAAGCGGGCAGTTATGTTGTCTGGCGCAAACTGGGACCAGCGATCCTGATCGTGCGCGGCAAGGACGATGTCGTGCGCGCCTTTTACAACAGTTGCCGTCATCGCGGTGCGGCCTTGACCGCCGAGGATGCGGGTCAGGGTAATCTTCTGCGCTGCCAGTATCACAGCTGGTCCTATGACCTCACCGGAAAGCTGGTCGGCGTGCCCGACGAATACGACTTCTGCGGTCTCGACAAGGGAACGCGTGCGCTGGTGCCGGTCAAGGCCGAGGTCTGGGCAGGCTGGGTATTCGTCAACCTCGATCCGGATGCGAAGCCGCTGGCCGAGACGGTGGCGCCGCTTGCGCCCGAATGGGCGTGCATGGAGGTCGAGAAGCTGCGCGTCGTCCACCGCCGCAGTTCGATGATCAACTGCAACTGGAAGGCAGCGGTCGATGCCTTTCAGGAAGTCTATCACATCACCACGATCCACCAGCAGTCGATTGGCAAGGCGCTCAACAACCGCGCCTGCGCCATCGGCCTGCTGCCGTGGGGGCATTCGCGCATGGTGACGGGTTATCAGCCATGGGCACTTGAAACGCTGGGTATGGATTCGCCCGACACGCCGAACATCGCGGGCGCAACCGAACTGCACCGGTCGTCGAGTACGGCCTATTGTCTCTTCCCGAACGTCATCACGCCGTTTCGTTCGATTTTCGTGCAGTTCATGATGTTCTGGCCGCGTGGCGTCGACAGCTGTGAAATGCAGGTGGTGGCTCTGGCGCCCGACTGGGGAGACGGATCCCGGCCCGGCTATTGGGACAAGGCGGCGCCGGCCTTCGACAAGGTGCTCGACGAGGACATGGCCAATCTTGGGTCGATCCAGGCGTCGATGCAGGCGGGGGCGGTCACGGGCATGCTGACCAGCTATCAGGAACGCCGCATCTACTGGACACATGAAGAGATCGACCGCCGTATCGGCATCGACCGCATTCCGCCGGAGTTGCGCGTGACGCCGCGCCTTATGCCGCTGATGGAGCAGCCACGCTGACGCGTCTGGTCAGGCGTCGCTGTCCATCGGCGGGACATAGACCGGGTTTGGAAATTCCGGCAGCTTGCCACTCTGACGGATGGCGCGCAGCATAGCCACTGCTTCGTCATGCGTCCGCCCGCGCGTGGCGCCTGCGGTCAGAGACAGGACAGCAGTGATCAGCCGGGTCAGATAGGTTTCGTCGTCAAGGCGCCCCTGGGCCCAGTCGTTGATCGTGGCATATTCGATGTTGGCGACATCGCCTGCCAGGGCCTCGACGTCGACCCAGTCCTGCAACTCGCCATCCTTTTCCACGCGGTCGAGCCACTGACGCAGGTTAAGGAACACCATGCCGCGCAGTGCCTGCCAGATGTCGGTGCTGACGCTGGGCGCGAAATAGATGGCGGTGACTGCGCGCGTATAGTTGCGCGCCTTCAGGTTGCGACGGTTGACGGCGATCAGGCGGTCGATAATGCCTTCGAGCGTATCGGCCGCCGTGCGATAACGCATGTAGCGGTTCACATCTTCATAAGCCTCGCGAATTGCGAGTGCTATGATGCGGTCCTTGTTCTGGAAGGCGTTGTAAAGCGTGCGCTGCGCGACATCGGCCTGACGGCAGAGCGCGCGGATACTGAAGCCTTCCAGCCCATGCTCGGCGATCATCTTGCGCGCTTCCTTGAGGATGCGGCGCCGCCGCTCATGGATCGACGTGCTCGAATAGATGAGCTGCTTTTCCGGATGCAGCGCAAGCACTTCTTCGTCGATCTGCTCGCTCACGGGCAATCCTTTGTCATGTTATCCGCCTTCGGCCTGTGTGATGCCTGTTACAATAACAGGCGCAAGGCTGCCAAGTGCGGCATCTGCGTCTCAGGCCGTGCCCGATCAGATTTGACCGGACACGGCGACGGGCACGCGCAGCACTTGAGCGTGGTTCTTTCCACTCGCTTCGACTTCAACGGAAAAAGCCCTAAAGCGTTAAAACTGCCTTGCCGAACTGCGCGCCGCTCTCCAGCAGACGGTGCGCGTCGCTGGCTTGTTCGAGCGGGAAGCTGCGGTCAATGAGCGGACGCACCGCGCCGCTTTCCAGCCACGGCCAGACATGCGTCTCGATTTCGCGCGTCAGGCGCGCCTTTTCCTCGGCATCGCGGCCCCGCAGCGTCGATCCGGTGATGGTCAGGCGCTTGAACAGCAGGGTGCGGAAATCGATGGTCGCGCTTGGCCCGTCAAGAAAGGCGATCTGCGCAAGGCGGCCGTCCGGCTTGAGAACGGCGATGTTGCGCTCGAAATAGCTGCCGCCCGCTATGTCGAGAACGACATCGACCCCACCGGCCGCCTGAACCGGGGCAACGAAATCTTCTGTCATGACGTCTATTGCCAGGTCCGCACCAAGTGCTTTGGCGCGGGCGGTTTTTTCCGGACCACGCGCGGTTGCGAATACGCGGGCGCCCGAGGCTTTTGCCATCAGGATCGCAATGCTGCCGATACCGCTGTTGGCACCATGGATCAGAGCGGTGTCGCCTGCTTTCAGTCGTCCGCGTTCGAACAGATTTGTCCAGACAGTGAAAATCGTCTCCGGCAAGGCGGCGGCGGCGATCATGTCGAAGCCTTTTGGCACAGGCAGCGCATGGCGGGCGTCGACCACGGCATATTCAGCATAGCCGCCGCCGGGCAAGAGAGCGCACACGGCATCGCCAACCGCCCAGCGCGACGCGCCCGCGCCAAGCGCCGCGACAGTGCCGGCAACTTCAAGGCCGATGATGTCGGACGCGCCGGGCGGCGGCGGATAAAGGCCCTGGCGCTGTGCAATGTCGGGGCGGTTGACGCCTGCCGCTGAAACACGGATCAGGATTTCGCCGGGGCCTGGCGCCGGGCAGGCTATGGTGCTGACGGCGAGGCTGTCGGCGTCGCCGGTGCCGCCGTTCACGACAATGGCGCGCATCATTGCGGGCACAGGATTGCTGGCAGACGCAGCGGACATGGCAAATGCTCCCCAAAATTAGTTCATGTATGCTTATCTGCCATCCCGGCGGCAATCAAGGAACCGGTTCATGGGCGAAAGTGCTGCATTCTCTATAAAAAATATAACGCGCCTTCGTTTATTGACGATCGATTTCCTGCAGGATATAAATTGATACGCGATATATATTATGGCTCGTTCAGGACCGCAACAAGGGGGATGGATAAATGCGTATGACGAAGTCGATGATGGGCGTTACGGGCCTGATGGCCGCAGTGGTCGGTGCTGCCGGCCTGTCCAGTCCGGCATATGCGCAGGATGGATCGGAAATGCAGGACATCGTGGTGACGGCGCGTAAACGCGCGGAAAGCCTGCTTGATGTTCCGGTGGCGATTGCGGCCCTGTCGTCCGACATGCTGGCCAAATATAATGTCAACGACCTCAATGCCATGTCATCGCTCGTGCCGAACGTGACCATCGTCAAGGCCGCTTCGGGCACTGGCGCCAGCATGACCATCCGCGGCGTGGGTTCGACTTTCAACGATTTTGGCATCGATCAGACCGTTTCGGTCAACATCGACGGCATGCAGATCAGTCGTGGCTTCATTACCAATGTCGCCTTCTTCGACGTCGAGCAGGTCGAAGTCCTGAAAGGCCCGCAGGCGCTCTTCTTCGGTAAGAACAGCCCGGGTGGCGTGATCTCGGTCCGCAGCAAGGGGCCGACCGACACGTTCGAAGCGGGCGTCAAGCTTGGCTATGAAGTCGTTGCCGATGAAAAATATGTCGAAGGCTATGTCTCTGGCCCGCTCAGCGACACGTTCGGCGCGCGCCTTGCCGTGCGTTACAGCGACATGGCGGGCTATCTCCGGAATAATGCCGTTGATGGCCCGAACCCGACCGATGCCTCTTTCCCGTTGCGTCGTGGCGGCAATGGCCGCGCAGTCACCAACGACATTCTGACCGGCCGCCTGACGCTCAAATGGGAGCCGACAAGCGATTTCAGTGCTGAGCTGAAGGCGCTTGGCAACATTTATCGCGATGACGGCATGGGCAATGTCTCGCAGCCAGTGCGCTGCGCGGATGGCATCACGCGGCCGACCGATACAAATGGCATTGCCGATCCGACCGGCGATTGCCGTGCGGACCGCAATATCTCGTCGGGCGGTCTGCCGGTTGGCATCGAAGCCGGCTATCCGGGCGGCACCAAGAAGGATGGCCAGCTGTGGTCGACGGTCGACAGTTTCCTGACCACCTTCAAGCTGCGTTACGAGATGGGCGATATCGCCTTTGAATCGGTCACCGGCTACAGCTATGGCGACTTCAAGACGCTGTCGAACTATGGTTATACCAGCTTTACCCGCTATCCGGGCTATGTCACGGAAAAGTCGAAGCTGTTCACGCAGGAGCTGCGCTTCAACACCGACTTCGACGGCATGCTGAACGTTGCGGGCGGCGTCTACTACGAAGACAGCAAGCGTAATGGCGACATCGGCACGCGCTTCCCGCTGCAACTATCGGCCAGCCCGGTCACGGGTGCGACCAACCAGACCTACCGTACCCATGAAATCACCAATACTGCCATTTCGGCCTTTGGCCAGATCATCCTCGACCTGACCGATCAGATCGAACTGGCGGGCGGTGCGCGCTACACGCATGAAAAGAAGACAACGATCGAAGGTAACACCTATGTCGATCCGCGCGTGCCGGCAGCGTTCAACATCATGCCGCAAGGCGTGTTCCTGAATAACCGCTTCAAGGACAACAATGTCTCGCCCGAAGTCACGCTGAGCTACAAGCCGACGCGCGATCTCAACATCTATGCCGCCTACAAGACCGGCTATAAATCGGGCGGCGCGTCGATCCCGACAACGATCACCGCGAACCTGACCGATGACTCGATCGGTTTCGGTCCGGAAAAATCGAAGGGCGTTGAACTCGGTATCAAGGGCAGCCTGCTTGACCGTCGCCTGAGCTTCTCGTCGGTGCTCTATCGTTACAAGCTCAAGGGCTTGCAGCTCGTGATGCCGGAGACGACCGCTCAGGGGCTGTTCATCAACTTCGTGCGTAACGCCGCTGACGCCGTGACCAAGGGCTTTGAATTCGACGCCAACTATCAGGCGACCGACGATCTTTCGCTGCAGGCTGGCCTGTCATACAACAAGGCCAACATCACCCGCTTTCCGAACGCGCCGTGCTGGGCGGGCCAGACCGCAGCGACCGGTTGCGTCAACGTCGTCTCGGCCACCGGCGCCGTCTCGCGCCAGACCGACCGTGCGGGCGATCCGCTATCGAAGGCGCCGGAATGGGTTCTGACGGCGGGCTTCAGCTATGACACGCCGATTACGTCTGCGATGAACATCGGTCTGTCGGGGCAGGTCAAGCACAGTTCGTCCTATCGCACGCAGGACGATGGCGCGCCCTATGCCGAACAGCCGAAGTTCACCACGATTGACGCCACGGTCCGTCTGCATGACGTGAATGACAAGTGGGAACTGGCGGTGATCGGTCGCAACCTCACCAACAAATATTATCTGCTGGTGTCGTCGGCCCGTCCGGGCGGTCTCGCGGGTGAACTGCACGGCGTGATTGGTCGTCCGCGCGAAGTGGCCCTGCAGGCCAGCTATCGTTTCTGACCTGACATTCCCTCTACTTATATGGCTCCATGCCCCGCGGCATGGAGCCATTTTTTATGGGCGACGAATGCGGAATGGCCGGGTCTGTGCGAAAGCGCGGCATGGCGGACCGGGGACGCGGCAAATTCTTAGGAAATTCATACCATGATCCGGCCATGCACCGTCACAGGACGGGCATGGAGGGATGATGGACACCAAGACCTGCCCGCGCTGCGCCGAGGAGATCAAGGCGGCGGCCCTGATCTGCCGTTATTGCGGGCACGAATTTCAGGCGAGGCCTGTGCGGATGCCGCGCGCCCGGCTGCCGGGCTGTGCCGACAAGACGGTCGGCTGTCTTGTCGTGATCATCACCTTTTTCGTGATGGCCTTGCTCGACAGTTGCAGCTGAGCCGCGCTGTATAGTTCCCTGTCGCCCGCTCAGATCGCCGGGGCAGCGACCACCGGCGCGTTGGCGCTTGGCACGACGGCAGGTGCGACGGGTGCCAAGGCGATCAGTTCAAGGTCGGTCAAAGCCCTCATGCCGGCGACATGGCGCTCGGCGGCGGCAAGCCAGTTGCCCGCCCGGCGTTGCACCGCAACAGGCATCTGGCGCACGACCGCGATGGCGCCCGCGACATCGCCGCGTTCCAGTCGTCCTTCGGCGCGGGTCAAGAGGCTTGCGGTATCGGGCGCGCGCGTCGTGTCGCTGCGGCGAAGCACGACCATGTTCGACAGGGCAGACTGCATCTGCGCCCACAGGCCGGTCTTGTTGTTATTGCTCTCGGTCTGCACAGCCAGTGCAGGCGCAAGCCGGGCCAGTTGCTGTTGCAGCAGCGGCAAGGGTGCGGGCGACTGGGCAAGGCGCTGCACGGCGTCCAGCGTCGCGGGCGGCGCGGTGTCGAACGTCTGGCGCAGGCTCGCTTCCAGACCGCCAAGCGGCTGACCGGTTTCGAGCGCACGGCGCACGGTCGTGATCAACAGCACAGCCTGTGCACGCTCTGCGCCCGAGGCGGCGGCGGCGATCGAGGCATTGGTGTTGCGCTGCGTTTCATCGATGCGGGTGGCAACGCGTGCGACTTCGGCTGTCAGATAATCGATGCGCTGATCGTCTTGCGTTCGTAACGTACCAAGATTGTCCAGCCGTTCTTCGAGCCGTGCCAGTTCTGTTGAATCCGCAGCAGCAACGCCAGCATTGGCTTTGGGTGCCGCCTTGAGTGCGGCCAGTTGCTGTTCCAGTGCGCGGATGCGCCGGTTGGCATTGTCCAGCCGCTCGTCAAGACGGGCGGGGCTGCCGGGCAGGGCGTCAAAGCCGGGCAAGGTGCTGCGCAATTTGGTTTCGAGCCACGGACTGCCAAGCAGGCCGACAATGAACACGGCGAGAATCAGGGCAATGGCCCATGCCATCCGGCTGCCGCCGCGCGCTTCGCTGCCTGTCGGGCCATTCTGCTGGTCCATGCCGCCCTGTCCTTCGTTTCGCATCTATGCGCCTTCACTGTTGCACGACAAACCGGCAATGGCCAAGAGACCAGCCTCGGTCGGGCGCGTGGCGATGGCCATCTGCCGCCAGCCTGCGCCCGTTGCTTGTGCCGCATTTGCAGAGATGGCGGCAAGCGCAATGCGGTCGCGCGGTAGTCCGGCGGCATCGGCAAGCGCTGCGAAGTGCCGGGCAGTGCGTGGTGAATAAAGCAAGACCCAGTCGATCGCGCCAGCGCGCAGGGCGTCACACGCATCCGCATCAAGCGCAGGCACAAGATCGATGCGATAGACGATGCGGCGCTCCAGTGTGACGCCTTGCGGCAAGACGCTGTCGACATGATCGCGGCCCGCCAGATGCAGCAGGCGCCGGAAACCGGTTGTTGCGAGATGGGCCATCAGTGTGTGGATGTCTTCGACGCCCGCCGGTTGCAGCACATGACGAAAACCAGCGGCTTTGGCGGCATCGGCAGTGCGGGCGCCAACCGTCAGTACCGGCAGGTCCCGGAACCGGCTGGCGTCAGGTCCGGCCAGCTGCGCGGCATGGGCACTGGTCAGAAGCAGCGCCTCCGGCATGCAGGCGGGCGGCGTCCATGCAACGGCGACAGGATGGAGAAGCGGCGATGTCATGACGTCATGGCCGCAGGCGCCGAGCGTTTGTGCAGTGCGTGCACAGTCGGCGGCGCTGCGGGTCAGAAGGATGCGGGCGATGGCTCAGCCCCCGGTGAACAGCGCGCGCAGTGCCGGACTTGCGCGGTCGAGCAGGCGGTGGGCGAGGTCTGCGGCCATGGTGGCGGCATCAGCCAGCGTGCTGTCGGCATGGTCAGCCACAAGCTCGCTGCCATCGGGCAGCAGGATTTCGGCGCGGAGCGCAAGCTGGTCGCCGTCGATCCGGGCTTGCGCCGCCACCGGCGTGTGGCAGGTGCCGCCCAGGGCTGCAAGCAGTGCGCGTTCGGCCATCACGGCCTGCGTGGTCGGTGGGTGGTCGATGGCAGATAGCAGTGCGGCCATGCCGGTTTCGTCAACCCGGTATTCGATGCCGATCGCGCCTTGCGCCGGGGCGGGGAGGAACAGGTCGGGCGACAGGGCTTCGCCGATATCGGGCGTGCCGAGCCGGGCGAGACCAGCGGCGGCCAGAAGCGTGGCGTCTGCTTCGCCCGCCTCAAGCTTGGCAAGCCGGGTGGCGACATTGCCACGATAGGGCACGACAACAAGATCGGGGCGCCTGGCCCGCGCCTGCGCGGCGCGGCGCGGCGAGGAGGTGCCAAGGCGTGCGCCTTGCGGCAGGCCGCCAAAGCCGCCCGGATGGCGGGAAATCAGCCGGTCCCGTATATCGGCGCGTACGAGCATCGCGCCGATCGCCAGCGTGCCGGGGCGGATGGTTTCGACATCCTTCATCGAATGGACGGCAATATCGATGCGGCCATCGTGGATTGCGGTATCAAGTTCCTTGGTCCATAGCGCCTTGCCACCGATTTCGGCGAGCGGTCGGTCCTGCACACGGTCGCCAGTGGTGTTGATGACAACCAGTTCGCAGGCTTCGCCGGGCCAGCCATGCGCCGCGCAAAGGGCATCGGCCACCATGCGGGCCTGTGCGAGCGCGAGCGGCGAACCACGCGTGCCGATAAGAATGGGCGGGTAAGCTTTCTTGTGCATGGCTTCTGGCCTAACTAGTTAGGCAGACGGAGACAATATGCCGACTTTGCTTCTGGGCCTTGAATCAAGCTGCGACGAGACCGCCGCCGCCATTGTGACCGACGAGCGCCGCATCCTTGCGCAGGCGGTCGCCAGTCAGGATGCGGCGCATCGGCCCTATGGCGGCGTCGTGCCCGAAATTGCCGCGCGCGCCCATGTCGAGGTGTTGGCGCCGATGGTCAGCCGCGTGCTCGACGAGGCGGGCGTCACGCTGGCCGAGATTGATGCGGTTGCCGCCACGGCTGGCCCCGGCCTCATCGGCGGCGTGATGGTCGGGCTGGTGACGGGAAAAGCGCTGGCGCTGGCCGCCAACAAGCCATTGGTTGCTGTCAATCATCTTGAAGGCCATGCGCTGAGCCCGCGCCTGATCGCGCCGGATCTTCGCTTTCCCTATCTATTGCTGCTGGTGTCGGGCGGGCATTGCCAGTTGCTCGCGGTCGAAGGTGTCGGCCGCTATCGCCGGCTGGCGACGACGATCGACGATGCTGCGGGCGAGGCGTTCGACAAGGTCGCAAAGATCCTTGGTCTTGGCTTTCCGGGCGGTCCTGCGGTCGAACGGGCGGCGGCGGGCGGCAATCCCAAGGCCTATGCCTTGCCGCGCCCCCTGGTGCGGACCGACGAACCGCATTTTTCTTTCGCAGGCCTGAAAACTGCCGTGTTGCGGCAGGCGCAGGCGGCGGGACCGGGGCATGAGGCCGATCTCGCGGCCAGTTTTCAGGCCGCTGTCGTCGATTGTCTGGTTGACCGCACGCGGCGCGCGCTCGATCGCATGCCGGAAGCGACAGCACTTGTCGTGGCCGGCGGCGTGGCCGCCAACAGCCTGATCCGCACGGCGCTGACGGCGCTGGCGACGGCGCGCGATCTGCCGTTCATTGCACCGCCTGGCTGGCTGTGCACAGATAACGCCGCCATGATCGCATGGGCTGGCTATGAAAGATTCAGCCTGGGCCTGATAGATGGTCTCGATGCACCGGCGCGCGCGCGCTGGCCGCTCGATCCGTCAGCAGAACCGGCGCGGGGGGCAGGAGTGAAGGCATGACGTCAACCATCGGAGTGATCGGCGGCGGCGCGTGGGGGACGGCGCTGGCGCAGGTAGCGGCGGGTAATGGCCCGGTGCGGCTGTGGGCGCGTGAACCGGAGGTCGTCGACGGCATCAACAACGGTCATGAAAATGCGCTGTTCCTGCCCGGTGTGCCGCTGTCGCCAGCGATTGTCGCCACGAACGCACTGGCCGATCTGCGTGATTGTGCGGCGCTGCTGGTCGTGACTCCCGCTCAGCATCTGCGTTCGGTGCTGGCGGGTGTTGACGCCGATACCATGCCATTGGTGCTGTGCAGCAAGGGGATCGAGGCCGGCAGCGGCGAACTCATGTCCGAAGTGGCTGCCGATATTGCGCCACGAGCGCCGATTGCGGTCCTGTCGGGGCCGACCTTTGCTGCGGAAGTTGCGCGCGGCTTGCCAACCGCCGTCACGCTTGCCTGCGCCGTGGCGATGGTACGCGATCAGTTGATCGCCCGTCTCGCTTGTCCAGCCTTCCGGCCCTATGCCAGCGACGACGTGATCGGCGCCGAGGTTGGCGGCGCGGTCAAGAATGTGCTGGCGATTGCCTGTGGCGTGGTTGTGGGCCGTAAGCTTGGTGAAAATGCCAAGGCGGCGCTGATCAGCCGGGGTTTCGCCGAAATGCAGCGCTTCGGTATCGCCAAGGGCGCGCGCCGTGAAACGCTGGCCGGGCTTTCCGGGCTTGGTGATCTGGTGCTGACCTGTTCATCGCCGCAGTCGCGCAACATGAGCCTGGGCATGGGCCTTGGCGCGGGGCAAAGTGCGGACGACCTCCTCGCCAGTCGCCGTACAGTCGCTGAAGGCGCTTATACCGCGCCGGTGCTTCTGGCGGCCGCCGAGGCCTTGGGCGTCGACATGCCGATCACGCGCGCAGTCGCCGATCTTCTGGCCGGGCGGCTGACAGTCGATCAGGCAATTGATGCCCTGCTTGCGCGTCCCTTGCGGGATGAAAGCCTGTAGGAAGCGTCAGCCGCCACACGGTGTGACGGCGGTCATGACGTCAGAAATCGACCGCGATTCCGCCCTTTTCCCAGTCGCCATAACGGGTCGGTTCCGGTCCCTTGCGGCCGCCCTTTTCGCTGGCGGGCGGACTGTCCGTGTCGTTTTGTAGCGCGTCCGGCGCTTTGGTTTCAGTTTCGGTCGTGGCTGCGGGCTTGGTTTTGTCGTCGGTCATCAGGAATCGCCCCCCATGTTGGTGCGGATCGCCTGCATGTGGGGCATCCGCCTGACGATTGCCAGTAGCGCGTGAATATGTGTCTGTCCAAGGCTTGACGACGGGCGCCTGTCTCCCAAGCTTGTGTTGCAGGGCAACACAGGTCAAAGAGACCATATGAACCAGATGAAAACCGCAATGCTGCTGGCGGCGATGACGGCGCTGTTCATGGGCTTGGGCTTCGTGATCGGTGGGCAGTCGGGTGCGTTGATTGCGCTTGTGCTTGCCGCAGGCATGAACCTGTTTACCTTCTGGAATGCCGACAAGATCGTGCTGAAAATGCATGGTGCACGCGAGGTCGATGCCCGCAGCGCGCCCGATTTTTACGCGATGGTGGCCAATCTTGCGACGCGCGCCGGATTGCCGATGCCGAAAGTCTATATTGTTGACAGTCCGCATCCGAATGCGTTTGCCACGGGCCGTAACCCTGAAAATGCTGCCGTCGCCGCTACGACCGGCCTCCTCAATATGCTCGACCGTGATGAAGTGGCCGCCGTCATGGCGCATGAACTGGGCCATGTGCGCAACCGCGACACGCTGATCATGACGATGACCGCGACGCTGGCGGGCGCGATTTCGATGATTGCCAATTTCGGCATGCTGTTCGGTGGCAGTCGCGATGGCGGGGAGCGGCCGAATCCCGTGGTGATGATCGTTGCCATGATTGTTGCGCCGCTGGCGGCGATGCTGGTGCAGATGGCAATTTCGCGCACGCGCGAATATGGCGCCGACCGTGCGGGCGCGGAAATCAGCGGCCAGCCGTACAAGCTGGCATCGGCGCTGGCCAAGTTGTCGCGCGGGGCGGCGGCGATCCCGAACCCGGTGGTCGAGCGCAATCCGGCAGCTGCCAGTCTCTATATCGTTGAACCGGCGCGGACGATGGACAATCTGTTTTCCACGCATCCCAATCCGGAAAACCGCATCGCTGCGCTCAATGACATCGCACGCGAAATGGGCGGTGGCGGCGGTGGTGGTCAGACGCTGCATACCGGCACTGTCCGTGACGCCGCCGTGCGCGCTTCAGCCAGTGCGCTTGATCCGCTGAAACGCCGCGACAAGGCGCCGCCGCGCGGAAACCCCTGGCGTTGAACGTGCCCGCACCCCAGCCACCCGGCGTCGCCGTGCGCCGCGCCGCCCAGCGTTTGCTTGACGCTGTCCTCATGCGCGGGCAGGCGCTGGAACAGGCTCTGCCGCAGGTACTGAAAGGTATCGAAAAGCCGGCTGACCGGGCCCTGGCACGCGCCATTGCCTCTGCCGTGTTACGCTGGCTGATCGATCTTGATCGGCTGATCGACAGTGCAACGGCGCGCCCGCTGCCGCCCGATGCGCGGGCGCGGCAGGTGCTGCGGCTGGCACTGGTGCAGGCCTTGCTGCTGGATACGCCACCCCATGCCGTGATCGCGACGGCCCTGCCGCTGCTGGAAGGGGGGCCACGCAGGCTGGCGCATGGCGTGTTGTCGCGCTTGCTGCGCGAAGCTGCGCGTCTGCCCGCCACTCCGACGCTGCCCGAACCCTATGCCAGCCGTTGGCGCGCGCATTGGGGCGACGATGTCGCTGCTGCCGCCGCGCGCGCGCTTGCAAGCGAACCGCCGACCGACCTCAGCTTTGCGCCTGGTGCCACACCCCCGGCCATTGACGGCGTGTCGCTCCTGCCCGGTCATCTGCGCGTGACGCAGCGCGGCCGGATCGAGGGTTGGGAAGGCTTCGCGGAAGGCCAGTGGTGGGTACAGGATCTGGCGGCTTCGCTGCCTGTGCGCCTGCTTGGCGCCAAGCCCAACCAGCATGTCGTCGATTTGTGCGCTGCACCTGGTGGCAAGACGATGCAGCTTGCCAGCCAGGGGGTGCATGTCATGGCGGTCGATGTCTCGCAAAGTCGTCTTGCACGACTGCGCGACAATCTTGCGCGCACCGGTCTTGTCGCCAAACTGGTGACGGCGGATGCGACAATATGGCAGCCCAAGCGCCCACCCAATCATGTGCTTCTGGATGCGCCCTGTTCGGCCAGCGGCATTTTCCGGCGCCACCCCGATGTCCTGCAACTGGCGGCCAGTCGCGATCTCATCGCGCTGACGGGCCTTCAGCGCGATCTCATCGACCATGCGCTCGACCTGCTACCGGTCGGTGGGCGGTTGGTATACTGCACCTGTTCGCTGGAACCCGAAGAGGGCGAAGAGCAGATCGAGGCGCTTCTGGCGCGGCGGCGCG
>CAZWMK010000007.1:0-4504 GCA_964635065.1 uncultured Sphingomonadaceae bacterium | reverse complement strand
GATCCGTACCGATGAACTGCCTGGCGGATTGGCGCCCGCACCCGCCGGCTGGTTGCGTACGCTTCCCGGCATGCTGGAAGCCGAGGGCGGTGTGGACGGATTCTTCATCGCGCGCCTCGAAAAGGCCTGATCCGCCGTTTGCGAAGCTGCAAACTCAATGCTATGGCGGGGCGCATGCAGCAGCCTGTTCGTATCGCCCCGTCGATCCTCTCCGCCGATTTCGCACGTCTGGGCGAGGAAGTGCGCGCCATTGATGCAGCGGGCGCCGATTATATCCATGTCGATGTGATGGATGGCCATTTTGTGCCCAACATCACGATCGGACCGGGTGTTGTGAAAGCGCTGCGTCCGCACACGACGAAGATTTTCGATGTGCACCTGATGATTTCGCCTGTTGACCCCTATCTCGATGCCTTTGCCGAGGCCGGGGCCGATATCCTGACGGTCCATCCCGAAGCCGGGCCGCATTTGCATCGCACGATCCAGCGTATCAAGGCGTTGGGCAAAAAGGCGGGCGTGTCGCTCAACCCCGCCACGCCTGCGAAGATGCTTGATTATGTCCTCGAAGAGGTCGATCTCGTGCTTGTCATGAGCGTCAACCCCGGTTTCGGTGGTCAGAGCTTCATCGACAGCCAACTCCGCAAGATCGAAGCCATCCGCAAGCAGATCGATCGCATCGGCAAACCCATCGACCTTGAAGTCGATGGCGGCATCGATGCCATGACCGCGCCGCGCGCGATTGCTGCCGGCGCTGATGTGCTGGTCGCGGGTACGGCGACGTTCCGTGGCGGCCCGTCGGCTTACGCCGCCAATATCGCGGGTATTCGGGGATGAACGCGGACCGGGAAGGCGACAGCATTCCCGCGGGCCAGCGCCTGGTCCGTGTCGACGGCGACAAGGGCCTGTCGCTCGGCGAAAAACTTGCCGCCCAGTTGCACCGTCTGACTTATCGTACGATTTTCCATCGTATCCGCCTCAAGGGGCGCTATCCGCTGAAACTGATCGGCGTGCCGCGCGATCCCCTGCCCGGCGATGCCCAGGCGGGCCATGCGCTGCTGTCCGGCCGCATGATCCACGCCGGGCATGGTGCGGCAACGCAGACGATCCGTTTTGCCAGCACGGCGCATCCTATGGCATGGCGCGTCCATGCGCTGAGTTTCGCCTGGCTGCGCGATCTGGCACAGGTCACCGAACGCCCGCGCGCCGCGCGCCTTGCCGAGCCTTTGGTCAAGAGCTTTCTCGCCGATTTTTCCGAGTTTCATGAACTGGCCTGGCGCGGCGACATCCTGGGCCAGCGCCTGTTTTACTGGACGGCCTATGCGCCGCTGATCCTGTCAAGCACCGATCATGTCTACCGTTCGGCGGTGCTGAACGCGATTGCGCGCAGCGCCCGGCATCTTGAACGCAGCTTCGACAAGATACCCGACGGGATTGCCCGCATCCACGCCATCGGTGGTGTGCTGACAGCGGGTCTTTTGCTGCCGGGTGGCGAGGCGCGGCAGGCAAAGGCCGAAACGGCGATGGCGCGTGCCCTTGATAATTTCCTGCTGCCCGATGGCGGCGTGGTTAGCCGTGCGCCCTATGACATGCTCGAACTGCTTGAATGGCTGCTGATGCTGCAAGCGGTCTATGCCGTACGCGGGCAGCGTCCGGCCGAGCCGATCGCCACGGCCATCGTGCGGCTTGTGCCTGCGCTCAAGGGGGCGACTTTGGGCGATGGCATGCTGGCGGCGATGCATGGCGGGGCAATCGGTTGTGCCGACCGGATCGAACGCGCGGTAACGCTGGCCGCTATCGCCGCCCGGCCTTTGCGCAACGGCATCAATTCCGGTTTCCAGAGGTTGCAGGGCGGCAAGGTCGCGGTCGTTCTGGATGCCGGTCCGCCACCCGCCGCCCGCGAATCGGCGACGGCGCACGCCGGTACGCTGGCCTTTGAAATGTCGGACGGTGCGACGCGTCTGATCGTCAACTGCGGTGGTGGGCGCGGTCAGCCCCGGCCGCTGCCTGCCGAATTGGCATCACTGCTCCGTTCGACGGCAGCCCATTCGACGCTGGTCCTCGACAACAAGAATTCCACCCGCATCCGCGACGACGGCGCGCTCGGCAAGGGCGTCGAGGAGGTTGTCATCCAGCGCGATCAGGGCAAGGAGGGGTCATGGCTCGATGCCAGCCATGACGGTTATGTCCGTCGCCATGGCTTTCAGCACCGGCGGCGTCTGTTTCTGGCCGAGGATGGCCGCGATCTGCGGGGCGAGGATACATTGCAGCCCGTGCGCAAGGGCGCGCGCAAGCTCCTGGGCGGCAGCAAGCCCGTCCTGTTTGATGTCCGCTTCCATCTTGGCCATGGTGTCGAAGCGACGCCGACTGCCGATGGTCAGGGCGCATTGCTGAAACTGCCCGATGGCGCCATCTGGGCTTTCAAGTCGCGTGGCGGGCATTTCTCCATTGATGAATCGCTGTGGATCGACCCCGAAGGGCGTCCGCGGACCGTCAGCCAGCTTGTTATCAGCGGGGAGGCACCGCCGGGCGGCGCTGCCGTGAACTGGTCGCTCAAACGCGCCGGCAAGTAGCCAAGGAAGAGGAAGAACACCATGACCGACGCGGTGAAAGTCACGCGCGCGCTGATTTCGGTTTCAGACAAGACGGGCCTCATTGAACTGGGCCAGGCGCTGGCGCGCCACGGTGTCGAGATTCTGTCGACAGGCGGCACGGCAAGGGCCTTGCGCGATGCCGGTCTGGTCGTGAAGGATGTGTCGGAACACACAGGGTTTCCCGAAATGATGGATGGCCGCGTCAAAACGCTGCATCCGAAAGTGCACGGCGGCTTGCTCGCGCTGCGGGATCATCCCGAGCACAAGGCCGCGATGGACGCCCATGGCATCGGTCCGATCGATCTGGTTGTCGTCAACCTCTATCCCTTCGCCCAGACGGTCGCGCGCGGTGCGGAACGCGATGAGGTGATCGAGAATATCGACATCGGCGGCCCGTCAATGGTCCGTTCGGCGGCCAAGAATCATGGCTATGTTGCGATCGTCACCGACCCGGCCGACTATCCCGAGGTCATGCGTGAACTGGACGGTGCGGCCGGAGCCACCAGCTATGCCCTGCGTAAGCGGCTGGCTGCCAAAGCCTTTTCGGCAACTGCCGAATATGATGCCGCGATTGCGACCTGGTTCCAGACCGTTGATCAGGGCGAAGCCTTTCCGGCAACGCTGCCGATCGTCGGCAAACGCGGCGCCAGCCTGCGTTACGGCGAAAATCCGCATCAGTCGGCGGCATTCTATCTGCCGTCAGACGGTGCGGTGCGGGGTGTCGGCCAGGCCCAGCAGTTGCAGGGCAAGGAGCTATCCTACAATAATCTGAACGACGCCGATGGTGCGCTCGATCTTATCAGCGAGTTTCGTGACGGCCTGCCCGCCATTGCCATCATCAAACATGCCAACCCCTGCGGCGTCGCCACGGGCACCTCGCTGGCCGAAGCCTATGAAAAGGCACTGGCCTGCGATCCTGTCTCGGCATTCGGCGGCATTATTGCGGCCAATCGCCCGCTCGATGCCGAAACCGCCCGCGCGGTTACCGGCATTTTCACCGAAGTCGTCATTGCGCCCGACGCCGATGAAGAAGCACGCGCGATTTTCGCCGCCAAGAAGAATTTGCGTCTGCTCCTCACAGGTGAACTGCCCGATCCCGCGCGGCAGGGGCTCACGATCAAGTCGATCATCGGCGGCTATCTGGTCCAGTCGCGTGATAATGGCCGCATTGTCGAATCTGAATTGCAGGTGGTGACCAAGCGTGCGCCGACGCCGCAGGAGATGGCCGATCTGTTGTTTGCCTGGCGTATTGCCAAGCACGTCAAGTCGAACGCCATCGTTTATGCGAAGAACGGCGCAACCGCCGGCATTGGCGCAGGCCAGATGAGCCGCCTTGATTCCGCGCGCATTGCGGCGTGGAAGGCGCGCGATGCTGCAACGCAGGCGGGCTGGGCCGAACCGATGACCGTGGGATCGGCTGTGGCGTCTGATGCCTTTTTCCCCTTTGCCGATGGCTTGATTGCTGCGGCTGAAGCAGGAGCGACTGCGATCATCCAGCCGGGTGGTTCGATCCGCGACGCCGAAGTGATCGCGGCTGCCGACGAACGTGGGCTGGCCATGGTCCTGACCGGACAGCGCCACTTCCGTCACTAGGGCCGCTCTCCACGACCAGTCGTGGCGGCCTCCTGACAAGCCCTGATGCGTTCGCGCCTGCCCAGCAAGCGCGAACGCTTTTTCCGTTTTGGAGGGAGGGGCTGTGTGGCGCCTGCAACCGCATGATTCAGAGTGATAAGGCAAATGCTCTTTGGCGCGCTCGCCCGGCATGGACCGGGTGGCCCCTGAAGGCATGGCAATCTCTGCCATCCAGCCATAAGGCTGTTGGCAACTGATCCATGCTCTTTGGGTTGACACCTTTGGAAAGGTGGTGCCGCTTAGGTGACTCGAACACCTGACCCCATCATTACGAATGATGT
>CAZWMK010000006.1:1829-45489 GCA_964635065.1 uncultured Sphingomonadaceae bacterium | reverse complement strand
GTATCCGACCAGCCATGCTCGTCGTCGCCGATCAGGGTGCGCGAGGCGTCGGCCGACAGCGTCGTCTTGCCAGTGCCCGACAGACCGAAGAACACGGCCGTGTCGCCTTGCGGCCCGATGTTGGCCGAGCAGTGCATCGGCATCACGCCCTTGGCCGGCAGCAGATAGTTCAGGATGCCGAACACCGACTTCTTCATTTCACCTGCATAGGCAGTGCCGCCAATGAGGATCAGCTTTTCGGTGAGGTTGACCGCGATCACCGTTTCCGAACGGCAGCCATGGCGGACCGGGTCAGCCTTGAAGCTCGGCAGGTCGATGATGGTGAATTCCGGCGCGAAACCGGGCAGTTCCGACGCCTGCGGGCGAACCAGAAGCGTACGAATGAAAAGGTTGTGCCAGGCGAATTCGTTGATCACCCGCACATTGACGCGATGTTCGGGCTGCGAACCGCCATAGAGATCCTGCACGAACAGCGTTTCCTTGGCGCCGAGATGGGCAAGAAAATCGGCCTTCAGCGCGGCAAAATGCTCCGGCTCCATCGCCTTGTTCGACTTGCCCCACCACACGGTGCTTTCGGTCGTGGCATCGCGGACGGTGAACTTGTCGTTGGCCGAGCGGCCAGTGTGCTTGCCGGTTTCCACGACCAGCGGACCGTCCTTCGACAGCACGCCCTCGCCGCGGCACACGGCTTGTTCGACAAGCGCCGCAGTGCCGAGGTTCCAGAACAGCTTCGCATCGGTGGCGATGCCCTGTTTATCGAGGCCGAAGGTTGAATGCGCGGTCATGTCGTGGGGGCTCCTTGGACAAGTATAGAGTCGCGTCGCCAGTAAGGCCTGGCTGTCTTTGCCGCGCGCATACACGCACAAACGCCAAACGTCAAAGCAGGAGAGTAAATGAACGGCAATAATGCGCGATGTCGCCGTTTGCGCTTGCACGCCAAAGCGGCTAGGCATCACTCAGGACAGACCACCGGACAGGACCATGAACGCCACCATCGCCCTGGTCGATGATGACCGCAACATCCTGACATCCGTGTCGATTGCACTGCAAGCCGAGGGTTTCACCGTGCGCGTCTATTCCGACAGCATGGCGGCCCTCAAGGCCATCACCGACAATCCGCCCGATCTAGCCGTGCTCGACATCAAGATGCCGCGCATGGACGGCATGGAACTTTTGCGCCGCTTGCGCGAGAAAACCGAACTGCCCGTCATTTTCCTGACGTCCAAGGATACCGAGATCGACGAGGCGCTCGGCCTTGCCATGGGTGCCGATGATTATATCGGTAAACCCTTCTCGCAGCGCCTGCTGATCGAACGCATCCGTGCCGTCCTGCGCCGCGCCGCCAGCCGCCGCGAAGATACGGCCGCGCCTCCCCCTTCCGCCGATGCCATCGAACGCGGTCGCCTGCTGATGGATCCGGCCCGCCACCGGGTGACGTGGGGCGGGCGCGAAGTTGCATTGACCGTTACCGAATTCCTGATCCTCGAGGCACTGGCCCAGCGCCCTGGCTTCGTGAAATCACGCGATCAGTTGATGGACTCCGCCTATCAGAACGATGTCTATGTCGATGACCGCACCATCGACAGCCATATCAAGCGTCTGCGCAAGAAGTTCCGCGCCGTCGATCCGACCTTCCAGGCGATCGAGACGCTTTATGGCGTCGGCTATCGTTTCACCGAGGAATGAGGCGATCATGATTCGCGAGGAAATGGCCTTGCGCTGGTCCCGGCGCTGGTCGCTGACCGCGCGCATTCTCGCCGTCAACATCTTCGCACTGATCATGCTGGCGGGCGGCATTGTCTATCTCGACAGTTTCCGCGACCGCCTGATCGAGCAGCGCCGCGAGGAAATGCGGCTGCAGGCCAGTCTTGTCGCCCAGATGATCAGTGCGCATGGCACCGATCCACGGGCATTGCGCCAGCGTGTGGCGCGTTATGAAACCAGCCGCGGCACCCGGCTGCGTATATATGCAGCCAATGGCGAACGCATTGCCGACAATTGGCAAGGGCCGAGCAAACGCTTCACTCTGCGCGATCCCGACAGCGAGCCATGGCAGAAACAGACTGCCCGCTTCCTCGACGCCGTCATCGAACGCCTTGGGGCCGCCCCCCGGCTTGCCAGCTATATCGAACCGGCCCAAGACAACCGTGCGGCATGGCCCGAAGCCGTGCTCGCAGCACGCCGCACGCCTGGTCCCGACGCCGCCGTCGACCGATTGCGCCGGGCCCCCGACCGCACTGTCATCATCACCGCCGCCGCCCCCATCCCGGCAAGCGGCCCTGCCCGGGCGGTTGTACACCTTACCGAGGACGCGCGCGATATCACCCGCGTCGTCCGCAGCGAACGCCTGAACAGCTTCCTCATCTTTCTTGGCATCCTGTTCCTGTCGCTGCTGCTGTCGCTTTTCCTCGCCCGCACCATCGTCCAGCCGCTGCGCCTTCTGGCGCTTGCCGCCACACGCGTGCGGCAGGGCCGCGCCCGCGAGGTTACCGTGCCGCGTTTTGCCATGCGTCGCGACGAAATCGGGGAGCTGGCGCGGGCGCTGTCCGACATGACCCACGCATTGCGCCATCGCATCGATGCAACCGAGGCCTTTGCCGCCGATGTCGCCCATGAAATCAAAAATCCGCTCGCCTCGCTCAGAAGCGCGGTCGATGGGCTGGGCCAAATCGCCGATCCAGATCTGCGCGCCCGGCTGCTTGTGATCGTGCGCGACGATGTCGACCGCATCGACCGCCTGATCACCGACATCGCCGAAGCCTCGCGGCTTGATGCCGAACTGTCGCGCACACGTTTCTCCACCGTCGATATCGGCGGCATGACCGAAACGCTGCTGCGCATCTATGAACAGCAAGGCCTGCCGCGCGGCATCAGATTCGCTTTCGCCCGCCCCGATCCCGGCAGCGCCGTGGCGCTCGGCGATGCCGGACGGCTTGCGCAGGTGCTGCGCAACCTGATCGACAATGCCATCAGCTTTTCACCGGAAGGCGGCATCGTGCGCATCAATCTCATGCGCACAGGCAATCGCATCCTTTTGCGTGTCGAAGATGATGGTCCCGGCATCCCGCCCGACAATCTCGACGACATCTTCAAGCGCTTTTATTCGGCACGCCCGTCCGATGAGGATTTCGGCAAGCACAGCGGCCTTGGCCTTGCCATATCGAAAGCGATTGTCGAGGCGCATGACGGCCAGATCGCCGCCGGCAACCGCACGGAAAACGGCCAGATCCGTGGCGCACGCTTCACGGTCGACCTGCCGGCGGCAGCGGCATGACGCTGAACCTGCACGCCACCGCCATTGCCATCGATGGCCATGCCGTCCTCCTGACCGGGCCATCGGGCAGCGGCAAGTCCGACCTTGCGCTCAGGCTCATCGACCGGGGCGCGGCTCTCATCGCCGACGACCGTGTCGAGCTTGTGATGACTGGCGGACAACTTTTTGCCAGCTGCCCCGCCTCGATTCGCGGGCGAATCGAAGTGCGCGGCCTTGGTATCGTCGCACTGCCGGCCCACCCGGCCGCACCCGTCGCGCTCTGGGTTGCCCCCGGCACGCCCGTGCGCATGCCCGAACCAGGCTTTCACAAGGTGCTCGACAAACTGCTGCCATGTCTGATTGTTGCACCATTCGAACAAAGTGCGCCGATCAAGGTCGAACTGGCCTTGAAGCGGGCACGAACAGGGTTAGAATAGCGCCATAATGGTCAAAACATTCGCCCTGAACCCGAACGCCAAGCGCATTTTGCTGGTGACCGGCATGTCAGGCGCGGGCAAGTCCACCGCGCTCAGGGCGCTTGAGGACATCGGCTACGAAGTCGTCGACAATCTGCCGCTCAGTCTCATGCGACGGTTGATCGCTGTGCACGAAAGCGGCGATGGTGAAACTCCCGATCCGCGTCCGCTCGCTGTTGGCATCGACACGCGGACACGCGCCTTTGATGCCGAAGATGTGGTGCAAACCATCAAGCGCATGACCAAAACGGGCATCGACGTCCGCGTTCTCTTCATCGACTGTAGTGGCAGCGAACTGACGCGACGCTTTTCCGAAACGCGCCGGCGCCATCCGCTGGCACTCGATCGGCCCGCCACCGATGGCATAGCGCGCGAACGTGAGGTGCTGAGTCCGCTCCGCCGCTGGGCCGACATCGTGATCGACACGACCGATTATGGCCCGCACGATCTTCGCCGTGAAATCCGCGACAAGTTCACGCATCCTCACAACGCCGCGCTGACCTTGACGCTGATGTCGTTCGGCTTTGCCCGCGGCATTCCCCGCGACGCCGATCTGGTGTTCGACATGCGCTTCCTTGCCAATCCGCACTGGCAGGAACAACTGAGGCCGCTCACTGGCAGGGATCAGCCGGTTGGAGATTTTATTGCCGCCGATCCGGCCTTTTCTCCAGCGTTCGAGCGTATCATCGACCTCATCCTGACGCTCTTGCCCGGCTATCTCAACGAAGGAAAATCCTACCTTACCATCGCTTTCGGCTGCACGGGGGGCAAGCATCGTTCGGTCTACACCACGGAATGTGCCGCTACGCGTCTCAAGGCCGAAGGCTATGCAGCAACCATTGTGCATCGTGACATGAAGGGGCATAGCGACGGATCACTGGATGATTCGACGGCTGGCGTGATCGCCAAGGGAGCTAAGAGCAACGCATGATCGGTTTGGTGCTGGTCACACACGGCCATCTGGCCGCTGAGTTCATCTCCGCCATGGAACATGTGGTCGGCCCACAAATCGCCGTCCAAGCCGTTTGCATCGGTCCTGAAGACGACATGGAACAGCGCCGCGCGGAAATCGCAGCCGCGGCAGCCCATGTCGATACCGGACGCGGCGTCATTCTGCTCACCGACATGTTCGGCGGCACCCCGTCGAACCTTGCCATTTCGCTGATGGGCAAACCGAATGTCGAAGTGATCGCCGGCATCAACCTGCCGATGCTGATCCGGCTTGCTACCGTCCGTCGTACAGCCAGCGTGTCTGAAGCCGTCGAAGCCGCGCAGGAGGCCGGGCGCAAATATATCTCTGTCGCCAGCAAGATACTCGGAGAGGCGGCCTGACATATGGACCGGATCGAACGCACCGTCCGCATTACCAACAAGCGCGGCCTCCATGCCCGCGCATCCGCCAAGTTCGTGACACTCGCCAGCAGCTTTGACGCAGCCATCGAAGTGACCAAGGACGGCAACAGCGTCTGCGGCACCTCGATCATGGGCCTGATGATGCTGGCGGCTGGCCCCGGCGACGATATCGTGATCAGCGCCGAGGGCCTTGGCGCGTCACAGGCGCTCACTGCGCTTGCCACGCTCGTCGAGGACAAGTTCGGCGAGGAATGAACGGCTTATGCCGCGTCTCATCACCAGCCCCACCAATGATACGATCAAGCGTATCCGCAGCCTGCGCGACAAGAAACACCGCGTGCGCGAAGGACTATTTCTGGCCGAAGGCATGCGTATCGTCGCCGAAGCCGCCGAAGCCGGGCGGCTGCCTCGCATGCTCGTCCATGCCCAGGACGCCAGCCAGCACCCTTTATTGCGCAAACTGGCGGCGGCCACCGAAGCGGCAGGTGGCGACGTCATCGAAACCAGCGTCGACATCCTGCACAAGCTGTCGGGTAAGGATAATCCGCAGATGCTGCTCGGCGTCTATGATGCCGAAACAACACCGCTGGCATCCGTCGACCGGCGGCGCGCAGCCATCTGGGTTGTCTGTCAGTCCCTGAAAGACCCCGGCAATCTCGGCACGATTCTCAGAACCTGCGACGCCGTCGGCGCGGGCGGTGTGATCCTGCTCGACCAGAGCTGCGATCCCTTCAGCGTCGAGGCCGTGCGCGCGTCGATGGGGGCGCTATTCACCCAGACCATCGTGCAGGCGACAGGCGCGGATTTCTTTGCCTGGCTGCGACAGGGGCCTGCGCAGCTGGTCGGCGCCAGTTTGAATACCGAACATGATTATCAGGCGGTCTCCTATGCTGCGCCGACTTTCCTGTTCATGGGCAACGAACAGTCGGGCCTGCCCGCCGATTACGAAGCGCAGTGCGACCTTCTGGTCAAGATTCCGATGGCCGGAAAGGCGGACAGCCTGAACGTCGCAGTCGCCACTGCGGTCCTCCTTTACGAGGTGTTCAACCAGCGACGACGCAGTCAGGACTGACCGATTTCACCGCTTTCGGACGGCATCGCTGTCACCAGCTTCACGACCGGCCGGGCGACGGTATCGACATAGGGCGGCAGCTCGATGTCCTTTTTCCCGGTATCGAGATTGAGCGCCTCGAACCGCTTGGCCTGGGTCAGCACCTGCGACTCCAAGCTGCCGACGAAGCTGTTGTAGGCGCCGATCGCCTGATCGAGATTCTTGCCCAGCTTCGCGACATGACCGCCCATCACAGACAGGCGGCTGTAGAGCTCCTTGCCAAGCTGGCCGATCTCACGCGCCTGTTCTTCCATCTTTTCCTGCCGCCAGATTGCCGCCACGGTGCGTGCGATGGCGATCAGGTTGGTAGGCGACGCCAGAATCACCCGGCGGTCGAAGGCAAGATCGTAAAGATCGCGGTCCTGTTCGAGGGCGGCGGCGAGGAAATGTTCGCCGGGAATGAACATCACGACATAATCGGGCGCATGTTCGAACTGGTCCCAATAGGCTTTGCGACCCAGCGTTTCGATGTGCGCGCGCACCGCCCCGGCATGGGCCTTCAGATGCTGCTGCCGTTCGGCCTCATTGGCCGCGTTGAAGGCATCTTCAAAGCTGTTGAGTGAACATTTGGCGTCGATCACCAGATCGCGGCCGCCCGGTACGCGCACCACGGCATCGGGTCGCAACCGGCCTTCACTGGTTTCAATGCTGACTTCGGTGCGGAAATCGGCATATTCCGACAGCCCCGCCATTTCGAGCACGTTGCGAAGTTGCTGTTCGCCCCAGCGACCGCGCGCCTTGGGGCTGGAACGCAGCACCTGCGCCAGCTTGGCGGCTTCGTCGCGCACCTGCAATTGCCCGGCGCGCACCGTTTCGATCTGCCCCTTCAGTTCGCCATAGGCTTCACTGCGGGCTTTTTCGACCGCGCTCAGCCCTTCCTGATATTGTTTCAGGGTCGTCTCGACCGGCTGGAGCAGCGCCTTGAGCTTGAGCGCCGACGATTCCTGATGCTGGACAAACCGTTCATCCGCCCGCTGCAAGAAGCGGGTTTCCGTCTGTTCCAGCGCCGCCTGCGCCAGCGCGGCGAATTGCTGTTTCAGTTCGGCATCACGCGCTGTCCACACCCGCTCGCGCTCGTCTGCCTGCGCCCTGAGCGCGGCCAGCGCTTCGCGGTCAGCCTGAAGCGCCGCATTTTCCGCCTTCAAGGGTGCCAGCTGCTCAGCCAGCACCTGCGCCCGGCCCAGCTCTGCCGCTGCTGCCAGAAAACGCTCTTCCAGCGTCTTCAGCTGCGCCCGCGCCGCGTCACGTTCCGTGCGCAACATCGTGGCGGGGCGTCCGAACAGCCCCCAACCCAGACCAACGCCCGCGCCCAGCGCCAGCACGACCAGAAGAATCACGATGCCCAGCGCCATGGACCAGCCCCCGAATGCGAACATAAAGAGAACTCTCTAACGCATCTTGTCCGCCTGCGCCAAGCCCCAAGCGGGATTCATCATCAGGCAGATCGGGCTTGCCTATACCAAGCCATTGCGCCAGCATGGAAATGCCATGGATGAAACCGCAACATGGGCTGAAAGCCATGACGATAAAGGCAGGATGATCCGCCTGGCGGGTCCCCTGACCGTGCGTCACATCAACCCGATTGCCCGCGCTTTACGCGCTGTCGTGCCCGATGGCCGCCCCTTGCGTGTCGATATCAGCGACCTTGTGCGCATCGACACCACCGGCGCGTGGGTTCTCTACCGGCTGCGCCGCGACTGGGAGCGAGCGGGCCTTCCCTATGAGCTGACCGGTGGCAGCGACGAGATGCTCCAGCTGATCGCGCAAGTTGCGATCAACGACCGGCCCGTTCAGATTCGTCCCGATCAGCGCAATCCTGTTGTGATCCGGCTGGAACAGGTGGGCGCGGCCACCATTCGCGCCGCCGAGACGCTGGGCGCGTTTCTCGGTTTTCTTGGTGTGACACTGATCAGTCTGGTCAACACCCTTGGCCGCCGCAGGGGGCTGCGCTGGCATGCCATCATCCGCCAGATCGAAGTGGTCGGCATCGATGCGCTGGCGATCATCGGCCTGATGTCATTTCTGGTCGGCATCGTCATCGCGCAACAAGGCGCGGTGCAGTTGCGCCAGTTCGGCGCTGATGTGTTCGTTGTCAATCTGGTGGGCCGGCTGACCTTTCGCGAACTTGGCGTGCTGATGACCGCGATCATGGTTGCCGGACGCTCCGGATCGGCCTTTGCCGCACAGATCGGTTCGATGAAAATCGCCGAAGAGGTCGATGCCATGCGTACCATCGGTCTGCCTCCCATCGAGGTGCTGGTTTTCCCGCGCCTCATGGCCGCAGCGCTGATGATGCCGCTTCTGTCCTTTTATGGTGCGATGTGCGCCCTGCTTGGCGGCGGCATTCTCTGCTGGCTCTCGCTGGGCATCCCGCCCGTCACCTACATCCAGCGACTGCAGGAAGTCGTGCCGATGACCGATGTCTGGGTTGGCCTGATCAAGGCGCCGGTCTTCGGCATCATCATCGCGGTTACCGGCTGCTATCAGGGCATGCAGGTCGGTGGCAATGCCGAAGCGGTCGGCCTCAGAACAACGGCGGCCGTTGTCCAGTCGATCTTCATGGTCATTGTGCTCGACGCGTTTTTCGCCATCTTCTTTTCGACTGTGGGCTGGGTATGACAGCGCCCGCACCAGAGCGTGACCGCCGCGTCGCGCCGGTCATCCGCGTTCATGGCCTTGTCAACCGCTTCGGGCCGCAAGTGGTGCACGATGGTCTCGACCTCGAAGTCCGTCGCGGCGAGATCCTCGGTGTCGTCGGCGGGTCCGGCAGCGGCAAATCGGTACTGATGCGCTCGATCATCGGCCTTCAGAAGCCCACAGCGGGTGAAGTCGAGATTTTCGGACAGTCCGTCTCCGGCCTTGGCGAGGGCGAGGCACTGGAATTGCGCCGCCACTGGGGCGTTCTGTTCCAGAACGGGGCGTTGTTTTCGACCCTGACGGTCGCCGAGAATATCCAGGTGCCGCTGCGCGAATTCTACCACCTCGACGACGAGCTGATGGACGAAATCGCCGCCTACAAGATCGCCATGACCGGGCTGCCGCAAAATGCCGGGCCGAAATACCCCTCCGAACTGTCGGGCGGCATGAAGAAGCGGGCAGGCCTTGCACGCGCGCTGGCGCTTGATCCGCGCCTTTTGTTCCTCGACGAACCGACGGCGGGGCTTGATCCCATTGGCGCGGCCAGCTTCGATGAACTGCTACGGTCGCTGACCGACAGTCTGGGGCTGACAGTGTTTCTCATCACCCACGATCTCGACACCTTGCACAGCATTTGCGACCGTGTGGCCGTGATTGCCGAAAAACGCGTCCTGACGGTCGGGACAATCGACGAACTCATGGCCTATGATCATCCGTGGGTGCAGGAATATTTCCGTGGCCCGCGCGGCAGGGCGGCGGCGGCCACGGCCACGGCGCATGTACAGGAAAGGCATTGAGCGGCATGGAAACCAAAAGCAATCATGTGCTGGTCGGCTCCGTCGTCATTGTCCTGACCGTGCTGCTGTTCGCATTCATCATGTGGCTGGCCGGCTTCAATGCCAGCGCAGGCCAGGCCTATGACATCTTCTTCCGCAGCGGCGTCAGCGGGCTGGCGAAGGGCAGCCAGGTGCAGTTCGCGGGCGTGCCTGTCGGCACGGTCAATGCCATTCGGCTGATGCCTGATTCCCCTGAATTCGTGCGCGTGCGCATCACGGTCGACGAAGAGGTTCCGATCCTCATGGGCACGCAGGCGACTCTGGAAAGCCAGGGCTTCACCGGTGTCTCGATCATTCAGCTCACCGGCGCCACCAAGGACGCCCCCCCCATCGACGACCCCGGTCCCTTTGGCGTTCCCGTCATCCCGACCAAGCCCGGTGCGCTTGGGCAGTTGCTCAGTAGCGCGCCGCAATTGCTCGACCGGCTCAGCGTGCTGACCTCGCGTGTGAACGAACTGCTCGACAGCAAGAACCAGCAGTCGATCACCAATATCCTTGCGAATGTCGACCGCATATCCGGCGCGATTGCCAGCCGCGACAAGGATATCTCGGCCAGCATCGCCGAAGCGCGCGCAACCCTGACGGCCGCGCGCGAGGCAGCGAGCGCGATTTCCGTGCTGGCGGCCAGCACCGACACGCTGATCAACACAGAGGGCAGGCCCATGATCGCCGATCTCCGGCAGGCGGTTGCACGCGCCGAATCTTCGCTGGCCGCCATCGCGCGCATGACAGAAGCGACCGAACCCGCTGTCCGCATGCTGGCGACCGACACGCTGCCCGAAGTCAACCGGCTGGTGCTGGACCTGCGCGGCGTCGCCGCGTCGATGGGGGCTGTTGCCGCCAAGCTCGATGAAGATCCCGCGGCCGCGCTTGTGGGCGGTCGCCAGTTGCCCGACTATCAGCCGGAGACCAGATAATGCCCCGTCTGACCTGCCTTGTGCCGCTTCTTTTGCTCGCCGCTTGCGGGCCGATCGTCCAGATTGGCGGCGATACCAAGGCGCCTGATGCCTTGCTGACCATCCGCGCCGACGACAGGATCGCGCCCGCCCCTGCGCGCAGCACGACGCTCCGCCTGTCCGGCCTGCCCACGCCCGGCGAATTGCGGACGCTGCGCCTGCCGGTGACGACACGCGATACCGAGGTGCAATATCTTGTCGGTGCCAACTGGGTCGAACAGCCCGATCGGCTGTTCCAGCGTCTGCTCGCCGATGTCGTCGCGCAGCGCACCGGCATGATTGTCACCGATGCCCACAGCGCACGGATGGCCCCGGACCGCGAACTGTCGGGACGACTGGTCGGTTTCGGTCTGGATGTGCGGGGCGATGCGCCGGTGGTGCGGGTGCGCTATGACGCACTGCTGACCGCCAAAGGGACTGCGGCCAAGGCCCGGCGTTTCGACGTGACGGAACCGGTCGCCAGCGACAGCCCGACGACTGTCGCTGCCGCCCTGAACACTGCCGCCAATCGCGCTGCTGCGGCCATCGCCGACTGGGCAGGCGCCACAGACGCCCAATGATCAGGCCATGAATGGCAAGAAATGGCGACCCCGGCGGGACTCGAACACGCAACATCCTGCTTAGAAGGCAGGTGCTCTATCCAGTTGAGCTACGGGGCCGCACGTCTTGTCGCTACACTGTTCGCAGGCAGTGCGGCAACTGCAAATCAGACCGGATACCAGTAGTCATGCTGACAGTGGACATGGCAAGGGGCGCGGACGGCTGATCCGCCCGCGCCCCTGGTCAGTCATGGCAGCGTTTAACGGCGGCCTTCGAGATAGTCGTTCAGCACCTCGTGGAAGAAACGCACGCGCGTTTCCTGGCCGGTGAGATAGCTGTCCTTGTAGCCGCGCGATTTCATGCCGCGCTGCTGGCCTTCGGCAAGCATCATGTCCTGATAGACGATCTGCCCTTCGATTTCCGGCACGCCGGCACCATCGTTGAAATCGCGGATCTCGAGTTCTGTCTCGCGCATCGGCTGCGGACCGGCCATCACCGATTCGACAACCGTCTGACCTTCGACCGGATAAACCATGCACCACAGGTCGAAGGTGCATTTGTTGGGGTCTTCAGGGTGTGGCTCGGTGCGGAACAGCAACAGCTGATCGGGCAGATAGGACAAGGTGACGTTCGGGAACAGCACCGTGTGCGGACTGTCCGTGATCTCCTCGTCGTTCATGTGCTCATAGTGCAGATAACCGCGCTCTTTCCACAGACGCTTTTTCGCGGCCTTGAGATCGAGCCAGCCCTGCATCGCCTTGGTTTCGAAATCTGGATAGCTGTCGGGATCGATATCCCACTGGCGCAGCACCGCGTCATAGGGGTGCGGCACACCGTCGGGCAGGCGATCGGTCAAGGACGGGCGCATCGGCTGCACCGTACGGCCATGGCCGTTCGGGAACATTTCGTGGCGCGCGCTGTCGACATCCTGGTCGATCCATGGCGGCACCTGCGGATGTGCGGTACGGGTGTGATAGGATTCGCTGAAATTGTCGGTCGCGAACTTCCAGTTGGTATTGAGGTTAATCTTCATCCAGAATACGCGGACTGCCGTATCCATCGGATAATTCTTGTAGATTTCCGGCATCGGATGGAGAAACTCCATCAGGGACGGGCCATCCTTCGCCATGGTGTACCAGACGAAGCCGCCCCATGTGTCGCAGCGCAACTCTTCCAGCTTCATCTTGCCGCACGGATTGCCCTGCGGAAAATCCTCGGGATCCTGCGCATAATCGAGCACGCCATCCTTGCCCCAGATCCAGCCATGATAGGGGCACTGGAAACCGTTCGGCGCCGTTGCATTGTTCCACACCAGTCGCTGCCCGCGATGCAGACACGTGTTGTAGAAGGCCTTGATCGATCCGTCTTCCTGACGGACGCAGATCACCGATTCGTTCATGAAATCATGAACGACATAATCGCCTGCTTCCTGCAGTTCGGCGGTGCGTCCGGCAATGTGCCAGATCTTGGTCCACATGTGGTCCCACTCGCGCTGCATGAATTCTTTCGAGTAATAGCGATCGCCGGTGATCGGGTCGCCGCGCAGGTTGCTGGCGTCGCGCCCGTCCATCGTCAGCGGATGGACTTCATACATCCCCATTATGTTCTCCGTTATCATGGTCCGCGCTCGAATCCGGGCCGGGCCGTTTACGCAGCCAATTAGACACCTTTCCAAGATTTCATTCAAGAGGCGGCTGCAAGTCTGCCATGCCCAAATCGGCATGGCCGGAAGCGTTACAAACTGCTATGTGCACGGCATTGACGGGTGCAAGCGACGGCTGCGCCCTTTTCCCGATTGGACACAACATGCCTTTTTCATCGCTCCCGACGCCTTTGGCCGAGGCGCTGACCACGCGTGGCTATGAAGCCCTGACCGAGGTGCAGACCGCTGTCGGCGCCGCAGATGCCGACGGTCGCGATCTCATTGTTTCCGCCCAGACCGGGTCGGGCAAGACGGTTGCCTTTGGCCTTGCCATGGCGCATGACCTTCTCGACAGCGACGGTCGCGCTGGTCCCGCCGGGGCACCCGCCGCACTGATCATCGCGCCCACGCGCGAACTGGCCTTGCAGGTGCAGCGCGAACTGGCCTGGCTGTATGCCAAGACCGGCGCACGCGTCGTCGCCTGTGTCGGCGGCATGAATGTCCGGGTCGAACAGCGGGCGCTGGCACATGGATCGCACATCGTTGTCGGCACCCCGGGCCGTCTGCGCGACCATCTTGAACGCGGCGCGCTCGATCCGTCGGCGCTCAAGGTCGTCGTCCTCGACGAAGCCGACGAGATGCTCGATCTCGGCTTCCGCGAAGATCTCGAGGAAATCCTCGACGCGACACCCGAAACGCGGCGCACACTGCTGTTTTCGGCGACCATGCCGAAACCGATCGTGGCGCTGGCCCGCACCTATCAGCGCGACGCGCTGCGCATTTCAACGGTCAGCGCCGATCGCGGCCACGGCGACATCAGCTATCAGGCAGTGGCCGTTGCGCCCGCCGACATCGAACATGCCGTCGTCAACCTGCTGCGCTATCATGATGCGGGCGGCGCGATCATTTTCTGCGCGACGCGCGAAAATGTCCGCCATCTTCACGCCAGCCTGGTCGAACGCGGCTTTGCCGCCGTCGCACTGTCGGGTGAGCACAGCCAGAGCGAGCGCAACCACGCGCTCCAGGCACTGCGCGACCGGCGCGCGCAGGTCTGCGTCGCAACCGACGTCGCCGCGCGCGGTATCGACCTGCCCGATCTTCGCCTTGTCATCCATGCCGAACTGCCGCGCGATGCTGAAACCTTGCAGCATCGTTCGGGACGCACCGGGCGTGCGGGCAAGAAAGGCACGGCCGTCCTGATCGTACCCTATCCACGTCGTCGCCGGGTCGATGCCATGCTGCGCGGTGCGCGCATTGCCGCCGAATGGATTGCGCCGCCCACTCCCGAAGCCATCCGTGCGCAGGACGACGAGCGGTTGTTCAACCAGTTGACTCAGCCCATCGAAACCGATGAAAGCAGCGAAAGCGACCGCGCCCTCGCCCTGCGTCTGCTGGAAGCGCAAGGGGCAGAGGCACTTGCCGCCGCGCTGGTCCGCGCCTACCGCGCCCGACTACCCGAACCGGAAGACCTGATCGACGCCGCCCCGGCCAGTCCGCGGGTACAGCGCGACGACGCCATGGCCAGTCCGCGCGGCGACTTTGGCGACAGCCCATGGTTCCTGATGAACATTGGCCGTCGCCATCGCGCCGATCCACGCTGGCTTCTGCCCTTGCTTTGCCGTCGCGGCCATATCACCAAGGGCGATATCGGCGCCATCCGCATCGCGGACAGCGAAACCGCCTTTCAAGTCTCGGCAGGTGTCGCCAAGCGTTTTCTCGACGCGGTCCGCCGCACCGCCACCAACGATCCCGACAGCGATGGCGCCATCCTCATCATTCCGCATGACGGACAGCCCAATTCCCCCGGCACCGGTCGCGCCCAGGCACGCCCGCATCATGGCGGTGCACGCGGCCATGGCGGACCGGGTGGCCCTCACGGCGCTGGACGCGGCGGCCCGCGCGCGCCCTATCGTCCGGGCGGAAAAGCGCCGGGCGCAGGTGCTGGCAGCAAATACACCCAGGGCAAACCGAAAAAACGCCCGGCCAAGGATTGACCGCAGCCGTCATCCGGCAAATATTGTCTGAATGTTTAATTTCATGCAGATCGGATGACGGGTGCCGCCCAAAGCCAGACCCGGCCGGCCGCGACGCAATGCAGGCGACGAACAGCGCCCGGCCCGCGAACGCATCCTTGATGCGGCAGAACAACTTTTTGGCGAGCGCGGCTATCATGCCGTGTCACTGCGCGAAATCACGGCGCTGGCCGGCGCGGAAGTCGCGCTGGCCAATTATTATTTCGGCCCGAAAGAGGATCTGTTCCGCGAAGTGGTATCGCGCCGGATCGATGAACATTGCAGCGGCATCCTGAGCGCGCTTGATGCACTTGAGGCGCAACCTGGACAACCGCCAGACATCGAAACCATCATACATGCCTTTTGCGCTTTCAGTTTCCGCATGACGGCAACAGGCGGCGAAGGCTGGAAAAATTATTTCCACCTTCTGTCACGCAGCAGCCTGTCGCCGCTGCACGATCCCGGTCTGGCTCCGGTACACGAGCCTTATGGCAAGGTGATCCGCCGCTATGCCCGCGCCTTGGGCCGGGCGCTGCCCGCGCTTGCGCCCGGCAATCTTGCCGCCGCTTTCTATTATCTTCAAGCGTCCCTGACGCGCCTTTTGGCCGAGACCGATATTCTTGAAGCGCAATCGAACGGCCTGTGCCCGAAAGATGATTTCGACGGTCATCTCGCCCGCATCGTGCCCTTTTTCGCCGCGGGCTTTCGCGCATTGGCGGAACAGCCCGAACTGGGACGGGCCGCCACCATAACACGTTAGGTCCGGCGCCCCGGATGCTGCGCGCCTGTCGGCCAGGCGATTCGCAAAAAAGCAGACATGCCTGCATGTGCTTGTGTAGAAATATTAATATCTTCACTCATAATTACAGCATCTTATATCAAATTTCAGTGCGCATAAAAAATCTATTGAACAAGCATATAATTTATGTGCAACATGCACCCACACAATCAGCTAGGGGAGTGTTCCACATGAAGCAGGAATTCGAGCGCAGCCTCTATGAAGGCATGCAGGCAGAGCAGGATCGCGAAGGACCGCCCCCCGGCTTCCCTGAAATGCCGGTTATTCCCGGCGGTCGTTATACAGACCCGGAATTTCTCAAGCTGGAGATGGAATATCTCTGGCGGCGCAGCTGGCTCTACGCCATTCACGCCGATGAAGTGCCGACGCCTGGCAGCTACAAGATGTGGACGCGCACCGGTTCGCCGATCATCATCATCCGCGGGCAGGACAACAAGATCCGCGCTTTCTACAACACCTGCCGTCACCGCGGTGCGCCGCTGCTTGAGGCCGAACACGGCTCAGCGCAGGGCTTTTTCTGCCGCTATCATGGCTGGACCTACGACCTGACCGGTCGCCTGATGGCGGTGCGTGAAATCCGCGACTTCCCGAATTTCGACAAGAGCTGTTTCAACCTTGTTGAAGTGCGCTGCGAAATGCTGGGCAACTGGGTGTTCGTCAACGAAGACCCCGATGCCAAGCCGCTCATGGAAATGATCAAGCCGGTTCCCGAACATTGGGAAAACCTGCAGATCGACAAGCTGCGCTATGTCATGAGCGACAGCTTCGAAATTGCCTGCAACGTCAAGGTGCTGCTCGACGCCTTCTTCGAAACCTATCACCTGAAGTCGATCCATCCGCAGACGGTTGACCGCTTCCTCAATTCGCGTGGTACGCACATCAACCTGTGGCCGAACGGCATGTCGATGATGACGACGCCGCATCGCAAGGCCGACTGGCGCGATCCGGGTGCGGCGGGCATGCCGCTCATCGAAACTGCCGAACAAATTTTCGACGAGCAGAATCCATCCTACAACATCTATCCGAACCTGATCACGCCGCCCGCATCGTCAGGCATTCCGTTCCTGACCTTCTGGCCAAAGACCGAACGCACGATGATCGTCGATGTCCACTGGTTCGCACTTGAAGAAGCGCTGGGCCATGAAATGTGGTCGACCCGCCGCCAGAATTTCGCGCGCATCCTCGAAGAGGACACGCAGTTCGCACCGCGCATTCAGGAATCGGTTGAAACCAAGGGCTTCAGGGGCATCTATCTGTCCTATCAGGAACGCCGCATCTATCACTGGCACGAAGAACTCGACCGCCGCATCGGCATCGCGCGCATCCCCGAACATCTCAGGGTGAAGCCAGTCCTCGCCCCTTATGTCGAACAACCGTAAGGCAGGGGGGAGTCATGGCCCTGAACGATCCAGCGCCTGGCTATCAGGCGCTCCTCGACAAGGACAGCCGCCGGGTGCCTGATGTCCTGCGCGTGCAGGAGACGACCGACATCGGCCCCGATACGCCGCTTGATGTCGCGCGCTACACCAGTCGCGATTTCGCTGACCGCGAAGTCGAGAAAATGTGGAAACGCGTCTGGCAGATGGCCTGTCGCGAAGAGGAAATTCCGAACGTCGGCGATGTCCATGTCTATGACATCGCCGACATCTCGATCCTTGTCATCCGCACTGCGCCTGATCGCATCCGCGCTTTTTACAACAGCTGCCTGCATCGTGGGCGCAAGTTGCTGCTGGAAAGCGGGAATGCGCCCAACCTGCGCTGCGGTTTCCACGGCTGGACCTGGAATCTCGACGGTTCGATCCGCTCGGTCCCCTGCAAGTGGGACTTCAAGCACATGGACGAATCCGAATTCCAGCTCCCCGAAGTCAAGGTGGGGACATGGGGCGGGTTCGTCTTCATCAACCTCGACCCGGACTCCTGTTCGCTTGAAGACTATCTAGGGGTGCTGCCAGCACATTTCGAACGCTGGAAGCTGGAGGATTGCTACAAGGTCGCGCATGTCGCGCGCATCATCCGCGCCAACTGGAAAGTGGCGCAGGAAGCCTTCATGGAATCCTATCATGTCATTGCCACCCATCCGCAGATCCTGCCGATCTTCTCGGATGCCGATGCGCAATATGACCTGTTCGGCGATCATGTGAACCGCAACCTTGCGGCCTTTGGTCATCCCAGCCCGCATCTGGCCGCCAATCCGCCGGGCGACGCCGAGGTCGTCAGCGGCATGCTTGGCCTGTGGGGGCGCCCGCCCGGTACCCCGGTCCCCGAAACCGACAAGGGTGCCCGTGAAACGCTGGGCGACATGAGCCGGCGATCCTTCGCCAAGGCCTTCGGTGGGGATTACAGCGAGGTCACCGACGCCGAACTACTCGATGCCATCGTGTACAATGTCTTCCCGAACTTCGCGCCCTGGGGCGGCTTTGCGCCGAACATCGTCTATCGCTGGCGTCCGAATGGCCGCGATCCCGACAGCTGCATCATGGAAGCGATGATCCTGAAGCGCTGCCCCGCAGGTCAGCCGCGTCCGAAACCGGTCCCCATCCACTGGCTCACGGAAGATCAGCCCTGGGCCGCCGCCACGGAATTGCCCGCGCTCGGTCCGGTCATTGATCAGGACATGGAGAACATGCCCTATGTTCAGCAGGGCATGAAGTCATCGGGCACGCGGACCGTGCGACTGGGCACCTATCAGGAAAGCCGCATCCGGCATTTCCATCACACGCTCGACAAATATCTCGACGCCTGATCGGCGGAGTCGACAAGATATTTCGACGCCTGTTCGGCGTCAGGGCGCACTGCCGGGTATGAATTCGGCAGTGCGCTTGTCGACATAGGCACCAATGCCTTCGCGCGTATCATCATTTTTCAGCGCAACCAGACCGATGGCATTGCCGACCCGCATGGCCTGTTCAATCGACAGGTCGAGCGACATATCAAACAACTGCTTTGCCCCGCGCAGCGCTGCCGGGCTGTTGGCCATGATGGTCTGCGCCAGTTCCTGCGCGCGGGGCAGCGCGGCACCCGTCGGCACCAGTTCAGATATGACACCGATATCGTAAAGCCGTTGTGCCGGCACCGGATCGCCAGTCAGAATGATCGACATGGCAAGCGAACGCGGCAGTCGCTGCGCCAGCCGCTGCACCCCCCCTGCAAAGGCATACATGCCACGCTTCACTTCGGGCAGGCCAAAGATCGCCTGTTCGGCCGCCACAATGATGTCGCAGCCCAGTGCGATCTCGAAACCACCCGCAACCGCTGCACCGTTCACCGCTGCGATCACCGGCTTGGCAAAGCGGCGTTCGGTGACACCGGCAAAGCCCTTGCCGGGCACCAGCCCCTGCCCAGCGCCGATCGTCGCCGCTTCTTTCAGATCCATGCCAGAACAAAAGGCAAGATCGCCGACCGCCGTCAGGATGATGACGCCGACGTCGGCATCACCTTCGGCCCGGTCGATGAAGGCGCTGATCATGTGCGATGTCCGAGCATCCAGTGCATTGCGGCACGCGGGCCTGTTGATCGTGATCGTGGCAATGCCGCCCGCGATCACCATGCTTGCCGTATCGGTCATTGACTTTCTCCCCGTGCGCGCATCGCCGCGCGAAATGGTTGCAAGGTACGTGACAGCAGAAATGCCGCCACAAGCGCCGACAGGCTGCAGACGATCGCCAGCGCCGTGCCGATCATCTGTTCGCCGCCCAGCAGGTGATCACTGACCAGGGCCACCAGCGTCGGCGCCAGCCCCAGACCGATGACCGAGGCAATGAACACATAGATGGACGACATGAAGCCGCGCATCCGGTTCGGAGTCATCAGTTGCAGGGCCGTCGCCGTCATCGCCTGCGGCATGCTGTAGAACAAACCGGCCAGCCCGGCTGCCGCCAGCACGGCATAATAGCTGTCGGCCAGCATGGTCAGAATGCTGCACGGCACCAGCATCAGGGCGGCCAGTACCGGCACCCTGAGCGGCGCGTCAATCCGGCCGCGCCGCTCCAGCCAGCGCCCGATCACCGGTCCCGCCAGAACCCCGATCGAACCGCTGACAAGGACGACCGCACCATATTCCAGCCCGACCTGCGCAGGCGGCACATCGAAGCGGCGCATCAAAACGGCGGGAATCCAGGCCGGAAAGGCATAAAGCACCAGAATGATGCACGACATGCCGAAATAGAAACTGCCGTAAAAACGCCTGTTCTGGCGGACTGTCGCCATAACGTCGCTCATCGGCACCTTTTCTGCGCTGGCCGCCCCGCTGCCGCGCCGCACCGGTTCGCGCACGGTAAACAGCAGCAGTGCGAGAAAAACGCCCGGCAAGCCGATCACGATGAAGGTCATTTGCCACGGCTCGAAACCCATGATCGGCGGGCCATCCGCGCCGCCCAGCGCCTTCAGCAGCAAGCCCCCGAACACCAGCGCCAGCCCGCCACCAATATAGGGCCCCATGAGATAGACGCTGAACGCGCGCGCCATGTCCTTGGGCGTGAAATAATCGGCAATGATCGACCAGGACGCCGGCACCAGCCCGGCTTCGGTGCCGCCGACCCCCACGCGGGCGACAAAGAGACTGAAATAATTGCGCGCCAGACCGCAGGCGACGGTGAACAGACTCCATGCGACTGCCGCACCGACCAGAATATTGCGCCGGTTGCCGACATCGACCCAGCGACCGAACACCGGGCTCATCAGCACATAGGCCGACATGAACGACAGCCCCTGCAACAGGCTGATCTCGACATCGCTCAGCGCATAGCTCGCCTTGATCGGCCCGACGAGAAGGTTCAGCACCTGCCGGTCGATAAAACCGGTGGTGTAAACCAGCATCAGGACACCGACGACATACCATGCATAACGCCGCGAATAGGGCGGCGCGCTGGCTTCTGGCTCGGCTGTCCGGCTGGCAGTCGTTTCGGGCGCGACGCTGGTCATGGAGTTCCCGTCATGATGGCATGGAAGGTTCATTGTCGTCGTCTGGCAAAACGCGTTCCAGCCGCGTCACCAGCGCCTCGAGACGGGCCAGCGGATCAGGGCCGGCGGGCGCTGGCACTGGCGCCGCCGGACGCACTTCGGCGCCACGCAGGATAAGATCGACAAAACGCGCGGCTTCATTCTCGATGTCGATCGGCCGTCCGACGAAGCTGGTCCGCATGGCGATATGCTCAAGTCCGCCGAACAGCATGTCACGGACATGACTGGGGTCGACATCGGGCCGCAACTCGCCATCGCGGATTCCGTCCTCGACGGCGGTCGTGACCGTTTTCGCAAAACGCTGGTTGAGCTTGTGCAGCAGCGAGCCCTGATAATCCGACCAGCGCAGTTCCTGATAATAGACCCGGTGCAGCTTCGGCGTTTCGCCCATGCTGCGCAAATAGCGCATCGCGATCAGCCGCAACCGAGACTGAACGCCCGTGACGTGCGCGAATTCCGCCGCCATGGTTTCGATATAGGGCATCGCCCAATCGCGCAGGACATTGTTCAGCAATTCCTGCTTGTTTTCAAAATATTTATAGACAGTCGCCTCAGAGACCCCCGCCGCTTTCGCAATGCGGGCCATGGAGGCGCCTTCGACACCATCCTCCTCCAGCAACTGCCGCGCTGCCGCGAGAATCTCGGCTGGCCGCTGATCCTTGCGCCGACGCCATGCCACCGGCGCGCCACCGCCTGCCGCGCTGCCCTTGCTCACACTGAATCCCCTTTTCCCCGATCCGCAGTCATCATGCCTGCGCCGCACGCACAATGGCTGCCACATCCAGCTTGTCGACGGGTTCAAAGGTCTGGCGCAAGAGGTATTTCTGCACCTTGGTCGCACTCATCGGCCATGTGTCGACGAAACGGACATAGCGCGGGATCTTGTAGCTTGCGATCTTGCCGGCACAGAAGCGCACCACCTCCTCGGCAGTGATCGTCGCCCCGTCCTCCAGCTCAAGATAGGCGCAGGCGACTTCCATCAGATGATCGTCAGGCACACCCACCACCTGCGCCATGCGTATCGCCGGATGATTGGCCAGAAAACTCTCGATCTCGATGGCCGCGACATTTTCACCGCCGATCTTGAGCATGTCCTTGATCCGGCCTTCATAAACCAGGCGGCCGGTTGGATGGATTCGGCCACGATCTCCGGTTTTCAGCCAGCCGTCGTCGGTCATCACGGCACGCGTCGCGGCTTCGTCGCGGTAATAGCCGGCGAAGAGGCAAAAGCCCTTGAGCTGGATTTCCCCCGGCACGCCATCCTCCACAGGCAGCCCGGTCACGGCATCGACGATGCGTACCGCCATGCCGGGGAAGGGAATGCCACTGGTTTCCAGCATCAGTTCGGGCGGATCGGACAAGGGCGTGTAGCAGGGCACACCCGTCGCCTCGGTCAGACCATAGCTGTTGACCGGAAGCGCCCCCGGAAACAGCCCAAGATAACGGCGCAAAAGATCGGTCGGACCAACAACATGGTTGATGCGCAGGTGGCGCTGGTCATAGGCCGGAAAGTCAGGGTGGGCGACCACAGCCGCCACCAGCGTCGGAAAGGCCATGTAGGCGATCGTCGCCCGCTCGTCCTGCAAAAGGCTGATCGCCTCGCCCGGCTCGAAATGGCCCATGCCGATGAAACAGGCGCCAACCGTGCGACAGGCCGCCATCGGCAGCACCGTCGACATATGGAACAAGGGCAAGGGATCGAAAATGCGGTCCGCCGCCGACATCTCGAAACGGACTGCAAAAGCCGCGCCCGTGTCTGCCAGCATCCGGTGCGACAGCATGCAGCATTTCGGCCGTGCCGTCGTTCCCGAACTGAACATCATCAGCGCAACGTCATCGGGCTTCACGCTGGCCGCATGGTGCATGACGGTTGCCGCATCGATATCGGCCGCACGCGCATCAAGCGTTGTGGCATCTGGCCAGCGACCGGCGCGGTCATCCCCGAAATTGAGTATCTTGCGCAGTCTCGGCGCCTCTTCAAGCGCGAGGTCGGTCTGGCCATCCCAGGCTGAAAGCGCCGGAAAGACGTCTGTCAGCATGGTGCGGTAATCGGCATGCTCGCGCGCCTGGCTGCCAATCGCCAACCAGTCGAGGTCGGCCCACGGAATGACAAACGCCAGGTCATCCGCCCGGTAGCGGGCATTCAGCAGCACGACGCGCGCCCCGATCAGCGCGGCTGCATAAAACAGGATCACATGGTCCCAGCCATTGGGCATGAGAATGCCAACATGATCACCCGGCCTGACGCCAAAGCCCAGCAGACCGCGCGCCCGCGCTGTCACTTCGGCAGCCAGCCCGGCATAATCGGCGCGCCGCCCGTCATAGATCAGCGCATCATGCTGCACGAATTGCTGCGCAGCATGAAGCAGCGATCCGCCGATGGTCAGCCGGTCGGGCAAGGTCTGTACTTCGATCACAATCCGGCCCTTTCCGCTTATCCCGCCACCCGTTCGCGCGCGGCATTCCGTCCGGCGATTCGTCCATAGACTACGGCATTGGCAATCGATGCACCGCCTGCGGCATAGCAGGCACCGAACATGCCGCTGGTCGTCTCGCCTGCGGCGTAAAGCCCGGCAATGGGCCGCCCTGCCTGATCAAGCACATGCGCATCGGTATCGATCCGCAGGCCGCAACCGGTCCAGCAGATGATCGCCGCCCTGACCCGCGCAGCATAGAAGGGACCGGTCGCAACCGGCCGCAACATGGCGGACGGCTTGAAGAAGGAGGCGTCATGTTGCATCGCGGCATGATCATTGTAGCGTGCAGCCGTTGCCACCAGCCCATCCGCCGCAATGCCCAGCTTGCCGGCCAGTGCAGCAAGCGTCGGCGCGGCCGTGATATAGCCTTGCGCTGTCAGTTCGGCCAGACGATCGGCTGTCCAGTTTGGTGCCGGGCGATAGGCAGTGGTGCGGGCCGCCTTGCGCGCATTTTCGTCGAAGATGGCAAAACATTCCTGCCCCGGCTGCTCGTTGAGCGCCGATGCCAGCACCGAATATTCAATGGTTTCGTCGATGAAGCGCAGGCCGCTGCGGTTCACGAACATCAGCCAGCCGGGCAGATAGGTTTCAAGATCCTGCGCAAAGCCCGGCGTGACGAGCAGCAGGCCAAGATTATGGCCCCCCACGCCTGCGCCTGCGGTCACGCCCATGTCGAGGCCATCGCCCTGACATTCGCGCGCACCGATATACCAGTGCAAATCTCCATGCCGCGTCGCATCCGGGTAATGTGTCGCCAGCTTGTCGCTGTTAGCGCCAAAGCCGCCCGTGGCAATGACCACGGCATTAGCAGTGATGCGGTCACCATCGATGTCGATACCGCACACCCGGCCATTTTCCATCACGAGACTGCGCACCCGGGTCTTCAGCGCGACATCGACCGCATGGCCGCTGAACGCGCCTTCCAGCGCGCGTGCAATCGCCTCCCCCATGCCGGTCGCGCGGTGGCCACGCGCGATCTTGTCGACTCCCGACGCATAAAGGTCATCAGGTGCGAAGGTCACACCCAGCGATTGCAGCCATGCCAGCGCAACTGGCGCATCGTCGCACAGCCGCCGTACCAGCGCAGGGTCGAGCTTATACTGATTAAGCGTCATGTAATAATGGAACATCGCGTCGGGTGTGTCGCCATCTATGCCCTTCGCGCGCTGGACATCGGTTCCAGCCGCATAGAATACACCGCCTGACAGAGCGGTCGAGCCGCCGGTTTTTCCGGCTGCTTCAACCAGCAGCACCCGTGCGCCCGCGCGCGCGGCTTCGGCCGTCGCGGCAAGCCCGGCACCGCCCGCCCCGATCACGATAACGTCATAATCACGCATAACGCAGGCATCCTGTTCCCAAGCCACTGTTGACCGGCAGTCGCAGTGCCGCCTTGTCGCCATGGTTCATCATCACGGCGACGTCTGCAACCGTTCATGCACGGTTTGCCGCATCAGTCCTCGGGATGCAGGCCCGCGATGTGACGTCCGGCGATCCAGCCGAAGGTCATTGCCGGCCCCAATGTCGCGCCCGCACCCGGATAGGCCCCGCCGAACACGCTCGCCTGATCATTGCCCACGGCATAAAGCCCCGGCACCGGCTGCCCCGCTTCATTCAGCACACGGGCACAGGCATCGGTTTTCAGGCCCGCGAAAGTACCGATTTCGCTCGCCATGATGCGGACCGCGTAAAATGGACCTTCGACGAGCGGTGCAAGACAGGGGTTGGGCTTTTGCTCCTCGTCGCCCTGATACAGGTCATAGACGCGCTGCCCGCGCCCGAAATCTGGATCCTGCCCCTGTGCGGCATGGCTGTTGAAACGCTGTACCGTCTCTTCCAGCCCTGCGGCATCAATGCCGGTTTTCGTCGCAAGTTCGGCCAGAGTATCAGCACGCAGCAAATAGCCCGACCGCAGATGATGGCCATGCGGAACCGGGAAGGGACGAGCGTAGCCGATGCCCCAGCGCCGCACACCGCGCGCATCGGCGATCATCCACGCCGATGCTTCGGTTGCGCCCTCGGCGGCGCAGGCATTGATCAGCGCGGGGACAAGATCGGTATAGGCCGCTGATTCATCGCCAAAGCGCCGGCCCTTTTGTGTCACCATGATGAAACCCGGCTTCTGCCGGTCGACCAGATGCGGCCAGACCCCCTCACTGCCCGACCGCCCCGGAATGTAGGACACTGGCATCCAGGCCGCGGGCTGGCCGACATGGCCATTGAATGCGCCGCCGACGCTTTCCGCCATGCGGATGCCGTCCCCCGTGTTGCCGTCATTGGCGGGCGAGCGATGCTCCATGCGGCCTGCCGGCGCGGGATATGTCGCAGCGCGGCGTGCATCGTCATTGGCATAGCCGCCCGTGGCCAGAATGACGCCACGGCGCGCCTCGACACGTACCGGACCATCGGCCCTGTCGATAATGGCACCCACGACCCGCCCGCCCTCGCCGGGGACCAGGGTGCGCACAGGCGACGACAGCCAAAGCGGGATGCCAAGATCGAACGCCGTCCGTGCCAGACGCCCGATGAGTGCCCGGCCGCGCACCATCTGTTCGCTGCGGCCATAACGGATCAGATCGCCGAAATGCGACAGCATGCGCTTGCCAACCTGCAGCATCGCCTTGAACGATCGCCCTGCGGCCATGAACGCCTTCATCTCGACGCTCGATCCGACGGCAAGACCAAGGAACAGTGTCTGCGGCAACTGGTTTTTCAGTGTTGCAAGATGGGGTCCCATCGTGCTTGCCTGATAATCGACCGTGCCGAGCGATCGCACCGACGAGGCGGCGGGGTGCTCCGAATGATAGTCGGGGTAGGCCATGCCGTAGAACTTCACTTCGGTCTCGGCTTCCATGTAATCGACCATTGCCGGGCCATAGCGCAGATAGGCGTCGATGCGCGCCGGCTCGCCGTAATTGCCGGCCTCGGCTTCAAGATAGCTGCGTGCCTTTTCGGGCGTTTCTTCCACGCCCGTTGCCGCCGCCACGGCCTGTCCGTGCCGATTTCCTGGCACCCACAAAACACCCCCTGATGTCGCTGTTGTGCCACCATAGACGGCCTCTTTCTCGACGATCAGCACGTCCAGCCCGCCTTTGCGCGCCGACACTGCCGCCGTCAGGCCCGCCGCCCCGGTCCCGACCACCAGCACATCGCACTGCAGCACTTTTTCTGTCACACAGACCTCCCCCGCGCACGTCGCCCGTGCGCTTTTCGCCCTCTAGTGGGCAATCCTTATTAGCTGACGCCGTGCTGCAATATCTCTGCGACTTTCCGCAGGATGCGACGTTTAGGGTCAGCCGCAGAGGGGAAGGCTAATATAAGACGCGCGTTACATGCAAAGCAAAAATTGGTCTGACTGACTTTTTCATTGCTGCACGGGAAAAGCTGGCGCAGACAGTCGGCCCATATGCACAATAGGATAGGACACAAGAAAAATGACCGATGCCAACGCACGCAACCTTGCCACGGTACAGGCACTTTACGCAGCCGCAGGGCAGGGGGACGAGGCGGCCACCAAGGCGCTTTTAACCGAAGATTTTTCGATCTTCATTCCTGCCAGCCTGCCGCATGGCGGCACCTATCGCGGGCGCGATTCGCTTCGTCCACTGTTTGAAAAGGCGCTCGGTCTGATCGGCGCGGTAGGTTTTGAAGTGCACGGCATGACGAGCGGCGACGATCATGTCGTGGCGCTGCTCAGCCTGATCACGGCGGACGGTGAAAAGATCCGCATTGCAGAAAGTTTCCGACTGCATGATGGCCTGATCGCCGAGATCGTGCCCTATTATCTCGATACGCAGCAGGTTGCCGCCATTATCGCGGCCCGATCCACAGCGACGGCCTGATTTCAGGCACCGCCGCGAAAATTGAGCTCGAGCAGAACGCCGTTTGGATCCACCATGAAGATTTGCCGCAGCTGCACGCCCGGCACTTCATTGCGCCAGTGCGGATGATCAGCCGCCTCAAGGCGGGCGATCATCTCGTCATGCCCGGTGCATTCCAGCGCGACATGATCGAGCGCGCCCGTCGTCACGTCCGGACCGCCGCGTGAGGGCGGGCGGTTCGTGACAATGCCGAGATCGACCGTGCCGACATGCAGGATCGGCGCCCCACTGCTGTCATGCAGCCACATCAGATGGTCGCGCCGATGCTCCATGCCGGGAATGGGACCCGGCGTCAGTCCAAGCCAGTGCGTGTAGAAGGCGACCGTCTCGACAAGATCGACCGCCTTGATGTTGACATGATCGAGGCGCTTGACCTCCATCGTCAGGCCCCCGAGCCCGCGCGCTGCGCATCGAGCCCCGCAAGGAAGCGTCGCGTGATCGCAGCCGTCACCTGCGACCGTTCGATGGGGTCGGGATAATTGTCACGCAACGGCTTCGAACGCAGTTCGATGCTGTAAACAATATCGGCAGGCATGACATCGAGCAGCTCCTTGAGCGGCAAGGCTCCTTCTCCGGTTTGCAAGCGCCCGTCGACCGCTTCCGCGATAATCGCGTCGAAATCATGCGGGTCCGGCCCCTTGGCCACCGCATCGCAGAACTGGGCATAGGCGAACAATTCGCGCGGCACGCGTGCAACATCCGCCGGCGACCCACCCGAACGCGACAGATGGATCGGATCGACCAGCAGCGCCGCCGCCGGATTATCAGCCGCCTTGATCACCGCCAGCGCCTGATCGATCGTCTGGACATTGGTGAACATGCCGAATTCAAGTGACACGCGCATGCCAAGCGTGCGGCCATGTTCGCACAACTCGGCATATTTCGCGATGGTCGCCCCCATGTCGGGGTCGGAGCTGACGACCAGTGCATTGGGCGCACCCACTTCGGCGCCAATGTCGAGCGTGCGGAAATGGTCGGGGTTCGACGCCCCCGGCTTGATCCACAGTACTTCGACATCGACAGCCGGAATGGCATGATCAGACAGGGCCTGCTTCACGCGGCGCGTCGTCGCGTCGGTCCATTCGCCCGGCTCCACCCAGATACCGACCGCATCCCAGCCGCCCTTGGCAGCGGCGGCGATGGTCTGTTCGGGTGTAAACTCGGGCATCACGCCCGCAGCAAGGGCGATCTTGCGCGTTGCATAAGTCATGGCCTGTCCTCCCCTGTTATGCTTCAGCCCGCAGCCTGGGCCGCTTTGGCAATCGATTCAGCCACCTGCTCGCGCGTCGGGTTCTGGCGCAATGTCAGACCACCGTTCACTTGCAGATTTTCGCCAGTCATGAAGCATTCGTCCGACGCCAGCCAGACAACGGCGGCGGCAATATCCTCCTGCGTGCCGATGCGGCCCAGCGGATAACCCGGCAGGAAGGCTTCGGTCAGGCCCGGCACCGCCATGTGCGCGGCCGTCATTGGCGATTCCGTCAGCCCCGGCGAGATCGAGTTGAAGCGCAGGCCAAGATGGCCAAATTCATGCGCCGCGATCCGCACCAGATGATCGGCGCCGGCCTTGGCGCCCATATAGGCGGCATGATCGTTCAGCATGATCTTGGCGGTCGCCGAACTGATCTGCATGAACGAGCCGCCACGACGCATCGCCGGGATCAAGGCCTGCATCATCATGAACGGCCCCTTGAAGGACAGCGCGCTCATCTGGTCGAATTCTTCTTCGGTGGTTTCAAGGAAACCGGTCAGCAGGCCCCAGCCGGTCGCATTCACGGCGATGTCGATCGCACCCAGCTTTTCCTTGGCAAACGCGACCATGTTAAAGACGTCATCGCGCTTGGTAATGTCGCACTTCACGGCAAAGCCGTTGATCTTCTTGGCGAACTCTTCAAGGATCGCCATGTTGCGGCCCGCCACGACAACGCGTGCCCCTTCATCGGTCAGGCGCTGGGCGATGGTCTGCCCCATATTGTCATGCCCTGCTGCGCCCAGAACCAATGCGCATTTGCCTTCCAAACGTCCCATGCTCTTCTCCAGTAGAAGAGCCTGCGCCAATGGGCGCAGGCTCATAATCATGTTTGATGATCGACCGATGCCTCAGACGCGGCCTTCGATGTGATCGTTCAGGATTTCGTGGAAACGCTGGATGCGCTTTTCCTGATTCGACAGGATGCCGCCAGTATAGCCGCGCGAGTGCAGGCCCTGCTGCTGTCCCGTGATGATGCTGAGATCCTGGTCGGCGACAAAGCCGAGCGATTCGCCAGCTTTGGGATATTCGCGTTCGGCATCGGCATAAGGGCGCATGCCAAGCGGCGTCATCACTTCGGTCCGGCCTTCAACCGGCGGCATGAAGAACCAGTGATCGAAGATACACTTTTCCGGGTCGGTCGGGTGCGGTTCCGAACGCAGGATCTGGAAGCCGTCCGGGCTCATGGTGAAGGTCAGGTTCGGCCACAGCGTGTGGTGATAATAATCGGTCAGCTGGCTGTCGTTCAGCGTTTCGAAATGCTTGAAGCCACGTGCCGGGCCAAGGCGGCGCTTGGCCTCCTGCACGGCCTTGCGCGCTTCGCGGGCGCGACCTTCGAAATCGGCCGGACGGAGATCCCATTCCTTCAGAATGTCGTCGAGCGGCGCCTGCATGGCGTCCGGCACGTCGGCGCGCGCGGACGGGATGCAGCCCTTTTGCACCATGCGATTGTGGCCGCTTGGATACATCTCGAAGACAGTATCGGTATAATCGTCGTCGATAAAGGTCGCCAGTTCGGGATGAAGCGTCGGCAAATGGTATGATTCGTTGAAGTTATCGCGAATGATCTTCCAGTTGCAGTCGACTTCGGCGGTCAGATACATGACGCGCTTTTGCGTTTCCATCTGGTAGCCGGCAAGAATATCGGTCAGCGGAGCGAGCCATTCCTTGAGCGGTTTGGCGTTCTTGTCCATGTTGAACCAGACAAAACCGCCCCAGACTTCGCAGGCGACTTCATTCAGACGGACATGATCGCATGGATTGCCCTGCGGGAAATCCTCGGCGTCCTGCGCTTCGATCAAGCGGCCATCGGGCGCCCAGCGCCAGCCATGATAGGAACAGGTAATCGCCGGCGCACCACCGATTTCCGACCATACCAGCCGGTTTCCGCGATGCAGGCAGCTGTTGTAGAAGGCTTTGACACTGCCGTCGGCCTGTTTGATCATCAGGATGGATTCACGCATGAAATTATGCGTGATGTAATCGCCTTCATCCTGAAGATCGGATGCAAGACCGCCGATATGCCAAACGCGGGTCCATACGGTTTCCCACTCCTTCTGCATCCATTCTTTCGAATAGTAGCGTTCGGAGGTGATCGGATCGCCCCGAACCGGCGGGTCCAGTTCGGCGGCGACTTTCCCAAGAAAAGTCTCGACGGTCATTGCTTTACTCCTCAACCACACTGATTCGTTGATCAGCGCATCATTTCTTCCATTGTCGGCGTGCGCCTCAACGACTGACCGCTGGTGACATCGATCACCTGGCCTGTCGTCGAACGCGACTCGTCTGATGCGAGCCACAGCGCCGTATTGGCAATATCCTCCACGGTACCCAGACGTCCTAGCGGAATTTCACGGATGAACGCCCCCTCCAGCGTCGGCAGCGCAAAATAGCCTTCGGTCATTTCCGAGCGCGTGAAGCCCGGCGCGATTGAATTGACACGGATGCCCATTGCCCCCAGTTCGCCGGCTGCCACACGGACCATCTGATCGGCACCGCGCTTCGAGCCCGAATAAGCCGCCAGGCCCGGAGGCGCGACAAGACCCGTCAAGGACGAAGCCGTGATGATCGAGCCGCCATTCTTCATGTTGAGCGCCGCATGCTTGAAGAACAGCCCCGTCCCGACGAAATGGACCGCGCACTGCGCTTCGAGGTCTTCCCTCGTCAACTCGGTGATCGGCGCCTGCGAGTTGATGCCGGCATAATTGATCGCGACATCGACCTTGCCGAACCGACCGATGGCATGCGCAAACAGCGCCTTCAGATCATCTTCGTTCGTGATGTCGGCAGCCACGGCCTCGGCACCGACCGTGTCGGCAATTTCCTTGACCTTGTCGAAGCGGCGGGCAGCGAGCACCAGCTTTGCGCCTTCCTGCGCAAAGCGCCGCGCCGTGGCCGCGCCCATGCTTGACGCGCCCGAAGCGCCGAGAATCACCACGACCTTGTCTTGCAACCTGTTACCCATCATCTTCTCCCCATGCATTTGCCAGCCTGCCACACTCAGGCCGGCCAGTTCCGCTGTTCGCTGAAATCGGCCCCGTAACGACCGCCCGGATAAAGCTGCGTCATCTGTTGCAGCACCCCATCCGCTGCCGGATCGGTGCGCGCCCAGTCGATCAGTTCGCGGCGGCGCGCGATTTTCCACACCCCGTTGCGGCACGCATAACGGTCGACATAGCGACCACCCATGATCAGATCCTTATCGGCGCCGTCCTCGACGATGCGGTGCCAGGCCATGAAATAGACTTCGCCATCGGCAACATCGCCATCGACACGGATCTGCACCTGACCGATCAGATGCTGGCTCCCCTTGCAGTCGGCAAGAAAACCCTGCGCAAAGCGCACATAATCGTCAGGCCCGCCCGCAAACAGGCCGCAATCGACATGAGCGTCATCGTGAAACGCCTTGCGCTGCACAGCCGGATCAAGCCGGTCCTGACCACGCATGTAATTGTGAACTGCGTCCAGTATATCGCGCCGCGCGCACAAATCGCGCACCTCGGCAACAAGATCGAAAGACGTCTCCGTCACGGCAATCCACTCCCCATTCGCCTCGCCGGCGCGCTTTGCTGGTTGACCAGTATCATTGTTTGGCGATCATATCCTTGTCATTTGTCCAAACAAGGGGCGCTGCGGCTATTCTTTTGGTGGGGTAGCCTATGCCACTGCCCGCGATTTGCCAGTGCGGCTGACACCGTCTATGAACGCCACGACCCTGCAAGGGAGGGGGATATGACCAAGATGCCGACGTCTGAAATGGCCGTCACAGGGCGCGTCAAAGCGCCAAAAAAAGCCAAGGGCGCGCGTCGGACGGCGCTGCTCGACGCAGCGGAAGAGGTGTTTTCCAAGCGCGGCTATTATGGCGCGACCCTGCGGGACATTGCCGACACCGCCGATGTCAACCTTGGCTTGATGAGCTATTATTTCAAGACCAAGGAAGAACTGATCCGTCACGTCGTCCAGCGCCGCGTCGATGAACTGGCTGCCGCGACGGAAGCCAACCTCGCCTCTGCCCTCGCGCAGGACGGGCCTGCCACCTTGCAGAACCTGATCTCCGCCTTTGTCCGGACGATGGTGACCTTCGCCCTCCATCCCGATGAAGGCTGGCGCAATTACATGCGGCTGATTTCCAGACTGATGAACGCCTATGCCGAAGATGAGATGCTGGGCAATTTGCGCGCACTTGCCGATGTCGGCGATAATTTTGCCGACAAATGTCGCGCACTTCTACCCGACGTTGCCGAAGCCGACGTCTATCTTGGTGTCTACATCATCGAATCCTCGCTAATCTATGTCGTGCAGGACCCTGGGCTGCTGCCGGTACGGACGCGCGGCCTGTACAGGGCCCGTGATCTTGAACCGCTGATTGACTATCTTGCCCGCTTCTATGCCAGCGGCCTTGAAGCACTGACACGGCACAGCTGATCACCGCCGCGCGACAGACATAAGAAAGGAGCAGGCAACCAGCGCCTGCTCCTTTCTTGTTTTCGCGTCTGAACCTGTTGGCTCAGAACAATTTTTCGGGATTTTCGATCAGCTCGCGCACAGCGGCCGCAAACTTCGCACCCACCGCACCGTCGATCGCACGATGATCGAACGACACCGAGATCTGCATCATCGGCACCATGAAGATCGCGCCATCTTCTTCGACCGCCTGCGGCTGCACGGCGCCAACCGCCATGATCGCGCCCTGCGGCGGATTGATGATGGCGTCGAACTGGTCGATACCATACATGCCAAGGTTCGAGAGCGAGAACGTGCCACCATCGAATTCATGCGGCTGAAGCTTGCCAGCCTGCGCCTTGGCGATCAGTTCCTTGGTTTCGCGGGCAATGTCATTCACCGACTTCAGGTCGGCAGCGCGCACGATCGGGGTGATAAGCCCCTTTTCGGTGGCAACGGCGATCGAGATGTCCGCATTGGGATAGCGGTGAATCTCGTTGCCATGCACCTGCACGTTGACATCGGGCACCTGACGCAACGCCAGCGCACAGGCGCGGACGAGATAGTCGTTGATGCTGGCCTTCTGGCCGGACACTAGATTGGCCACGCGGCGGAATTCGACCAGCTTGTCGGTACGAACACGCACACGCACATAGAAGTGCGGCACGTTCTGCTTCGATTCGGTCAGACGCCGCGCAATGGTGCGGCGCATCGGCGACATCTTGATCACTTCGACTTCGCCCGACGGCACCGGGGCAGCCACCGCTGCGACCGGCGCCTTCACCTGCGCCAGCACATCGGCCTTGCAGATGCGACCGCGCGGGCCGGTGCCGGTCACTTCCGACAAGTCGACACTGTGCAGCACCGCCAGACGGTTCGCCATCGGCGAGGCGTAGAAGGATTCGACCGGGGCAGTCGTAGCCGCAACCGAAACCGGGGCAGCAGCACGCGCGGGCGCAGCCGGCTTCGCCGCCTGATCGACGTCCTGCAAGGTAATCCGGCCATTGCGGCCTGATCCCGTGATCTTCGTCACATCAACGCCAAGTTCCTGCGCGCGGATGCGGGCCTGCGGGCTGATCAGCGCGTCTTCCGGAATGGCCGGGGCCAGAACCGGAGCGGACGCGGCAGCAGGCGCTGCAACCGGGGCCGGCGCTGCAGCCGCAGGGGCGGGTGCAGCCGGGGCATCGGCATTGGCGAATGCGGTATCAGCCGGCTTGAAGGTCGCGACAAAAGCATCGATTTCAGCGTCGGTAGCATCGGCATCAGCCACAACGGCCAGCAAGGCGCCAACCGGATAGGTGCCGCCAGCCTCGACGAGGATACGACGCATCACGCCGTCGACGTCAGCCTGAAGTTCGTTGGTGATCTTGTCGGTTTCGACAAGCGCCATCGTCTGTTCCTTGGCGATGGCGTCGCCTTCCTTGACCATCCATTCGGCCAGCAGGCCTTCGGCCATTTCGATGCCCCATTTGGGCATCGTGAATGCTGTAATCTTGTTCGCCATCCCGTCCTCGCTCAGCGATAGGCCAGGGTCTTGCGGACAGCCGCTTCGACCTTGGCAGGATTGGGCAGATAGGCACGTTCCAGTTCGCGCGCGAACGGGATCGGCGTATGCGGAGCCGTAACCATTTCGATCGGTGCCTTGAGCGCCGCAAAGGCCTTGCTGGCAACCAGTGCCGAGATGTCGGTGGCAACCGAGCAGCGCGGCGGCGCTTCATCGACAACGATCAGGCGACCGGTCGCTTCGACGCTGTCGATGATCGCTTCTTCATCGAGCGGGCTGGTCGTACGCAGATCGAGCACGTCGCAGCTGATGCCTTCCTTGGCCAGCGCATCAGCCGTGCGTTCGGCAACATTCACCATGGCACCGCATGCGACGATGGTGGCGTCCTTTCCTTCGCGCGTCAGGCGGGCGTGACCGAAGGGCACCACGAAGTCGCCATCCGGGACTTCGCCCTTCACCTGATACATCGCCTTGTGTTCGAAGAACATGACAGGATCATCGCCACGGATCGCTTCGCGCAGCATGCCCATGGCGTCAGCCGGATTGGTCGGCATGACGACCTTGAGACCAGGCAGCGCAGTCAGGAGCGGATAAACCGCCTGACTATGCTGGGCGGCAGCATTCATGCCCGCGCCGTAGATCAGGCGGACAACCGCCGGACAGTTTGTCTTGCCGCCGAACATGTAGCGGAACTTCGCCATCTGGTTCCACAGCTGGTCAAGGCAGACGCCCACGAAGTCAGCGAACATCAGCTCGGCGACCGGACGCTTGCCGGCCAGCGCGGCACCGGCGGCGGCGCCGATGATAGCGCTTTCGCTAATCGGGGTGTCGATCACGCGGCCTGCGCCGAACTTGTCGTAAAGACCCTGCGTCGTGCTCCAGATACCACCGATGGCTTCGGGGCCGCCAGCGGAACCCATGCCGCCGACAATGTCTTCGCCAAGGCAGATGACATTGGGATCGCGCGCCATTTCCTGATGAAGCGTGGTGTTGATCGCTTCACGAATCGTCATGATTGCCATTTTCGCGTCCCTCCCCTCAGTAGCGTGCGTAGACGTTGGTGAGCACGTCTTCAGGTGCCGGCACCGGGCCGGTCTTGGCTTCCTGCACCGATTCCTCGATCAGCGACATGACCTCTTCCTCGACCTTGTCGAGTTCGCCATGGCTGAGGAGGCCCGCTGCCGTCACGCGTTCACGGAAATGTTTCAGCGGATCGCGTTCTTCACGGATGCGCTTGTGCTCACCCGGACCGCGATAGCGTTCGGGATCGCCGACGAAGTGACCGCCGAAGCGCTCGGTATCGAGTTCGACCGCAGCCGGACCATTGCCTGCACGGCAATATTCGATGACTTCGCGCATCGTCTCATAGGCTTCAAAGAAGTTCGAGCCATTGGCCCGCCACACGCGCATGCCGAACGCTTCGGCACGGCCTGCGATGTCCTTCGAGCCGACCGCGTAATCCACGCCGGTATGTTCGGAATAATGGTTGTTTTCGAACACGAAAATCGCAGGAACCTTAAGGACGACCGCCATGTTCATGGCTTCGAAGGTCGTGCCCTGGTTGCAGGCGCCGTCGCCCGAAAAGGCGATCGAGACACGGCCCTTGCCGTCAAGCTTGGCCGCAACCGCCGCACCGACCGCAATCGGGGCGCCCGCGCCGACGATGCCGTTGGCGCCGAGCATGCCCTTGTTGATGTCGGCAATGTGCATCGAGCCGGCCTTGCCGCCGCAAAGGCCATCCTTGCGGCCGTAGATTTCCTTCATCATGCCCTTCACGTCGCAGCCCTTGGCGATGCAATGGCCGTGACCGCGGTGGGTCGAGATGATGTAATCCTCGTCGGTCAGATTTTCGCAGACGCCAACGGCGGCGGCTTCCTGACCATGATAAAGATGCGTGAAGCCGGCGATTTCACCGGTCTTGATTTCGACGTCGAGACGCTCTTCGAACGCGCGGATGGTGCGCATCTGACGAAAGGCGCGCAACAATTGCTCACGGCTCAGTTGCATGGCTTCTCCCCACTCAATCTAGATTGCTGTCCTTGCTGCCTTCATCACAGACCAAGGACGGTCTTGGCAATGATATTATACTGGATTTCGTTCGTACCGCCGAAAATCGTCCACGCCAGGTTGTTGAGATAGCGTGGACCGGCGAGTTGTGCGTCCTTGCTGTGGACAGGCGCGCCGACTTCGGGGCCGTAAAGCGGACGTTCCGCGGGCAGTTGCAGACCAGCCGTGCCATACAGATCGACGGCCAGCTGACCAACGTCCTTGTGCAGCGACGAAGCCAGCGCCTTCAGCATCGACGTCTGCGGCCCGGGTGCCCGCCCCTGCGCCAGTTCGGCGAGAATGCGGAACTCGGTCATTTCGAGCGCTTCGATTTCAAGACGGGTGCGGGCGACACGCGCCATGAACACCGGATCGTCGATCATCACGCCGCCATCACCCGTCGGCTCGCTGGCTGCCGCCTGTTCGATCCGGTCGAGCTGCGCCATGAGTTCGGGCGCAAAACAGCTGCTGCTGCGTTCGTTTTCCAGCAGGAACTTGGCAATCGCCCAGCCCTGCCCCGGCGCGCCGACCAGATTATCGGCATCCGACACGACATCGTCGAAGAACACCTGGTTGACTTCATGATCGCCTGCCAGGGTCACGATCGGCGAAATGCTGAAGCCCGGCTGGCGGATATCGATCAGAAGGAAACTGATGCCCGCCTGCGGGCGCACGGTCGGATCGGTGCGGACAAGGCAGAAGATCCAGTTGGCGTGATGGCCCTGCGTCGTCCAGATCTTGGTGCCGTTGACGACATATTTGCCGTCCTTGAGTTCGGCGCGCGTCTGGAGATTGGCAAGGTCGGAACCCGAACCCGGTTCGGAGAAGCCCTGACACCAGTAATCCTCGCCGCTCAGGATACGCGGCAGGAACTTGGCCTTCTGCTCGTCCGTGCCGAAGGTGTAAATCACCGGCCCGACAAGTTTCAGGCCGAGCACCGGAAGCGCAGGCGCCCCGGCCAGTGCCAGTTCCTTTTCGAACAGGTAACGCTGCACCGGCGTCCAGCCCGGGCCGCCATATTCCTTCGGCCAGTTATAGGCGAGCCAGCCTTTTTCATGAAGGATGCGCTGCCATTTCAGACCAATGTCAGGCTCGACGAATGCCGCCGTCGAAGCATGCGCGCCTTCGCGCAGGTCGGCCGTCAGATGCGTGTCGAGAAAGGCACGCACTTCATCGCGAAACGCGAGATCTTCATCGGAAAAGCGAATGTCCATGATCGGTATGCGACCCTATATTCTGATCTGGAATGACAGCGTGAGCGCTCAGCGTTCGAGGATGGTGACGCCCGACAGGCCCGGTGCGCCATAAACATGGCTGTAGGCCACCTTGGCATTGTCCTTCGCCTGACGCGTACCGGCATGCCCCCGTAACTGCACGACGTTTTCGTAAACCTGGCGCAGGCCTGATGCACCGATCGGCTCGCCGCAGGCAAGGCAGCCGCCATCGGTATTGATCGGCAGCTTGCCGCCCAGCTTCGTCCAGCCTTCGGCCAGCCATTTTTCCTGATCGCCGTCCTTGCAGAAACCGTTTTCGGCCATGTGCATGATTTCGGCACCCGATTCGGTATCCTGCAACTGCGCGACATCGACGTCTTCGGGGCCGATACCTGCCATTTCAAATGCCGCCTTCGAAGCAAGGTGCGTCGGCGACAGACCACGGTCGATGTCGAGTGCGGGCGAGAAGACCTCGAACGAGCCGGGCGGACGCGTGCGAACGGCAGCGGCCTTCAGGCGTACCATCGGACGGCCCAGCTGGCGCGCCTTGCGTTCGTTCGCCAGAATCAAGGAAACACCACCTTCAGCCGGCGAGCAGAACATGAACTTGGTCAGCGGATCATTGACCATCTGCGACGTCATGATCGTCTCGATGTCGACCGGCTGGCGACGCCAGGCATGTTCGGCCAGCGAGCCATTGATGAACGCCTTTTCAGCAACGCGCGCCAGCGTCAGCGGCGAAATGCCATATTGCGCCATGTAACGCTGCAACTTCATTGCGAAGAACTGGGTCGTCAGCATCATGCCGGTTTCACCATACCATTCTGGCAGGCCCCAGTCGGCCGGGCGCGGGTCGAAAGCGCCGCGCGGATGCTTGTCAAAACCGACCGCCATGCCGATGTCGAAATCACCCGACTTGATCGCGGAATAGGCACCGAACAGTGCCGAACCGCCCGTGGCGCAACCATTGGCAACATTGATGAACTGAAGCCCGGTCAGACCCATCTGGTTGACCATGGTGTCGGCCTTGCCCGCGGCATCAGAGCCACCATAGGCAAACTGCATGTCAGCCCAGTCGACGCCAGCGTCTGACAGCGCCTGACGCGCGGCGTAGATGCCCTGATCAAGCCCCGACATGCCGTCGGTGCGGCCAAAGGGGTGAATGCCGATGCCGACGATGAATACATCCGTCATGGCTTAAGCCTCCTGTGCCGGTGCAAATGCGTAGGTATAGACGGCATTGCCGTCCGTATCGGTGCTGAACGGCTCCAGCACCATCTGAAGCGGCATGCCGATCTTCAGCTGGTCGAAGGGAATGTCGATCAGCCGCGACTCGACGATGACCTCGCCAGACAGTTCGACATAGCCGACCGCAAAGGGTTCAAACGGCTGCGGGCCGGCATAGGGGGGCGATTTCGGTGCAAAACGCTGGACCGTATAAGACCAGAGCGTACCGGTACGCTTGAGCGGATACGGCTCGTAAAGCGCCGCTTCGCCGCCACTCGGCATGGGGAAGACGATACGACCGGTGGCGAGGTTCCGGCCGCCGATCAGGCGAGGCTGTGCTTCATCAGTTAGCAAGCCCTGTGCGATTGGGCGCATGTTCATAATTGGTGCCAATGATCTATTGCTGTTCAGATTGCACTAAACTCTTTTTCGCATCTGCAATAGGACTCTTAAAAAAGCTAGGTGGCAGGCGCGCGCCATGCCATCAGAAGCGCGCTGTTCGGATCATTTGATGAAAAGGCGCCCGGAACCAGGGGCGTCACACCGGAGGTTGTATGAGCGGAACGACGGACAACGGCATCGACATTGACGCCCTGATCGAAAAAATTGACGCCTTCATCCGCGATGTCGTGATTCCTTATGAAAAGGACCCGCGCGCCAACAAGGGCCATGGCCCGGCCGAAAGTCTCGTCAAGGAACTTCAGGATCATGCGCGCAAGGCGGGCCTGCTGGCGCCGCACGTCGGAACGGCCTTCGGCGGCCTTGGGCTCAATCATCGCCAGATCGCCCGCGCGTTCCGCGCCTGCGGCTATTCGCCGCTCGGTCCGGTGGCGATGAACTGCATGGCGCCCGACGAAGGCAACATGCACATGCTGGAAAAGATCGCGACCGCAGAGCAGAAAGAACAATATCTGAAGCCGTTGGCCGCGGGCATCTGCCGTTCGGCCTTCCTGATGACCGAACCCGATGGCGGCGCGGGTGCCGATCCTTCGATGCTGGCGACGACAGCAACGCAGGACGGCAATCACTGGGTGATCAATGGTCGCAAGACTTTCATCACCGGTGGCGAAGGCGCGGGCTTTGGCATCATCATGGCGCGCACCGGCAAGAGCGCGACGATGTTCCTCGCCTCGATGGACACGCCCGGCATCTCGATCGAACGCATCCTCGACACTATCGACAGCTCGATGCCCGGCGGTCACGCCGTGGTGAAGCTGGAAAACGTCCGTGTCTCGGCCGAACAGATCCTCGGCGAGCTCGACGAAGGCTTCAAATATGCGCAGGTACGCCTCGCGCCTGCACGTCTCACGCACTGCATGCGCTGGTGGGGCACCGCCAAGCGCGCGCACGACATCGCTTCCGAATATGCCTGCAAGCGCATGGCCTTTGGCAAACCGATCGTCGACCATGAAGGCGTCGGCTTCATGCTGGCCGACAATCTCCTCGACCTGAAGCAGGCCGAACTGATGATCGACTGGTGTGCCGGCGTTCTCGATTCAGGTGAAAAGGGGACCCGCGAATCGAGCATGGCGAAGGTCGCCGTCTCGGAAGCACTGTTCCGGATCGCCGATCGCAGCGTGCAGGTGATGGGCGGTACGGGCGTGACCCGCGACACCGTCGTCGAACAGGCCTTCCGTGAAATCCGCGCCTTCCGCATCTACGACGGTCCGTCGGAAGTGCACCGCTGGTCGCTTGCCAAGAGCATCAAGCGCCAGTTCACGCCCAAGACCGAAGGCTGAATCTGCGCATAGCTCCTCCAGACACGCAGCGCGCCGGAGACAGGTGAGGTGACATCCGCCCCATCTGCAACCGGTGCCCTGCCCGGATCCGGCGACGCAGCCCTGTCGCGTCTGGCGACGGCGGCGATCATATGCATCGCCATTTCCGGCGGTGTCGTGCCGGGCCTGCAAACCCTGCTGCTTGGCACACTTGAAGCAGAAGGCCGCCTGACGATCGAGCAGATCGGGCAGACCGCTACCATCGAGGCCCTGAGCATGGGCCTCGCCTCCACCTTTGCCAGCGCCCGCTTTTCCGCGCAGCATCTGCGGCTGAAGGCCGGGATTGCCGTCCTTGCCGCGATTCTTGCCAATCTGGCGACCATGCAGCTTGCCGGCGTCGCGCTGCAGGCGGTCCGCATCGTCAACGGCCTCAGCACCGGGGTACTGATGTGGCTGCTCGTCGGCATGTTCGCGCGTGGCGCCGTCCCTGCCCGGCTATTCGCCATTTATTCGACCGCACAGGCCGTGGCCTCGCTGTTGCTGTCGTCGCTCCTGTCAGGCTTCATATTGCCGCGCTTCGGAAGCACGGGCGCCTATGCCTGTCTGATCGCGCTTGGCGCGGTGCAGATTATACCGCTGCTGCTGTTCATGCCGCGCGCCTACAGTCCGCTGCCCGGCGCAACCGCCAGAGCATCCGCGCCGGCAGAAACACGCCCGGCTCGAAACCAGTCCAGCCCGCTCGGCCTGCTCGGCCTGGTCGTCGTCGCCCTGCACATCGCCGGCGTCATGGGCCTTTGGGCGTATATGGCACCCTATGCGCGGGAAAGCGGCCTGTCGGCGGGCATGACCGGCCTGATCGTATCGGCCGCCTTTGCCTGCCAGATCGTCGGTGGTCTGACAGCCTCGGTCTTTGCGACGCGCCTAGACGACACCACGGCCCTGCGCGGCAGCCTGATCGCCCTGATCTGTGCGCTCGCCATCCTTGCTTTCGCGCCGCCCGGACCTGCGTTCATTGCAGCCGTCGCCATCATTGGCCTGTGCTGGATGTTCGCACCGCCGTTCCAGATGCCCTATCTCATCCGCCTCGATCCGAGCCGGCGCGCCGCGATGCTGATCAGTCCGGCGCAATTGTTCGGCAGCGCATCCGGCCCGGTTCTTGCCTCCTTCGCGGTCTCGGATGGAAGTGTGCGCGCCGTGCTGGGTATCAGCTTCTGCCTGTTGGTAGCGAGCCTGGCGCTCCTGCTTTTGTCGCAGCAGCTGGCTGCCCGCAGACGCAGTTGAAAACCGCACGCCCTCTCCGCTCTTTTTCTGGTATCTTGGACGCAAGCCTAGTATTTGTCGCCATTGTCATACGGGCTGACGGTCGTCACACTGGCAGCCTATCATTCTATATCCTTGGATAGCACGCAAAAACCATGAGCGAAAACTTTCTCAAAGCCGTTCAGGCTGCCGATCTGGCCGATGGTCAGAGCATTCCCGTCGAACTGAACGGCTGGCCCGTCCTCGTCTGTCGCAACGAGGGTCAGATCTATGCCGTGATCAACCGCTGCACCCATGCCAGCGCCACACTGGAAGAAGGCCGCATCCGCAAAGGATCGGTGATCTGCCCGCTGCACGGCGCACGTTTTGAACTGGCATCAGGCAAGTGCCTTGGCGGCGCACCTTACCGCCCGCTCAAGACCTTCGAAGCGCGCGAGACCGCCGAGGGCTGGATCGAAGTGGCGGTGCCCGAAGAAGGCCCCGGCGCCGAGCATATGCCCGTCATTCGTGCAGGCGTCTGACGCCTGCCCGCATCATGCGCCGGATCACATGATCCGGCGTTTTTCTGAACGTCCATTATCCAACTAGGGAGGAAAGATATGGCGAACGTCCTGATTACCGGTTGCAACCGCGGCATCGGTCTTGAAATGGCCCGCCAGTATGCCGAGGCTGGCGATCGCGTTTTTGCTTGCGTCCGCACCCCGGCCAAGGCTGACAAGCTGAACGAAGTGGCAAAAGCTTCGGGCGGCAAGCTTACCGTGCACGCCATGGATGTGGGCGATGAAGCCTCGATCAAGGCCTGTGCCGCCGAAATCGGTGCCGACACCCCGATCGACATCCTGATCAACAATGCCGGCATCGTTGCCGGGGAAAATCAGGCGCTGGGCAACATCGACACCAATGAATGGCTCGAAGCCTTCCGCATCATGGCGATCGGTCCGTTCCGCGTTGTCGAAGCCTTCCTGCCGAACCTTGAAAAGGCGGCAAACGGCGCGCGCATCATGTCGGTGACCAGCCAGCTGGCTGCTTCGACCTGGCCCTATGGCGGCTTCTATGGCTATGCCTCGGCCAAGATCGCGCTGAACCGCATCTCGCAGATCTTCGCGATCGACCTCAAGGACCGCAACATCATCTCGGCTGTCGTCCATCCGGGCTGGGTCAAGACCGACATGGGCGGCCCCGAAGCCGAAATCACCCCTGCAGAAAGCGCCAGCGGCATCCGTAACGTGATTGCCGGACTGACCCCGGAAAAGTCGGGCGGCTTCTTCAAGTGGAACGGCGACGTTCACCCGATGTAAGCATGGCTGCGGTGCGGGGCGTCCGTCCCGTACCGCCCACCGCAAAAGAACAGGGCGCGCTGCCACCGGCAACGCGCCCTTTCCTTTGTCCGGGCTTTCGCCCGCCTTATTTCGCCAGATACTTGTCGATGGTCTGGTGGAACTGGCGGATGCGGATTTCCTGATAATCGCCCAGTTCAACGCGGTTGTTGGGCGAGCACTTCAGGCCTTCCTGCACGAACGGCAGGTTGTCCATGTCCTGCTCGAACACATCACCGAGGATGCCGAGCTCCTTCGCTTCGGTCCATTTCTGGTCCTCGCGCAGGAAGTTGCACGGCACCGAGCGCGGACGCGGTTCGCCGGGGGCGACACGGGCCAGCACACGCACTTCCATGATGCAGTGGTCGGGGTCGGTCCACGTCTTCCAGCGATAGACGATGTTCGGCATGAAGCCGCCCCACGGCGCGAAGTTCGGGAACACATTGTAAACCAGCGCGTCCATCAGTTCGCTGTCGCTGACCTGAGTATGGTCACGCTTGAACTGCTTGGTGTAATATTCGCGGGCATTGTCGCCGATGGCGCGGCGGGCGGTCAGGCCGTCCGGCACCTTCACATGGCCGTCGTTTTCGGGATCGAAATTATCGGCCGAACGACCATTATACTGCTCGAACTCGTCGACGATCCACTGCTGCGGCTTGCCGTTCGCATCGAGATGCGGCGAGATCACGCCGAACGGGGTCCACGCCGCGTTCACATTGTCGCCCCAGTTGTTGTAGCTGCTGTTGGCGTCGCC